>NZ_JBHVIN010000016.1:146832-218041 GCF_042799575.1 Streptomyces sp. NPDC057682 | reverse complement strand
GCGGCGATCTCCTGCGGCCAGTGCGGCCCCGGCAGCGCGGTCCAGACGGCGCGCGGCGCTCCCCCCGGCCGGTCACTCGTACCTCTGCGGCGGAACGTTCCTCCGGTGCCCCTCCGGCGACGGGCACCGGAACCTCCGCCACGGGGTCCACGAAGACATCGGCGCACACGGCGACACCGAGCGGGCCGCACCCCTCACGCGGGGCCCGGCGGATCCAACCCGGGTCCGGCCCTCTCACCCCGGCCCTCGGCGACGCCCACGGCCGGGAGCACGCGCGGACACACCGCGCGCGCCGCACCGCTCACCCGATGTCCGGCGGGTCCACCCGGATCCGCACCGCACCCGCGCCGTTCCCCGGGCGCGAGACCCGGGCCCTCTTGAGCGCGGCCGCCAGCGCCGCCCCGCTGCCGGGGGGCACGCGGATCAGGACCCGCTCCCAGCTCTGGCCGGCCGGTGCCTCGAAGGGGCGGCGGGGGCGTCCCGCCCCGGCGGCGGGCACCGGGACGGGGCCGAGCACCTGGGCGTCGGACGGCAGCTCGGCGGCGGCCAGGAAGGCGGCAAGGGCCTCCGGCGCCCCCGCCACCGACGCCATCCGGGACACCGGCGGAAAGCCCAGCTCGGCCCGGTCCGCCAGTTCGCGCCGCGCATGGCCGACGGGGTCCCAGCGCACCAGCGCCTGCACCGGGCGCAGCGTCGGCTCGGCGACGACCACGACCGTGCCGCCGTCGGGCCGGCCGCGCACCAGCGCCGCGGCCGCGATCCAGCGGCGCAGGGCCTCCTCGCCCGCCCGCAGATCGGGGCGCCCGACCATCGCCCAGCCGTCCAGCAGCAGCGCCGCCGCGTAACCGCCCTCGGCGACGGGTTCGGCGCCGGGTGTGCTGACGACGAGCGCGGGCCGGTCCGGGACCGACTCCAGGACGTGGTCGCGGCCCGAAGTGCGGACCGGCACGGCGGGGAAGGCCCGGCCCAGCTCCTCCGCCGTGCGGCGGGCACCGACGATCTGCGCCCGCAGCCGGCGGCCGCCGCAGGCCGCGCAGTGCCAGGACGTCTCGGCCCGGCCGCACCAGGCGCAGTTCAGGTCCTGCTGGTCGGGCGCCTCCAGCGGTCCGGCGCAGTGCCGGCACCGTGCGGGCTCCCGGCAGCGCTCGCAGGCCAGCCGGGGCGCGTACCCCCGGCGCGGGACCTGGACGAGCACCGGTCCCGTGCCCAGCCCGTCCCGGACGGTCTGCCAGGCCAGGCTGGGCAGCCGGGCGGCGCGGGCCGCGCCGTCCCTGGCCAGTTCGCCGTCGCCGACCGTGCGCACCAGCGGCGCCGCGGTCCGCAGGTGCTCGCGGTCCGCGCGCAGCGGCAGCGCCCAGCCGCTCTCGACGAGCTGCGCGGCCTCCACCGTGCAGCTCACCGAGCCGAGCAGGAACGCGCACCGGCCGTGCGTGGCGCGCAGCTCCAGGACCTCGCGGACGTGCGGGAAGGGGGCGTTGTCGTCGCTGTGGCTGGAGTCGCCGTCGTCCCAGACGACGACCAGGCCGAGGTCGGCGACGGGGGCGAACATCGCGGCCCGGGTCCCGACGACCGCCCGGACGGAGCCGCGCCGCACGGCGAGCCACTCCCGGTAGCGCTTCTCGGGACCGGATCCGGCCGTGAGCACGGCGTGCCGGCCCTCCCCCAGCGCGGCGGTCAGGGCCGCGTCAACCCGGCCGGCGGCCCGTCCGTCGGGCACCACGACCAACGCGCCGCGCCCCGAGGCGAGCGTCGCGGTGACGGCCGCGGCGATCTCCTGCGGCCAGTGCGGCCCCGGCAGCGCGGTCCAGACGGCGCGCGGCGCTCCCCCGCCGGCCAACGCGGACAGGAAGGCGGGGCCCTGCGCGTACCGCGTCCAGGTCCCGGGGGCCGGGGCGTGCGGGGGCGGCAGGGGGGCCGGGGAGGGTTTCGCCTCGGCCCGTGCGTTCCTCGGCGGCACCGCGAGCTGGAGCACATCGGCGAGGCTGCCCGCGTAGCGGTCGGCGACGGCACGGGCGAGGACGAGCAGCTCCGGACCGAGGACCGGCTCGGGCGAGACGACGGAGGCCAGCGCGGCGAGCGCGCCGTTGTAGTCGGACTCGGCGAGCCGCTCGATCAGGAAGCCGTCGATGAGGCCGCCGCCCTCGCGGCGTCCGCCCCGGACCTGGCGCGCTCCGGCGCCGAACCGCACCCGGACCCGCACCCCGGGCCTGGCGTCCGCGTCCAGCTCCTCGGGCACCGCGTAGTCGAAGTACTGGTCGAGGTGGAGCGCCCCCTTGTTGACCAGGACGCGGGCGACGGGCAGCTCCTTGGCCAGCGCGGCGCCGCGCCAGGTGCGCGGCTTGGCGCGGGGCACCTGGGCGGTGCGCACGGTCTCGCGGATCAGCGCGAGCTGTTCCGGCGCCCCGGGCTCGGGTGCGTCGGACCGCTTGTCGTCGCTGCTCACAGCCCTATCCCTACCAGACGGCACTGACAGCCGCCCCGGGTCCCGCGGCGGCGCCGGTCCCGGGGCGGACGCGCGGGAGCCCGGACACCGAACGTGCTCGGTGTCCGGGCTCCCGCGTACGGACGGAATCCAGCGGGCCCTTACAGGCCGGCGGCCGCGCGCAGGGCGTCCACCCGGTCGGTGCGCTCCCAGGTGAAGTCCGGCAGCTCACGGCCGAAGTGGCCGTAGGCGGCGGTCTGGGAGTAGATCGGGCGGAGCAGGTCGAGGTCGCGGATGATCGCGGCCGGGCGGAGGTCGAAGACCTCGCCGATGGCGTGCTCGATCTTCTCGGTGTCGACCGCGGCGGTGCCGAAGGTCTCGACGAAGAGACCGACCGGCTCGGCCTTGCCGATGGCGTACGCGACCTGGACTTCGCAGCGGGCGGCGAGTCCGGCGGCGACGACGTTCTTGGCGACCCAGCGCATCGCGTACGCGGCGCTGCGGTCCACCTTCGACGGGTCCTTGCCGGAGAAGGCACCGCCGCCGTGGCGTGCGTAACCGCCGTAGGTGTCGATGATGATCTTGCGGCCGGTGAGGCCGGCGTCGCCCATCGGGCCGCCGATCTCGAAGCGCCCGGTCGGGTTGACCAGCAGGCGGTAGCCGTCGGTGTCCAGCTTGATGCCGTCCTCGACCAGCTGCGTCAGCACGTGCTCGACGACGAACTCGCGGATGTCGGGTGCGAGCAGCGAGTCCAGGTCGATGTCGCTCGCGTGCTGCGAGGAGACGACGACGGTGTCGAGGCGGACGGCCTTGTCGCCGTCGTACTCGATGGTGACCTGGGTCTTGCCGTCGGGGCGCAGGTACGGGATGGTCCCGTTCTTGCGGACCTCGGAGAGGCGGCGGGAGAGCCGGTGCGCGAGGTAGATCGGCAGCGGCATCAGCTCGGGGGTCTCGTCGCAGGCGTAGCCGAACATCAGGCCCTGGTCGCCCGCGCCCTGCTTGTCGAGCTCGTCCTCGTCGCCCTCGACGCGCTTCTCGTACGCGGTGTCGACGCCCTGCGCGATGTCCGGGGACTGCGCGCCGATGGAGACCGAGACGCCGCAGGAGGCGCCGTCGAAGCCCTTCTTGGAGGAGTCGTAGCCGATCTCCAGGACCTTGTTGCGGACCAGGGTCGGAATGTCGGCGTAGGCCTTGGTCGTGACCTCACCCGCGACATGCACCTGACCGGTGGTGATCAAGGTCTCGACGGCGACGCGCGACGTCGGGTCCTCGCGCAGGAGCGCGTCGAGAATGGTGTCGCTGATCTGGTCGGCGATCTTGTCGGGGTGGCCCTCGGTGACGGACTCCGAGGTGAAGAGACGGCGGGACACATCGCTCCCTGGGGTTGCAGCGGCTGCTGGCTGATCATGGGCCGGACCGTCCGGGAGCTGCGCCCGGGCACGGTCCGGGACCAGTTTATCGGTCGGCTCCGCCCAGCGGACACCGTGTCTCGCCCTTTGGGAGCTATGTCCTCCCACCGGGCGGTGTCCGGAGGGTCCCGGACGCCGCCCGCGGCCCTTGTCCCGGCCCGTCCCGCAAGGGATCGGGCCCCTCGGGGCGTCGACACGAGAAATTCACCCGAGTCGTGCCGACACGAGGTCCCAGACCGTGTCGGCAAGCGCTTCCTTGGGTCCGTGCGGCACGGCGGTCTCGCCGCCGTCGGCCGCGAGCACGACGGCCTCGTTCTCCTCGGAGCCGAAGGTCCTGCGCTCCCCCACCTCGTTGACGACCAGCAGATCGCAGCCCTTGCGGCGCAGCTTCTCCCGCCCGTTGGCGAGCACGTCGTCGGTCTCGGCGGCGAAGCCGACGACGATCTGCCCCGGCGCGGCGCGCTCGGCGGAGACCTCGGCGAGGATGTCGGGGTTGCGGACGAGAGCGACGGGGGCCGGCTCCTGGCCGTCCTTCTTCTTGATCTTCCCGGTCTCGTAGCGGGCCGGCCGGAAGTCGGCCACGGCGGCGGCCATCACCACGACGTCGGCGTCGGCCGCCGCCTTCAGCACGGCGTCGCGCAGCTCCACGGCGGTGCCGACGTGGACGAGGTCGGCGCCGGAGGGGTCGGGCAGCTGGGTGTTGGCCTCGACGAGCGTGACCCGGGCCCCGCGGGCCACCGCGGTGCGGGCGAGGGCGTATCCCTGCTTGCCGGAGGAGCGGTTGCCCAGGAAGCGGACCGGGTCCAGCGGCTCGCGGGTGCCGCCCGCGCTGATCACCACGTGCCGGCCGGCCAGATCCGGGGCGACGGGGCCGCGTGCCAGGACCCTGCGGCAGACCTCGAAGATCTCGGCCGGGTCGGGCAGCCGGCCCTTGCCGGTGTCGACGCCGGTGAGGCGTCCGACGGCGGGCTCGATGACGACGGCGCCCCGGCGGCGCAGCGTGGCGACGTTCTCCCGGGTCGCCGGGTGCTCCCACATCTCCGTGTGCATGGCGGGCGCGAAGACGACCGGACAGCGGGCGGTGAGCAGGGTGTTGGTGAGCAGGTCGTCGGCGAGGCCGTGGGCGGCCCTGGCGAGCGTGTCGGCGGTGGCCGGGGCGACGACGACGAGGTCGGCGTGCTGCCCGATCCTGACGTGCGGGACCTCGTGGACGTCGTTCCAGACCTCGGTGGAGACCGGGTGCCCGGAGAGCGCCGACCAGGTGGCCGCCCCCACGAAGTGCAGGGACGCCTCGGTCGGGACGACCCGTACGTCATGTCCGGACTCGGTCAGCCGGCGCAGCAGCTCGCACGCCTTGTAGGCGGCGATGCCCCCGCTGACCCCCAGAACGACCTTCGGCTTGTCCACTGCGTCTCCCCGCACTCGGCTCCGTACGCGTTCGTACTTCCCCCATGCTGCCTCACCGGTGCGCGGGCGGTTCGGTGACCCCGGGCACACCACAGGCCCGGCGGTCGGGCCGCCGGGCCTGTGGTGAAGGTGTGTCTCCTGCTTACTGCGCGGGGCCCTCGATGGCCTCGGAGGTGAGCAGGCCCGCGTTGATCTCGCGGAGCGCGATCGAGAGCGGCTTCTCGTGCACGTGGGTGTCGACGAGCGGACCGACGTACTCGAGGAGGCCCTCACCGAGCTGCGAGTAGTACGCGTTGATCTGGCGCGCGCGCTTGGCGGCGTAGATCACGAGGCTGTACTTCGAGTCGGTTGCTTCGAGGAGCTCATCAATCGGCGGGTTGATGATGCCCTCGGGCGTGGTGATGGAAGAGGACACTCTCTGCCTTCCGAAGGGGGTGAAGATCAAAGAAATCTTTGACAGTCAGGGGCTCGTGGCCGGGCCCCGTGTCGTGCGTTCAGGCGCCGCCGGCACGGTGGCCGGAAGCCTCCAGCATCAAGGCTAGCAGCTCACGTGCCACGTCCTCGACGGAGGTGTTGACGAGCGTGGTGTCGAACTCGGCCTCGGCGGCCAGTTCCACCTTGGCCGCGCCCAGCCTGCGCTCGATCACCTCGGGCGCCTCGGTCCCCCGGCCGGTGAGCCGGCGGACCAGCTCCTCCCAGCTCGGCGGGGCGAGGAAGACCAGCTGGGCGTCGGCCATGGACTGGCGGACCAGCCGGGCACCCTGGAGATCGATCTCCAGCAGGACCGGCTCGCCCGCCTCCAGCCGCTCCTGCACGGCGCGGCGCGGCGTGCCGTAGCGGTTGCCGGCGAACTCGGCCCACTCCAGCAGTTCGCCGTTGGCGATGAGCTTGTCGAACTCCTCGTCGTCCACGAAGAAGTAGTGGACGCCGTTGCGTTCGCCGGGGCGGGGCTTGCGGGTCGTCGCCGACACCGAGAGCCACACCTCGGGGTGGACCTTGCGCATATGCGCGACGACCGTGCTCTTGCCGACCCCCGAGGGGCCGGAGAGCACGGTCAGCCGCGGACGTACGTCCGGGGGTACGGGGGACGTCCCCCGGGATGTTGCAGCCATGGAGCGATTATCCAGGTTCTCGGGAGTGCCCGAGAACGTCAGGCGGCGCTGCCGCCGAACTCGCGCTCCAGGGATGCGATCTGGTTGGAGCCGAGACCGCGGACCCGGCGGCTCTCGGAGATGCCGAGTCGCTCCATGATCTGCTTGGCGCGGACCTTGCCCACGCCGGGCAGGGACTCGAGCAGGGCGGAGACCTTCATCTTGCCGATGACGTCGTTCTCCTGGCCGGACTTGATGACCTCGTGGAGGGAGGCGCCGGAGTGCTTGAGTCGATTCTTGACCTCGGCCCGCTCCCGGCGAGCCGCGGCGGCCTTTTCGAGCGCGGCTGCGCGCTGTTCAGGGGTAAGGGGCGGAAGAGCCACGCCTACGTCACCTCGGATGTCGTTCTGTCGGATACGGACCGGTGAGGCGGCGGGACAGCCCCTCACCAGGTGAGCCGCGAACAACCTGTGCTCGTTGGCCCTCGACGGAGACTAGCGGCCAAGGCCGCCGGAGTCAGCGAGAACAGATGAAAAGTCCTGGTCAGCCTCTGCCGACCAGGACATTCCTGGCATAACACCTGAGTTTTTTGGTCAGGATTCCGTCAACTCGTTGTTACGTGGCCGTGTCACGCATCCGTGACGGCCGCGCGGACCTCGTCCGCGAACCGTTCGGCGGCCCCTCGCAGGCCCGCGACATCGGGCCCGTGACGCAGCACACCCCGGCTCACGCTCGGCACGACATTGCGGACCGATGCGCCGAAGACACCCGGCAGGTCCGCCGGCGTCGCGCCCTGGGCGCCGATGCCGGGCGCGAGCAGCGGGCCGTTGATCGCGAGGTCGGCCCCGGCGTCCCCGAGGGTCGCCCCGACCACCGCGCCGACCGAGCCCAGCGGATCGGCCCCCGCGTTCTCCGCGGCCATGTGGTCCAGCATCACCTGGGCCAGCGAGCGGCCGTCGGCGGCGGTGGCGCGCTGCACCTCGGCGCCCTCCGGGTTGGAGGTGAGCGCCAGGACGAAGACCCCCGAGCCGGAGACCGCGGCCGCGTCCAGCGCCGGGCGCAGCGAACCGAAGCCGAGGTACGGCGAGACGGTCACCGCGTCGGAGAAGAGCGGCGAGTCCTTGTCGAGGTAGGTCGCGGCGTAGGCGCCCATGGTGGAGCCGATGTCGCCGCGCTTGGCGTCCATGAGCACCAGCGCGCCCGCCGCCCTGGCCTCCTCGACGGCCTTCTCCAGGACGGCGACGCCGCGCGAGCCGAAGCGCTCGAAGAACGCGGACTGCGGCTTGAGGACGGCGACCCGGTCGGCCAGCGCCTCGACCACCGTACGGGTGAAGCGCTCCAGGCCCGCCACGTCGTCCGGGAGCCCCCAGGCGCCGAGCAGGGAGGCGTGCGGGTCGATGCCCACACAGAGCGGTCCGCGCGTGTCCATCGCGTGGCGCAGGCGTGCGCCGAAGGGTTCCCGGGTCATTTCACGGCCTTCCTGGTTGCGGCGCCGACCGCGTCGGCGAGGGTGGCGTACGGGGAGGCGGCCAGCCGTGCGGCGAGGCCCTTGTGGATCGCGCGGGCGTAGAACGGGCCCTCGTAGATGAAGGCGCTGTAGCCCTGGACGAGGGTGGCACCGGCCAGGATGCGCTGCCAGGCGTCCTCGGCGTTCTCGACGCCGCCGACGCCGACCAGGGTGATCCGGTCGCCGACCCGGCCGTAGAGGCGGCTCAGGACCTCCAGGGAGCGCTCCTTGAGGGGCGCGCCGGACAGTCCGCCGGTCTCCCGCACCAGGTCGGGCGGGGACGTCAGACCCAGGCCCTCGCGGGCGATGGTGGTGTTGGTGGCGATGATGCCGTCCAGGCCCAGTTCCACGGCGAGGTCGGCGACGGCGTCCACGTCCTCGTCCGCGAGGTCGGGGGCGATCTTGACGAGCAGCGGGACGCGGCGGCCGGTGACCGTGCGGTCGGCGGCCTCGCGCACGGCGGTGAGCAGCGGGCGCAGCGACTCGGTGGCCTGGAGGTTGCGCAGTCCGGGCGTGTTGGGCGAGGAGACGTTGACGACGAGGTAGTCGGCGTGCGCCGCGAGGCGTTCGGTGGACTTCACGTAGTCGGCGGCGGCGTCGGCCTCGGCGACGACCTTGGTCTTGCCGATGTTGACGCCGACGGTGGTGCGGAAGACCGGGGTGCGGGCGGCAAGACGGGCGGCCACGGCGGCCGAGCCCTCGTTGTTGAATCCCATGCGGTTGATGAGCGCGCGGTCCGCGACCAGGCGGAACAGGCGCTTCTTCGGGTTGCCGGGCTGGGGTTCGCCGGTGACGGTGCCGATCTCGACGTGGTCGAAGCCGAGCATCGCCATGCCGTCGATCGCGACGGCGTTCTTGTCGAAGCCGGCGGCGAGGCCGAAGGGGCCGTGCATCCGCAGGCCCAGGGCCTCGGTGCGCAGCTCCTTGTACCGGGGGGCGAACGCGGCGGCCACGAAGGTGCGCAGGACGGGGACGCGGGCGGCGAGGCGGATCCAGCGGAAGGCCAGGTGGTGGGCGCCTTCCGGGTCCATCCGCTTGAAGACCAGCTGGAAGAAGAGTTTGTACATCACGGTGTCCTCATGAAGAGGGGGACACCGTTTCCGGTGTCCCCCTGCTGGCTTCTCTAGTCGCGTGCCGCGGTCAGATGTTCCGCGTGTTCCTGGAGGGAACGGACCCCGACGTCTCCGTGGTTGAGCGCGTCGATGCCCTGGACGGCCGCGGCGAGTGCCTGGACCGTGGTGAGGCACGGGACCGACCGGGCGACGGCCGCGGTGCGGATCTCGTAACCGTCGAGCCGGCCGCCGGTCCCGTACGGCGTGTTGACGATCAGGTCGACCTCGCCGTCGTGGATCAGCTGGACGATCGTCTTCTCGCCGTCCGGGCCCTCGCCCTCGGACTGCTTGCGCACCACGCGGGCGTTGATGCCGTTGCGCTTGAGGACCTCGGCGGTGCCGGAGGTGGCCATCAGCTCGAAGCCGTGGGCGACCAGCTCGCGGGCCGGGAAGATCATCGAGCGCTTGTCGCGGTTGGCGACGGAGATGAAGGCGCGGCCCTTGGTGGGCAGCGGGCCGTACGCGCCGGCCTGCGACTTGGCGTACGCCGTGCCGAAGACCGAGTCGATGCCCATGACCTCACCGGTGGAGCGCATCTCCGGGCCGAGGACCGTGTCGACGCCGCGGCCGTGGATGTCGCGGAAGCGCGACCACGGCATGACGGCCTCCTTGACGGAGATCGGCGCGTCCAGCGGAAGGGTGCCGCCGTCGCCGTGGAGCGGCAGCAGGCCCTCGGCGCGCAGCTCGGCCACGGTGGCGCCGAGCGAGATGCGGGCGGCGGCCTTGGCGAGCGGGACGGCGGTCGCCTTCGAGGTGAAGGGGACGGTCCGCGAGGCGCGCGGGTTGGCCTCCAGCACGTAGAGGATGTCGCCGGACAGCGCGAACTGGATGTTGATCAGCCCGCGGACGCCGACGCCCTTGGCGATGGCCTCGGTGGAGGCGCGCAGCCGCTTGATGTCGAAGCCGCCGAGGGTGATCGGGGGCAGCGCGCAGGCGGAGTCGCCGGAGTGGATACCGGCCTCCTCGATGTGCTCCATGACGCCGCCGAGGTACAGCTCGGTGCCGTCGTAGAGGGCGTCGACGTCGATCTCGATGGCGTCGTCGAGGAAGCGGTCGACCAGGACCGGCCGGGTGGGGCTGATCTCGGTGGACTCGGAGATGTACGAGGCGAGGCGGGTCTCGTCGTACACGATCTCCATGCCGCGGCCGCCGAGCACGTAGGACGGGCGGACGAGGACGGGGTAGCCGATCTCGTCGGCGATGGCCTTGGCCTCGGCGAAGGTGGTGGCGGTGCCGTGCTTCGGGGCGGGCAGTCCGGCCTCGGCCAGGACCCGGCCGAAGGCGCCGCGGTCCTCGGCGGCGTGGATGGCCTCCGGGGAGGTGCCGACGACGGGCACGCCGTTGTCCTTGAGCGCCTGGGACAGGCCCAGCGGGGTCTGGCCGCCGAGCTGGACGATCACACCGGCGATCGGGCCCGCCAGGGACTCGGCGTGCACGATCTCCAGCACGTCCTCCAGGGTGAGCGGCTCGAAGTAGAGCCGGTCGGAGGTGTCGTAGTCGGTGGAGACGGTCTCCGGGTTGCAGTTGACCATCACGGTCTCGTAGCCGGCGTCGCTCAGGGCGAAGGAGGCGTGGACGCAGGAGTAGTCGAACTCGATGCCCTGGCCGATGCGGTTGGGACCCGAGCCGAGAATGATCACGGCCGGCTTGGTGCGGGGCGCGACCTCGCTCTCCTCGTCGTACGAGGAGTAGAAGTACGGCGTCTTCGCGGCGAACTCGGCGGCGCAGGTGTCGACGGTCTTGTAGACCGGGCGGATGCCGAGCGCGTGCCGGACCTCGCGGACGACGTCCTCGCGCAGTCCGCGGATGCCGGCGATCTGGGCGTCGGAGAAGCCGTGCCGCTTGGCCTCGGCCAGCAGCTCGGGGAGGAGCTTGTCGGCGGCGGCCAGCTCGTCGGCGGTCTCCTTGATGAGGAAGAGCTGGTCGACGAACCAGGGGTCGATCTTCGTGGCGTCGAAGACCTCCTCCTGGGTGGCACCGGCCCGGATCGCCTGCATGACGGTGTTGATCCGGCCGTCGGTGGGGCGGACCGCCTCGGCCAGCAGCGCGGCCTTGTCGCCGGGCTCACCGGTGAAGTCGAACTGCGAGCCCTTCTTCTCCAGGGAGCGCAGCGCCTTCTGCAGCGCCTCGGTGAAGTTCCGGCCGATCGCCATGGCCTCGCCCACCGACTTCATGGTGGTGGTGAGGGTGGAGTCGGCGGAGGGGAACTTCTCGAAGGCGAAGCGGGGGGCCTTGACGACGACGTAGTCGAGGGTCGGCTCGAAGGAGGCCGGGGTCTTCTCGGTGATGTCGTTGGGGATCTCGTCGAGCGTGTAGCCGACGGCCAGCTTGGCGGCGATCTTGGCGATCGGGAAGCCGGTGGCCTTGGAGGCGAGCGCCGAGGAGCGGGAGACGCGCGGGTTCATCTCGATGACGATGACCCGGCCGTCGGTGGGGTCGATCGCGAACTGGATGTTGCAGCCGCCGGTGTCGACGCCGACCTCGCGGATGATCGCGATGCCGATGTCGCGCAGCCGCTGGTACTCGCGGTCGGTGAGGGTCATCGCCGGGGCGACGGTGATGGAGTCACCGGTGTGGACGCCCATCGGGTCGAAGTTCTCGATGGAGCAGACGACCACGACGTTGTCGTTCTTGTCGCGCATCAGCTCCAGCTCGTACTCCTTCCAGCCGAGGATGGACTCCTCCAGGAGCACCTCGGTGGTCGGGGAGAGCGTGAGGCCCTGGCCGGCGATGCGGCGCAGCTCGTCCTCGTCGTGGGCGAAGCCGGAGCCGGCGCCGCCCATGGTGAAGGAGGGGCGGACGACGACGGGGTAGCCGCCGAGGGTGTCGACGCCCTTGAGGACGTCGTCCATGGAGTGGCAGATGACGGAACGGGCGGACTCGCCGTATCCGATCTTCTCCTTGACGGCCTCGACGACGCCCTTGAAGAGGTCGCGGTCCTCGCCCTTGTTGATGGCCTCGACGTTGGCGCCGATGAGCTCGACGCCGTACTTCTCCAGGACACCGTTCTCGTGCATGGAGATCGCGGTGTTGAGCGCGGTCTGGCCGCCGAGGGTGGGCAGGAGGGCGTCGGGGCGCTCCTTGGCGATGATCTTCTCGACGAACTCGGGGGTGATCGGTTCGACGTAGGTGGCGTCGGCGATCTCCGGGTCGGTCATGATCGTCGCCGGGTTGGAGTTCACCAGGATGACGCGCAGGCCCTCGGACTTGAGGACGCGGCAGGCCTGGGTGCCGGAGTAGTCGAACTCGGCGGCCTGCCCGATGACGATCGGACCGGAGCCGATGACCAGAACGGACTGGATGTCGGAGCGCTTAGGCACGCTGGTCCTCCATCAGGGAAACGAAGCGGTCGAAGAGGTACGCGGCGTCGTGCGGGCCCGCGGCCGCCTCGGGGTGGTACTGGACGCTGAAGGCCGGCCGGTCGAGGAGGCGCAGCCCCTCGACGACCTGGTCGTTCAGGCAGACGTGGGAGACCTCGGCCCGCCCGTAGGGGGTCTCGGAGACCCGGTCGAGCGGCGCGTCGACGGCGAAGCCGTGGTTGTGCGCGGTGACCTCGACCTTGCCGGTCGTGCGGTCCTGCACGGGCTGGTTGATGCCGCGGTGGCCGTACTTCAGCTTGTAGGTGCCGAAGCCGAGCGCGCGGCCCAGGATCTGGTTGCCGAAGCAGATGCCGAAGAGCGGGGTGCCCCGCTCCAGGACGGCGCTCATCACGGAGACCGGGTGGTCGGCGGTGGCCGGGTCGCCGGGGCCGTTGGAGAAGAAGACCCCGTCGGGGGCGACGGCGTAGACGTCCTCGACCGTGGCGGTGGCGGGCAGGACGTGCACCTCGATGCCGCGTTCGGCCATCCGGTGCGGGGTCATGCCCTTGATGCCGAGGTCGATCGCGGCGACGGTGAACTTCTTGGTCCCGATCGCGGGGACGACGTAGGCCTCCTGGGTGGCGACCTCGGCGGAGAGGTCGGCGCCGCTCATCTCGGGGGCCTGGCGCACCTTGGCGAGCAGGGTGCCCTCGTCGGCGACGGCGTCGCCGGAGAAGATGCCGACGCGCATGGCGCCGCGCTCGCGCAGGTGGCGGGTGAGGGCGCGGGTGTCGATGCCGCTGATGCCGACGACGCCCTGGCTCGCGAGCTCCTCGTGCAGCGAGCGCCGGGAGCGCCAGTTGGAGGGGATCCGGGCGGGGTCGCGGACGACGTAGCCGGAGACCCAGATCCGCTTGGACTCGGGGTCCTCGTCGTTCACGCCGGTGTTCCCGACGTGCGGGGCGGTCATGACGACGACCTGGCGGTGGTAGGAGGGGTCGGTCAGCGTCTCCTGGTAGCCGGTCATGCCGGTGGAGAACACCGCCTCGCCGAAGGTCTCCCCCACGGCCCCGTAGGCGCGGCCGCGGAAGGTGCGGCCGTCCTCCAGGACGAGTACGGCGGGAGCTTGGGCGGCTCCCCGGGTGGAGGTCGTCATCGTGCGGTGCCTTCCGTAGTGCTGGTGAGGTGGTTGACGGCGTCGATCCACGCGCTGTGGTCGGCCGAGTGGTCGGAGCGGAAGCCGGAGTCGATCAGCCGGTCGCCGAGCGCCCAGGTGATGACCAGCAGTCCGCCCTCGGGCAGGACCTTGCCCGCGATGGCCCGTTCGGTCCTGGCCTCGCGCAGGTCCGCGGCGGGGACGAAGAAGTCCGTCGCGCCGGGCCGTACGACGTCCAGGCCCTGCTCCGTGAGGGTGAGCTCGACCCGGCTGCGGGTGCCGAGGCCGTGGGCGACGATCCGGTCGAGCCACTGCCCGGCCGTGGTCGAGCCGTGGTAGCGGCCGGTCAGGGTGAGCAGCTTCTCGCCGTCGGCGTAGCCCTCGGGGGTGGTCGCGAGCGCGTCCAGATCGGACTGGAGGCTCGCCCGCCACTTCCATCCCTGGCGCATCAGCCAGTAGACGAAGGCGATGAAGACGATCAGGCCGATCACCCAGCTGATGCGGGCGGACCAGTCGGTCACGTCCGCCGACTTCTGCTCGGCGGCCAGGTGGTGCAGGTGGTGCAAGGGGCGGAGTGTTGTCACGCGAGCTTCCCGTCGACGACCGTGGCACGGCCCCGCAGGAAGGTGTGGGTCACTCGGCCCGGCAGCTCGCGGCCCTCGTAGGGGGTGTTGCGGCTGCGGGAGGCGAAGCCCGCGGGGTCCACGGCTCCACGGTATGCCGGATCGACCAGCGTGAGGTTGGCGGGCTCGCCCTGCGAGACGGGCCGGCCGTGTCCTTCGAGACGGCCGATGGCGGCGGGGCGGAAGGACATCCGGTCGGCGACGCCCGCCCAGTCGATGAGCCCGGTGTCGACCATGGTCTGCTGGACGACGGAGAGCGCGGTCTCCAGGCCCACCATGCCCATGGCGGCCGCGGCCCACTCGCAGTCCTTGTCCTCGTGCGGGTGCGGGGCGTGGTCGGTGGCGACGCAGTCGATGGTGCCGTCGGCCAGCGCCTCGCGCAGGGCCATGACGTCGGCCTCGGTGCGCAGCGGCGGGTTCACCTTGTAGACCGGGTTGTAGGTCCGGACCAGCTCGTCGGTGAGGAGGAGGTGGTGCGGGGTGACCTCGGCGGTGACGTTCCAGCCCTTGGACTTCGCCCAGCGGACGATCTCGACGGAGCCGGCGGTCGACAGGTGGCAGATGTGGACGCGGGAGCCGACGTGGGCGGCGAGCAGCACATCGCGGGCGATGATCGACTCCTCGGCGACGGCGGGCCAGCCGCCGAGGCCCAGCTCGGCGGAGACGACGCCCTCGTTCATCTGGGCGCCCTCGGTGAGGCGGGGCTCCTGGGCGTGCTGGGCGACGACGCCGTCGAAGGCCTTCACGTACTCCAGGGCGCGGCGCATGATCACCGCGTCGTCGACGCACTTGCCGTCGTCGGAGAAGACCCTCACTCCGGCGGCCGAATCGTGCATGGCGCCGAGTTCGGCGAGCTGCTTGCCCTCCAGGCCGACGGTGACGGCGCCGACGGGCTGCACGTCGCAGTAGCCGGACTCCCGGCCGAGGCGCCAGACCTGCTCGACGACGCCGGCGGTGTCGGCGACCGGGAAGGTGTTGGCCATGGCGTGGACGGCGGTGTAGCCGCCGACGGCCGCGGCCCTGGTGCCGGTGAGGACGGTCTCCGAGTCCTCGCGGCCGGGCTCGCGCAGGTGGGTGTGGAGGTCGACGAGGCCGGGCAGCAGGATCAGGCCCTCGGCCTCGATCACGGTGGCGTCGCCGGCGTCCAGGCCGGTGCCGACCGCGGCGACGGTCTCGCCGTCGACGAGGACGTCCTGCGGGTCGCCGCCGAGGATCTTCGCGCCGCGGATCAGGGTCTTGCTCATGGTTACTTGGTCTCCTCGGTACGGGCGGCGGGGGCGGTGGCGGGCGAGGGGTGGGCGGGCTCGGCACCGCCGAGCAGCAGGTAGAGCACGGCCATGCGGATGGAGACGCCGTTGGCGACCTGCTCGACGGCCGTGCAACGGTCGGAGTCGGCGACCTCGGCGGTGATCTCCATGCCGCGGACCATCGGGCCCGGGTGCATGACGACGGCGTGCTCGGGCATCTTCGCCATCCGCTCGCCGTCCAGGCCGTAGCGGCGGGAGTACTCGCGCTCGGTCGGGAAGTAGGCGGCGTTCATCCGTTCGCGCTGCACACGCAGCATCATCACAGCGTCGGACTTCGGCAGCACCTCGTCGAGGCCGTAGCTGACGTCGCAGGGCCACTGCTCGACGCCGACGGGGACCAGCGTGGGCGGGGCCACCAGGGTGACGTGGGCGCCGAGGGTGTGGAGCAGGTGGACGTTGGAGCGGGCGACGCGGCTGTGCAGGATGTCGCCGACGATCGTGATCCGGCGTCCTTCGAGGTCCTTGCCGAGTCCGGTGTCCGCCCCGACGAGCCTGCGGCGCATGGTGAAGGCGTCCAGCAGGGCCTGGGTGGGGTGCTCGTGGGTGCCGTCGCCGGCGTTGACGACCGCGCCGTCGATCCAGCCGGAGGTGGCCAGGCGGTACGGGGCTCCGGAGGCGCCGTGCCGGATGACGACGGCGTCGGCGCCCATCGCCTCCAGGGTCAGGGCGGTGTCCTTGAGCGATTCGCCCTTGGAGACCGAGGAGCCCTTGGCGGAGAAGTTGATGACGTCGGCGGACAGCCGCTTGGCGGCCGCCTCGAAGGAGATGCGGGTACGGGTCGAGTCCTCGAAGAAGAGGTTGACCACGGTACGGCCGCGCAGGGTCGGGAGCTTCTTGATCGGCCGGTCGGCGACCCTGGCCATCTCCTCGGCGGTGTCGAGGATCAGGACGGCGTCGTCGCGGGTGAGGTCGGCGGCCGAGATGAGGTGGCGCTTCATCTGGGTGTTCTCCGGGTTGTGGAGGATTCAGGCATGCGGGCGTGCGGAAGCCGCCGTACGGCGATCGGCCGTACGGAGGGCAGCTACTGCTCGACCGCCGGGGCGGACTGCTCGACCCCGAGCAGCACGGCGTCGCGGCCGTCCTCCTCGGCGAGCTGGACCTTGACCGTCTCCCGCAGCGACGTGGGGAGGTTCTTGCCGACGTAGTCGGCGCGGATCGGGAGTTCGCGGTGTCCGCGGTCGACGAGGACCGCGAGCTGCACGGCACGGGGCCGGCCGATGTCGCCGAGCGCGTCGAGGGCGGCGCGGATCGTGCGGCCGGAGAAGAGCACGTCGTCCACGAGGACGACCAGGCGGCCCTCGATGCCCTCGCCGGGGATCTCGGTGCGGGCCAGGGCGCGCGCGGGGCGCAGCCGGAGGTCGTCGCGGTACATGGTGATGTCGAGGGAGCCGACCGGCATCTTTCGGCCGGTGATCTCTTCGAGCTTGTCGGCGAGCCGGCGGGCGAGGAAGACGCCCCGGGTCGGAATGCCGAGGAGCACCACATCGTCGGCGCCCTTGGCGCGTTCGACGATCTCGTGGGCGATTCGGGTCAGTACGCGAGCGATGTCGGGGGCCTCGAGAACGGGGCGTGCCGCATTGCCGGTGGCGTCGTGCTGTGCGTCCATAAGAAACGGACCTCCTTCTCCGCCTCACGGGACGGACCTTAAAGGACGTCGAAATTGCGTCATCCACGTTACCAGGGCCCCGGCGGGGGCCTTGACCCACCCCCCGGGAGGTGCCGGTCCGGACCATTCAGCTTGACGCACCCAAGTAACGCTGCGTAACCTCACAGTGAGTTACCAGCCACGCGGCTCAGCCGCGTAATGTTCCAGCGTCCGGGGAGCCTTATGTCCAGCGAATACGCAAAACAGCTCGGGGCCAAACTCCGTGCCATCCGCACCCAGCAGGGCCTCTCCCTCCACGGCGTGGAGGAGAAGTCGCAGGGCCGCTGGAAGGCCGTCGTGGTCGGCTCGTACGAGCGCGGTGACCGTGCCGTGACCGTGCAGCGCCTTGCCGAGCTGGCGGACTTCTACGGCGTTCCGGTGCAGGAGCTCCTGCCCGGCACCACGCCCGGCGGGGCCGCCGAGCCGCCGCCGAAGCTCGTGCTCCAGCTGGAGCGCCTGGCCCATGTCCCGCCGGAGAAGGCCGGTCCCCTCCAGCGCTACGCGGCGACGATCCAGAGCCAGCGCGGTGACTACAACGGCAAGGTCCTCTCGATCCGCCAGGACGATCTGCGCACCCTGGCCGTGATCTACGACCAGTCGCCGTCCGTGCTCACGGAGCAGCTGATCAGCTGGGGCGTCCTGGACGCGGACGCGCGCCGCGCGGTCGCCCACGACGAGGGCTGACCGCCCCCAGCAGAAACGTGCCGCCGGGTCGGCGGGGCCTCTCGGGCGCCCCGCCGGGCCGGCGTTCCGCTGTCCGGGCCCGAACAGGGCCGACCGGGCACGGAGACATGCCGAAGGGCCCACGGTCGTGCGACCGTGGGCCCTTCGTCGGCAGAACGCCCCGGGCTACTGCTCCCGGCGCAGATTCGGCTTGAGCTCCTTGAAACGGGCCAGCAGGCCGTTCACGAAGGACGGGGAGTCGTCGGTGGAGAACTCCTTGGCGATCTGGACCGCCTCGTCGATCACCACCGCGTCCGGGGTCGCGTCCACCCAGATCAGCTCGTACGCCCCGAGCCGCAGGATGTTCCGGTCGACGACCGGCATGCGGTCGATCTCCCAGTCCACGGCGTAGGTGACGATCAGGTCGTCGATCCGGTCCGCGTACTGCGCGTACCCCTCGACGAGCTCCATCGTGTACTCGGTGACCGGCGGCTGGCGGGTGTCGGACCGCGAGTGCCGCACCCAGTCCGCGAGGACCGTCTGCACGGACGTGCCGCGCTGGTCGGCCTCGAAGAGGATCTGGAAGGCTCGCTTGCGGGCCGTGTTCCGGGCAGCCACGGTTAGCTGTTCACCCGGCCGAGGTATTCGCCGGAGCGGGTGTCGACCTTGATCTTCTCACCGGTGGTGATGAAGAGCGGGACGCCGATCTCGTAACCGGTCTCCAGCGTGGCGGGCTTGGTGCCACCGGTGGAGCGGTCGCCCTGGACGCCCGGGTCGGTGTGCTGGATGGTCAGCTCGACGGCGGCCGGCAGCTCGACGTAGAGCACCTCGCCCTCGTACTGGGCGACGGAGGCGGTGAAGCCCTCGATCAGGAAGTTGGCGGCGTCGCCGACGGCCTTGCGGTCGACCATCAGCTGGTCGTAGGTGTCCATGTCCATGAAGACGAAGTACTCGCCGTCCATGTACGAGAACTGCATGTCGCGCCGGTCGATGGTGGCCGTCTCGACCTTCACGCCGGCGTTGAACGTCTTGTCGACGACCTTGCCGGACAGCACGTTCTTGAGCTTGGTGCGCACGAAGGCCGGGCCCTTGCCGGGCTTGACGTGCTGGAACTCGACGACGGACCAGAGCTGGCCTCCGTCGAGCTTGAGCACCAGGCCGTTCTTGAGGTCGTTCGTGGAAGCCACGGTTGCGGAATCTCCTGGACTGAAGCTGGTGGAACGACCGAGGATGCGCGCTAGAGCGCGAGCAGCTCCTTGGTCGTAATGGTGAGTAGCTCGGGTCCGCCGTCCGCCTCGGGGCGGACGACGAGCGTGTCATCGATCCGGACCCCGCCCCGGCCCGGGAGGTGGACCCCCGGTTCGACGGTGACCGGCACACAAGCGTCCAGTTTACCCATGGCGGCGGGTGCCAACTGCGGGTCCTCGTCGATTTCGAGCCCCACCCCGTGCCCGGTCGAGGGTGCGAGCCCCTCACCGTGGCCCGCCGCCTCCAGCAGATGACGGGCCGCCCGGTCCACGTCGCGGTAGGCGGCACCGGGCAGCAGCGCCTCGCGTCCGGCCCGCTGAGCGGCGAAAACCAGGTCGTAGAGCTCGATCTGCCAGTCCGCGGGGGCGGTGCCGATGACGAAGGTGCGGCCGACCTCGCAGCGGTATCCGCGGTAGCTCGCGCCGAGGCAGACGGAGAGGAAATCTCCTTCCTCCACCCGCCGGTCCGAGGGGCGGTGACGGCCCCGGCCGGAGTTCGGTCCGGTGGCGACGGAGGTCGCGAAGGCGGGGCCGTCGGCGCCGTGGTCCACCAGCCGGCGCTCCAGCTCCAGCGCCAGATGCCGTTCGGTGCGGCCGACGAGGATGGATTCGAGGAGTTCGCCCAGCGCCTGGTCGGCGATCTCGGCGGCGATCCGCAGACAGCCGATCTCCTCCTCGTCCTTGACGATGCGCTGCTGCTCCACGGTGGCGCCCAGATCGGCCAGCCGGAGCTTCGGGGCGACCGAGGCCATGGCCCGGTGCCGGGCGACCGTCAGATCGTGCTCCTCGACGGCCAGGGACTCCGCCCCGCCGGAGGCGGCGAGATCGGCCGCGGCGACCACCGGATCGCCGCCGGCCACCGGCAGCACGTCCACCCGCAGCCGGTCGTCGGTGCGCCCGTCGGCCGGATCACCGGTCGGGGGGCGCGGGCAGAGCAGGACGTCCTCGTCGGTGCCGAGCAGCAGCACGGCACCCGGGGGCGCTCCGCCCGCCAGATAGCGGACATTGGCGGGGCGGGAGACCAGGGCGGCCGCGGATCCGGCGGCGGCGCACCGGTCGCGGAGCAGCCCGCGTCGGACGGCGTGCACCTCTGACATGCGTCGAGCGTACGAGCGGATCGGCCGCCCCGCGCGGTCGGCGCATCCGACCGGGGGGCGGGGCGGGCGGCCCGTGCCGGGGGCCGCCCCCGCGTCACCAGGCCGGGGGGCTGGCGATGGAACGGGCCAGTATGTCGTCCAGGACGCGGGCGGTGGTCTCCACGTCGTACGTGGAGTTGTCGATGATCGGCAGACCGGAGCCGTACCAGCCGGCCATGCGGCCGTGGATGCGCGCGACCTCCTCGTCGGAGAGGCGGCGGTTGCCGGAGCGGGCGGCGTTGCGCTCCAGGACGATCTCCAGGCCCGGCAGCAGGACGACCGGGAGCAGCCCCGGGCCCACATGGCGTTTCCAGCCGCCGAGGCCCACGACGGGGCGGTCGGGGAAGACCGCGTCGTCGAGGATGCACGAGATCCCGTTGGCCAGGAAGTTGCGCGCGGCGAAGCCGCAGGTGCGGCGGGCCAGCCGGTACTGGGCCTCGGACTGGTCGTTCCACCCGGCCTGCGGGTCGGCGAAGCCGGAGCAGACCCATTCGCGGACGTCGTCGAGGCTGACGTGGGCGGTGGGCACCCGGCGGCGGCTGGCCCAGAGCCGGGCCACGGTGGTCTTCCCGGCGCCGGCCGGGCCGATCAGCAGCACGGCGAGGGTCGCGGTGCCGGTGCCGGGCTCGGCGGGCGGCGCGGGCAGCGCCACGGGGCCACCGGGCGGCAGCTGGATGTGGCCGGTGGTCTCCCGGGAGACCGGGACCGGGGCGTGGTGCGGAGCGGGTCCCGTCCAGCCCTGGCCCTGGTGGGCGGGGGGCGGCGGGAGCGGGGGGCCGGGGGGAGCGGCCGGGGGCGGGGCGGGCGGTCCGGCCGGCGGGACCGGCGGACCGGGGTGCCCGGGGTGGCCGGGGTGCTGGGCCCGGGGCGGCCAGCCGCCGGGGCCGTTTCCGGGTCCCTGGGGCGGCGGCAGCGGAGCCCCCACTGCGTGCTGCATCCGGTGGCACTCCGTCTCGTACAGGCAACTGGCGCTGGTGGAACGGCAACCGTACCGTCCCCGGCCGCCACTGGGGCAACGGCCGGGGACGCTCCGGAGTGCCCCGTCGGCCACAGGGACCGCGGAGCGGGTGGTGCGTCAGTCCGTCAGTTCGTCGGCGAGCGCGCGCAGCGCGAGCCGGTAGGAACCGATGCCGAATCCGGCCACGGTGCCCGTGGCGACCGGTGCGACCACGGAGGTGTGGCGGAATTCCTCCCGTGCGTACGGGTTCGAGATGTGCACCTCGATGAGCGGGGCGGTGCGCTGGGAGGCCGCGTCCCGCATTCCGTACGAGTAGTGCGTGAAGGCACCCGGGTTGAGAACGACCGGAATTGAACCGTCCGCGGCCTCGTGGAGCCAGCGGATCAGCTCCCCCTCGTCGTTGGTCTCCCGGACGTCGACGTCGAAGCCCAGCTCCTTGCCGAGGGTGCGGCAGGTGTCGACGAGGCCGGTGTAGGAGGTGCTGCCGTAGACGTCGGGCTCACGGGAGCCGAGGCGGCCGAGGTTCGGGCCGTTGAGGACGAGGACCCGGCGGGTCACGCCGACACCTCCCCGTAGGCGGCGAGCAGCACGGCCGGGTCGGGTCCCTCCAGGACGGTGGGCTTGGCGAGGCCGTCCAGGACGATGAAGCGCAGCAGGTCGCCGCGGGACTTCTTGTCGACCTTCATGGTCTCCAGCAGCTTGGGCCACTGGTCGCCGCGGTAGGTGAGGGGCAGCCCGACGGACTCCAGCACGGCGCGGTGCCGGTCGGCGGTGGCGTCGTCCAGGCGTCCGGCCAGCCGGCCCAGTTCGGCGGCGAAGACCATGCCGACCGAGACGGCGGCGCCGTGGCGCCACTTGTAGCGCTCGTTCTTCTCGATGGCGTGGGCCAGGGTGTGGCCGTAGTTGAGGATCTCGCGCAGACCCGACTCCTTGAGGTCGCTGGAGACGACCTCGGCCTTGACCCGGATGGCCCGCTCGATGAGTTCGGAGGTGTGCGGTCCGTTCGGGGTGCGGGCGCCCTCGGGGTCGGCCTCGACGAGGTCGAGGATGACCGGGTCGGAGATGAAACCGGCCTTGATGACCTCGGCCATCCCGGAGACGTAGTCGTGGACCGGCAGCGAGTCCAGCGCGGCCAGGTCGCAGAGGACCCCGGCGGGCGGGTGGAAGGCGCCGACGAGGTTCTTGCCCTCGGCGGTGTTGATGCCGGTCTTGCCGCCGACGGCCGCGTCGACCATGCCGAGCACGGTGGTCGGTACGGCGATCCAGCGCACTCCGCGCAGCCAGGAGGCGGCGACGAAGCCGGCGACGTCGGTGGTGGCGCCGCCGCCGACACCGACGATGACGTCGGTGCGGGTGAAGCCGGTCTGGCCCAGCGCCTTCCAGCAGTAGGCGGCGACCTCGACGGTCTTGGCCTCCTCGGCGTTGGGCAGTTGGACGGCGATGGCCTCGTAGCCCTGGTCCGCGAGGTCCTGGCGGACGGCCTCGCCGGTCTCGGCGAGCGCCTCGGGGTGCAGGACCGCGACGCGCTTGGCACGGTCGCCGATGAGTCCGGGCAGCTCGCCGAGGAGCTGCCGGCCGACCAGGACCTCGTACGGGTCGGTCCCGGCGCTGCCGGCGATGTGGATGCGGGTGGGTGCCTCGGTCATCGTTGCGTTCTCCCGGCCGGACGGGGCGTCCGGCAGTTCCAGTGCGTCGAGGACCGCCTGGGCGACCTCGTCCGGTGTGTGCCCGTCGGTCGCGACGGTGGCACGGGCGACCTCCGTGTAGAGGTGGCGGCGCGCCTCCATGAGTTCGCGCCACTGCCGGCGCGGGTTGACGGCGAGCAGCGGCCGGGCGGTGTTCAGTCCGACGCGCTTGACGGCCTCGTCCACGTCCATGGAGAGGTAGACGACGGGGCGGCCGGCGAGCAGGGCGCGGGTCGACGCGTCGAGGACGGCGCCGCCGCCGAGCGCGAGGACGCCCTCGTGCTCGGCGACCGCGGCGGACACGGCCTCCCGCTCCAGTGCGCGGAAGTGCTCCTCGCCCTCGTCGATGAAGATGTCGGAGATCGGCTTGCCCGCCGTCGCGACGACATCCGCGTCGGTGTCCCGGTAGCCGGTGCCGAGGCGGACGGCGAGGAGTTCGCCGACCGTGGACTTGCCGACGCCCATCGGCCCGACGAGGACGACCAGCGGACCGCTCATCGGATCTGGAGGTGGTCGAGGTACGACTGGACGTTGCGGTGGGTCTCCGCGACGCTGTCGCCGCCGAACTTCTCCGCGACCGCGTCCGCGAGGACGAGCGCGACCATGGCCTCCGCGACGATGCCCGCCGCGGGAACCGCACAGACATCGGAGCGCTGGTGGTGGGCCTTGGCGGGCTCGCCGGTCACCACGTCGACGGTGGCCAGGGCGCGCGGGACCGTCGCGATGGGCTTCATCGCGGCCCGGACACGCAGCAGCTCACCGGTGGTCAGTCCGCCCTCGGTGCCGCCGGAACGGCCGGAGGCGCGCTTGATGCCGTCCTCGGTCACCAGGATCTCGTCGTGCGCCTTGGAGCCGGGCACCCGGGCGAGGTCGAAGCCGTCGCCGACCTCGACGCCCTTGATGGCCTGGATGCCCATGAGCGCGGCGGCGAGGCGGGCGTCGAGCCGGCGGTCCCAGTGCACGTGCGAGCCGAGTCCGACGGGCACGCCGTACGCCAGCACCTCGACGACGCCGCCGAGCGTGTCGCCGTCCTTGTGGGCCTGGTCGATCTCCGCGACCATCGCCTTGCTCGCGTCGGCGTCCAGGCAGCGCACCGGATCGGCGTCGAGGCGCTCGACGTCGGAGGGCACGGGGTAGACCCCGTACGGCGCCTTGGCGGCGGCCAGCTCCACGACGTGGCTGACGATCTCGATGCCGGCGGTCTCCTTGAGGTAGGAGCGGGCGACGGCGCCGAGGGCGACGCGGGCGGCGGTCTCCCGGGCGCTGGCGCGCTCCAGGACCGGCCGGGCCTCGTCGAATCCGTACTTCTGCATGCCGGCGAGGTCGGCGTGGCCGGGCCGGGGGCGGGTCAGGGGCGCGTTACGGGCCTGTTCGGCCAGCACCTCGGGGTCGACCGGGTCGGCCGCCATGACCTGTTCCCACTTGGGCCACTCCGTGTTGCCGACCATCACGGCCACGGGAGAACCCATGGTCAGTCCGTGCCGGACCCCGCCCAGGAAGGTGACCTCGTCCTTCTCGAACTTCATGCGCGCACCGCGGCCGTAACCGAGCCGTCGCCGGGCGAGCGCGTCCGCCACCATCTCCGTGGTGACCGGGACACCGGCGGGAAGTCCCTCCAGCGTCGCCACCAGTGCGGGTCCGTGCGACTCTCCCGCGGTCAGCCAGCGCAACCTGCTCAACGGTGTGCTCCTCATGCTCGCGCCTGAAATCCAGCGGCGCGACCGGGTGCGCGGCCCTGGCCCGCCGCCCTCGATCCTCCCACGCCCGGCGCCCCGGCCCCGCCGCCGGTCCAGCAGACGGACGGATCGGACGGGGCGCGGCCGGTCAGCGGGCGGCCAGGGCCCGCTCGCCCGCCTGTCGCATGGCGGCCAGCGGCGCGGGCGCACGGCCCGTCATCTGCTCCACCTGGAGGACGGCCTGGTGCACCAGGAGATCCAGACCTCCGACGACTGCGCCCTTCCGGGCGGCCCAGGCGGCGGCGAGTCCGGTCGGCCACGGCTCGTACAGCACGTCGAAAAGGGAGCCCGGGTGCTCCGGCACGGCGGCTGCCAGCCCGTCCGTCGCCCCGGCCGGGGTCGTCGCCACGACCAGCGGTGCGCGCAGGGCCTGCGCGGCCTCGGCCCAGTCGGCGATCCGGACGTCGGCGCCGAGCCGTTCGCCCCAGCCGCGCATCTCGTCGCCGCGCTCGCGGCTGCGGACGTAGGCGGTGACCGGTCCCGTGCAGATGCGCGAGAGCGCGGCGAGCGCGGACGAGGCGGTGGCCCCGGCGCCGAGGATCGCGGCGGACTCGGCCTTCTCGACGCCGCGCTCACGCAGGGCGGCGATCATGCCGGGGATGTCAGTGTTGTCGCCGAGCCGCCGCCCGTCGTCGGTGAGGACCACCGTGTTCACGGCCTCGACGGAGGACGCGGTCGCGCTGATCTCATCCAGCAGCGGAATGACCGCCCGCTTGAGCGGCATGGTGAGGGAGAGCCCGGCCCAGGAACCGTCCAGCTCCGCGACGAACCCGGGCAGCGCCGCCTCGTCGATCTCGAACCGGTCGTACGTCCAGCCGTCGAGGCCGAGGGCGGCGTAGGCCGCCCGGTGCAGGACCGGGGAGAGCGAGTGGGCGATGGGGGATCCGAGGACGGCTGCGCGGTGGCGTCCGTCATTGGCTGGCATCGAACTTGTCCTTGAGCTTCAGGAACTCGGCGTAGGTCTTGGCGAACTCGGTCTTGTGCTCGCCGTCGGTGGCGACGAAGTAGATCCAGCCGTCCTTGGTCGGGTTCAGGGCGGCGGCAAGCGCCTCGTTGCCGGGGTTGCCGATGGGCCCGGGGGTGAGGCCCTGGTGGGTATACGTGTTGTACGGGTCCTTGTTCTGCCGGATCTCTTCCAGCGTGATGTTGATCTTGCTCTGCTTGTTCAGGTAGTTGTACGACGAGTCGAACTGGAGGTACTGGTTCGTCTGGGTGTTCGTCGGCTTGAGGCGGTTGTAGATCACTTCCGCCATCTTCCGGAAGTCGTCGTGCGTCTTTCCCTCGGCCTGAACGAGGCTGGCCGCGGTGAGCATCTCCCACGGACTGTCCAGATTGTGTTTCTTGGCCGCGGCGGAGAGGTCGAGCTTGTCGTACTCCTCGTTGGCCCGGGAGACCATCTTCTTGAGGATGGCCTCCGGCTTCGTCTCCTTGGTGACCGGGTACGCGGCCGGGTACAGGAAGCCTTCCAGCGGATCCTTGAGATCTTTGTGCCCACCCGCCCAGCCCGGCAGCCCCAGATCGGACTTCTTCTCCTTGGCGACGCCCTCGGTGGTGCCCTTCTTGAGCCCGAGCTTCTTGTCGACCATCGCGTAGACCGCGGAGTTCCGCGTGCCCTCCGGAATCACCAGAAGGTTCTGGCTCTTCGGGTCGACCATCATCTTCACGGCCTCGGCCGCCGACATCTCCTCGTGGAGGAGGTACACCCCGGCCTGGATCGACTTCCCCTTGGGGTTCTCGTTCTGGGCCGAGACGAAGGCGTCGACGCTCTTGACGACGCCGGCCTTCTTCAGGATGTTGCCGATGTCGTAGCCGTACGCGCCCTTGGGGATCTCGATCTCGACGGAGCCCGTACCACTGCCCGAGTAGTCGGGGTCCGGACCGTAGCGGTCCTTGTAGAAGGAGTAGCCGAAGTAGCCCACTCCCCCGAGGCCGCCGACCAGGACGAGGGAGACGACCAGGCAGGCGCAGCCGCTGCGGCCCTTTTTCTTCTTCTTGCCCTTGCCCCGGCGCTCGCCGTCCCCGCCGCCCCGCCGGGAGTCGCGGGGGTCGTCGTCGTAGTCCTCGTCCTCGGGCCCGCTGTCGTCCGCACCGGTGAAGAACGGGTGGGTCTCCTCGGGCTGGACGTCCGGGTCCCAGTCCTGACCGCGGTCGGGGGCCTGCTCGGGAGCGGCCTCACGCCGGCCGGGGGGCTGCGGCGGCGGATAGGCCTCGGGGGTGCCGTAGTAGTCGTTCGTCTCGCCGTAGCCGTACTGCGCGGGCTGCTGCCCGGTGTCGTACGGCATCGCGGCGGGCGTCTGGCCGGTGTCCCAGCCCCCGTTGTACGCGGGGTTGCCGCCGTAGGGGTCCTGCTGACCGCCGCCGTACGACGGCTGCTGCGGGTAGGACTGCTGCGGCTGTTGCGGGTGCTGCTGACCGCCGTACGGAGCCTGCTGGTGCTGCTGGGCGTAGGGGTCCTGCTGATGCTGCTGCGCGTACGGGTCCTGCTGATGCTGCTGGGCGTAGGGGTCCTGAGGGGCGTAGGACGGGCCTCCGCCGTACTGGTTCTGGCCGTGGGCAGGCTGCTGTCCGCCTCCCCATCCCTGGTCCCCGTACAGGGGATCCTCGGGATGCCACGGTTCGGAGCCGGGGCCCCGGCCATACTCAGTCATCGATCCCCTTGAGCCGCGAGACGACGTTCCGTCTCTTTTGCTGTGCGGTGTTTGTTCGACCACCGCCGCATCGCGCGGAACGTTACCGTATCGCGATCAGACAACCACTTCGACGCCTTCTCCGGGAGGATTGCCCGAAGCCCGCTCGGACTCCAGAGCGTTCTGGAGGATCACCACAGCGGCAGCCTGGTCGATGACGGATCGGCCCTTTTTGGACTTCACGCCCGAGGCCCGCAGCCCCTGACTGGCCGTTACTGTGGTCATCCTCTCGTCCACCAATCGCACCGGAATGGGTGCGACCGCACGGGCGAGCACCTGCGCGAAGGCACGCACCTTGGCGGCGGCCGGTCCCTCGCCGCCCCCCAGGGAGCGCGGCAGGCCGACGACGACCTCGATCGGCTCGTACTCCGCGACGATGGCGCCGAGCCGCCGGTGGGCGGCCGGGACATCGCGTCCCGGCACGGTCTCCACCGGCGTCGCCAGGATCCCGTCGGGGTCGCACGAGGCGACCCCGATCCGGGCGTCCCCGACGTCGATCGCCAGCCGGCGACCGCGGCGCATCTGCGGCATGTCCGTGGTCACGCCGTCTCGGTGACGAGACGCTCGACGGCGGCGACGGCGTCGCCGATGGCGTCCGGGTTCTGACCGCCGCCCTGGGCGACGTCCGGCTTGCCGCCGCCCCCGCCGCCGAGGGTCTTGGCGGCGGTGCGGACCAGGTCGCCGGCCTTGAGGCCGCGCTCACGGGCCGCCTCGTTGGTGGCGATGACGGTCAGCGGGCGCCCGTTGGCCGTGGTGAACAGGGCCACGACGGCGGGCCGGCCGCCCTGGATGCGGCCGCGGACGTCGAGGACGAGCTTGCGCAGATCGTCGGCGGAGGTGCCGTCCGGGACCTGACCGGTGACCAGGGCGACGCCCCGGACGTCCTGGGCGGACTCGACCAGTCCGGCGGCGGCCGCCAGGACCTTCTCCGCGCGGAACTTCTCGATCTCCTTCTCGGCGTCCTTGAGCTTGCCGAGCATGCCGGCGATCTTCTCCGGAAGCTCCTCGGGACGGCCCTTCACCAGCTCCTGGAGCTGGGCGACGACCGTGTGCTCCCGGGCCAGGAAGTTGTACGCGTCGACGCCGACGAGGGCCTCGATGCGGCGCACGCCCGAGCCGATGGACGATTCGCCGAGCAGCTTCACCAGACCCAGCTGGGCGGTGTTGTGGACGTGGGTGCCGCCGCACAGCTCCTTGGAGAAGTCGCCGATGGTGACGACGCGGACCCGCTCGCCGTACTTCTCGCCGAACTCGGCGATGGCGCCCTGCTTCTTGGCCTCGTCGATGGACATGACCTCGGCCTGGACGTCCAGCTCGCGCGAGAGCACCGCGTTGATCTTCTGCTCGACGTCGGTGAGGACCGTGCCGGGAACGGCGGCGGGCGAGCCGAAGTCGAAGCGGAAGCGGCCCGGGGAGTTCTCCGAACCGGCCTGGGCGGCCGTCGGGCCGAGCGCGTCGCGCAGCGCCTGGTGCGTGAGGTGGGTGGCGCTGTGGGCGCGGGCGATGGCCCGGCGGCGGGTGGTGTCGATCGAGGCGAGCGCGGCGGCGCCGACGGTCACCTCGCCGACCTGGACGACGCCCTTGTGGACGTGCACCCCGGGGACCGGCTTCTGGACGTCGCGGACCTCGATCACGGCGCCGGTGTCCAGCCGGATGCGGCCGGTGTCGGCGAGCTGGCCGCCGCCCTCGGCGTAGAACGGGGTGCGGTCCAGGACGACCTCGACCTCGTCGCCCTCGGTGGCGGCCGGCGAGGGCACGCCGTCCACGAGGAGGCCGACGATCGTCGACTCGCCCTCGGTGGTGGTGTAGCCGGTGAACTCGGTGGCGCCGGAGTTGTCCGCGACCTCGCGGTAGGCGGACAGGTCGGCGTGGCCGGTCTTCTTGGCGCGGGCGTCGGCCTTGGCCTTGTCGCGCTGCTCCTGCATCAGGCGGCGGAAGCCGTCCTCGTCCACGGACAGCCCCTGCTCGGCGGCCATCTCCAGGGTGAGGTCGATCGGGAAGCCCCAGGTGTCGTGGAGCAGGAAGGCCTTGTCACCGGGGATGACCCGGCCGCCGGCGGCCTTGGTCTCGGTGACGGCGGTCTCCAAGATGTTGGTGCCGCCCTTGAGGGCCTTGAGGAAGGCGGCCTCCTCCGCGAGGGCGACGGTCTCGATCCGCTTGCGGTCGGTGATCAGCTCGGGGTACTGCTGCCCCATCGTGTTGATCACGACGTCGATCAGCTCGTTGACGACCGAGCCGGTGGCACCCATGAGGCGCATGTTGCGGATGGCCCGGCGCATGATGCGGCGCAGCACATAGCCGCGGCCCTCGTTGCCGGGGGTGACGCCGTCACCGATCAGCATCACGGAGGTGCGGATGTGGTCGGCGACCACGCGCAGCGAGACGTCGGTGGACTCGGCGGCGCCGTAGCGCACCCCGGTCAGCTCGGTGGCCCGGTCCATGACGACACGCAGGGTGTCGGTCTCGTACATGTTCTGCACGCCCTGCAGGATCATCGCGAGGCGTTCGAGGCCGAGACCGGTGTCGATGTTCTTGGAGGGCAGGTCGCCGAGGATCGGGAAGTCCTCCTTGCCGTCCCCCGCGCCGCGCTCGTACTGCATGAAGACGAGGTTCCAGATCTCCACGTACCGCTCGTCGTTGACGGCCGGGCCGCCCTCGACGCCGAACTCGGGGCCGCGGTCGTAGTTGATCTCGGAACAGGGGCCGCAGGGGCCGGGGACGCCCATGGACCAGAAGTTGTCCTTCTTGCCCAGGCGCTGGATGCGCTCGGCGGGGACGCCGATCTTGTCGCGCCAGATGGCCTCGGCCTCGTCGTCGTCGAGGTAGACCGTGATCCAGAGCCGCTCGGGGTCCAGCCCGAAGCCGCCGTCCGCCACGGAGCTGGTCAGCAGCTCCCAGGCGTACGCGATGGCGCCTTCCTTGAAGTAGTCGCCGAAGGAGAAGTTCCCGCACATCTGGAAGAAGGTGCCGTGCCGGGTGGTCTTGCCGACCTCCTCGATGTCCGGCGTGCGGACGCACTTCTGCACGCTGGTCACGCGCGGGGCGGGCGGCTTGACCTCGCCGAGGAAGTACGGCTTGAAGGGCACCATGCCCGCCGGGACCAGCAGCAGAGTCGGGTCGTCCGCGATGAGCGACGCCGAAGGGACAACGGTGTGACCGCGCTCCTCGTAGAAGCTCAGCCAGCGGCGGCGGATTTCAGCCGACTCCATCAGTGGTCCTCATTCCGGTTGTACGTGTTGGAGGTGCGTGGGACAGGGGGGAGCGTGCGGCGGGGCCGGGGATCGGCCGCCTCCACGACGCTGTGGCGGCGCAGCGGCGGATCGGGGTCGACGGGTGCGTCGATTCCCAGCGCCTCGCCGAGCTCGGCTTCGCGTCTGGCCATGCCCTCGCGGACGTCCAGGGCGAAGTCCTTGAGCCGGTGGCCGGCCACGACCGCGCGGTCGGCGGCCTGGGCGGCCAGGCTCTCGGGGGCGAGCTGCCTGATCTTCCGGTTGACCTTGGTGGTGGCCCAGACCCCGGCGGCTGCGCCGGCGGTGAACCAGAACGTACGGCGGAACATCGCTGCGTCAGTCCTTCGATCCGCGGGCTTTGCGGCCGGCGCGCTTCCCGGCGCGGGCGGACGGCACGGTCCGGCCGGTGATGACCGTGCGCCGGGAGGGCTCCCCCGGCGCGGTGCCGTCGCGGCGGCCCAGCGCCCGTCGGACCCCGTAGCCGAAGGCCGCGACCTTGACGAGCGGGCCGCCGAACGTGGAGGCGACGGTGGTGGAGAGCGCGGAGGCGTTGGAGGTGACCTCCTGGACGTCCGTCGCGATCGCGTCGACCTTGTCGAGCTGGGTCTGCGCGGAGCGCACGGTCGCGGAGGCGTCGGCGAGCAGCGGGACGGCCTGTTCGGTCACGTCCGCCACGAGTCGGGTGGTCGCCCTGAGCGTCTGGGCGAGCCTCGCCAGCACGACGGCGAGGAACGAAACCAGGATCGCCCAGAAGACGGCCACCAGGATCCCGGCCACCTCACCACCGGACACAGTGCACCGCTCTCTGGTCGTGTCGTCTGTCTCTGTCTTGATCCCTGCTCTTCGGCTGCGGCCGTCTCGGCGGCCGGTTCACCGTGCCTTGAGCCTATCGCGCCGGGGCTCACGCCCTGTACCGCATTGTCGCCCGGCGCGGAGGGAGTTCCGGCACCGTGATTGTACGGAGCGCTTTCGGGCCAGTACTCTGCGTGTTTCATGCGACGCCCTCAGCGCTCCGTCCCCTCCCCCGGCTCCCCCGACGCGGCGGACACCCCCGCCTCCGCGCACGAGACCTGTGCGCCCTGCCACCCGGGCAACCTCCCGGCCGAACTGAGCGGGTTCGTGGGGCGCCGGGACGAACTGGCCGATGTGGCACGGATGCTGGAGGAGTCCCGGCTCGTCACCGTCGTGGGGGTGGGCGGGGTGGGCAAGACCCGTCTGGTCACGCGGGCCGCGGCGCTGCTGGAGAAACGGTACTGCGACGGTGCCTGGCTGGTGGAGCTGTCCGCCGTCCACGATCCGGCGCTGCTGGAGCACGCGCTGGCCGCCGCCCTCGGCCTGACGGACCACACCACGCGGTCCCCGCGCGCCACCGTCCTCGGCCACTGCGCGGACCGCCGGCTCCTGCTGGTGATCGACGGCTACGAACATCTCGTCGACGCCTGCGCGGAGCTGGTGCGTGAGCTGCTGCGGCGCTCGCCGGGGCTGCGGGTGCTGGCCGCCGGCCGGCTGCCGCTGGAACTGGACGGGGAGGCGGTGTACCCGCTGGCCACGATGGGCGACGAGGACGCGCTGCGGCTCTTCGCCGAGCGCGCGGCGGCGGTGCGGCCGGGTTTCCGGCTGACGGAGGGCAGTCGGGAGGCCGCCCGGGAGCTGTGCCGGCGGCTCGACGGGATCCCGCTCGCGCTGGAGCTGGCGGCGGGGCGGCTGCGCGCGCTCTCGGCCGAGCAGGTGCTCCAGCGTCTCGACGACCGTTTCCGGCTGCTCACCGGCGGGAGCCGGGGAGCGCTCGCCCGCCACCAGACACTGCGCACGGCCATCGGCTGGAGCCACGAACTGTGCGCGCCGGGCCAGCGGCTGCTGTGGGCCCGGCTCTCGGTCTTCGCCGGCTCCTTCGACCTGGAGGCGGTCGAGTACATCTGCAGCGGCCCGGAGCTGCCGGCCGACTCCGTGCTCGACGTGCTCTCCGGACTGCTGGCGCAGTCCGTCGTGCTGTGCGAGGACTCCCCGGCCGGAACCCGCTACCGGATGCTCGACACGATGCGGGAGTACGGCGCCGAGTGGCTGGCGGCGACGGGCGACACGGACCGGCTGCGCCGCCGCCACCGGGACTGGTTCCTGGGTCTCGCGACCTGGTGCGAGCTCGACTGGTTCAGCCCCCGCCAGGCCGAGGTGGCCGTGCGGGCCGAGAGCGAGCTGCCCAATCTGCGCCGGGCCATGGAGTGCTCCCTGGAGTGCCCCGAGGAGACGCATCTCGCGCAGTACCTGGCGGGCACGCTCTGGTTCCTCTGGGTCGGCTGCGGGCGCCTCGCGGAGGGCCGGCACTGGCTGGACCATGTGCTGGCCGAGGAGTCCCCGTACGACTCCTCCCGGCTCAAGGCCCTGTGGGTGCTGGGCTACGTCGCGGTCCTCCAGGGCGATCCGGTCGTCGCGATCTCGGCGCTGACCGAGTGCCGGGAGGAGGCGGAGCGGACGGGCGACGCCGTGGCCGCCGCCTACGCGGTGCATCGCACCGGCTGTCTGGCCCTGGTCACGGACGACATGGAGCGCGCCCGCACCCTCCTGAAGGAGGCGATCGGCCGCTACCGGGACATCGGCGAACTGAACAGCAATGTGCTGATGGCCCGGATCGAGCTGGCCATGGCCGTGGGCTTCCAGGGCGATCCGCAGGGCGCGGCCGAGATCTGCGAGGAGGTCCGGGAGATCTGCGAGGACCACGGCGAGCGCTGGGCGCACGGCTACGCGCTGTACGTCCTCGGGTTCGCCGCCCTCCAGCAGGGCCGCCCCGCGCACGCCCGGGAGCTGCTGGGACAGTCCCTGTCCGGCAGCCACTCCTTCCACGACCGGCTCGGCACCGTGCTCGCGGTGGAGCTGCTGGCCCTGGTCACGGCGGTGGAGGGGGACGCCGCCGAGGCGGCGCTGCTGCAAGGGGCGGCCGACCGGGTCTGGCCGTCGGTCGGACTCCCGCTGTTCGGCTCGGCGTACTACGGCGGGCCCCGCACGCGGTGCGAGGAGCTGTGCCGGGACGCGATGGGCGAGGAGGCGTACGCGGGGCGGCTGCGGGCGGGCGGCCGGCTCGCGGCGGACGCGATGGTGGCGAGGGCCCTGGCGGGCGGGGGCCGGTCGTCCGACACCGGGGATCCGCCCGGTGCGCGGCCCCCGGCCGGGCGTACGCGAAAGCCCGCCACCTCCCCGGTCGGGGAGGGGCGGGCCTGAAACGCCGGTGTTGAGCGGCTACGCCTGAATCAGCGGGCGTAGTACTCGACGACGAGCTGCTCGTCGCAGATCACCGGGATTTCCTTGCGGTTCGGGTCCCGGTCAAGGCGGAAGGCCAGGGCCTTCAGGTTCACCTGCAGGTAGCGCGGCGTCTCGCCGTCCGTGTCGTTGCCACCCTCACGGGCCACCTGGAAGGGGTGCTTGTCGCGGCTGCGCTCGCGGACCATGACGATGTCGTCCGGGCGGACGCGGAACGACGGCTTGTCGACCTTGCCACCGTTGACCTCGATGTGGCCGTGGACGACCATCTGGCGGGCCTGGTAGATCGTCTTGGCGATACCGGAACGCAGGACCAGCGCGTCGAGACGGCGCTCCAGCTCGACGACCAGCGCCTCGCCCGTCTTGCCCTCGGCCTTCTTGGCACGGTCGTAGGCGCGCACCATCTGGCGCTCGCTGATGTCGTACTGCGCACGCAGACGCTGCTTCTCCAGCAGACGGACCTTGTAGTCCGAGTTCTGCTTGCGGCCACGGCCGTGCTCGCCCGGCGGGTAGGGGCGGGCCTCGAAGTACTTGACGGCCTTCGGCGTCAGCGCGATGCCGAGCGCGCGGCTCTTCTTGACCTTGGGACGCGACTGATTAGGCACGTTCTCCAGACCTCCGAAATAGGTTAGGTTAGGCTCACCTTACTCAAGGAGATCGCATGTCTCGCCCTGGGAACACCACACACGTCACGGACAGCACAGACAGCGTCGACGCGCTCGATGGCGTCGAGATGACGGAGGACCGATCAGATCGTGGTCAGCCGCGTCCCAGCGGGCTTGAAAACACACGGATGCCGTCAGCAGCCGAGCGCACACGAACTCTCGTACAGAGTACCTGCTCCGCGGTGCTGCTCGTTCCCGGGGCCTCGGCGGCCGCCCCGGACGGTCCGGAGCCGCTGTCCAGGAGCGTCGGTCCGGACGGCGATCTCTTCCTTGAGTTCCCCTCGTCCTCCCCGGTCGTACGGGCCGTGACGCACCCCCGGGGCGGGGAGCCGGCCGGCGTGCTGGAGATCACGGACGTCGCCCCGGTCGCCGTACCGCACCGCGTGCGGGGCCGGGCCCGGATCTGCGGCCGGCTCACCGCGGTGCCGGGCCTCGCGGGCCCCGGCCGGACGGTGCTCTGCCTGGAGACGGCCGAGATCCATGTCGAGGACCTCTGGGGCGCGGGCCCCGTCACCCGCGAGGAACTGCGGGACGCGTCCGCCGACCCGCTCGCCGCCCACGAGACGGAGCTGCTCCAGCATCTGCACGCGGCCCACGGCGACACCCTGGGAACCCTGTGCGCGCTGCTCGGGGAGCGCGGCACCGGATCCGGTACGGCGGACGGACCGGCCGTCGTACCGCTCGCGCTGGACCGGCTGGGGCTGCGGGTCCGCGTCGTCGCACCCGGCGGCACCTGCTTCGACGCGCGCTTCGAGTTCCCCGAGCCGGTGCGCGACGCGGCGGAGCTGAGCCACGCCCTGCACATCCTCTTCCAGGCAGCCGCGGCCTGAGACCGTCCCGGCGCCCCGGATCCCGTTACGAGGCGTCCGCGTCGCCCGCGCCGTCCGCGCGGCCCAGCCGCTCGCGGACCCGGTCGGCCACATCCGCGTACCGCGCCTCGGCTCCGTAGCGCGTGGGCCGGTAGTAGCGCTTGCCGCGGACCGCGTCGGGGGCGTACTGCTGGGCGGCGATACCGCCCGGGACGTCGTGCGGATAGACATAGCCCTGGGCGTGACCGAGCTGGGCGGCGCCCTTGTAGTGGCCGTCGCGCAGATGCGCGGGCACCGGTCCGGCCAGCCCCTTGCGCACGTCCTCCTGGGCGGCGGAGATCGCCAGGGTGGCCGCGTTGGACTTCGGGGCGAGGGCCAGCGCGATCGTGGCGTGGCTGAGGGTGAGGGCCGCCTCGGGGAAGCCGATCATCGCCACCGCCTGGGCCGCGGCGACCGCCGTCGGCAGTGCCGTGGGATCGGCGAGGCCGATGTCCTCGCTGGCCGAGATCATCAGCCGACGGGCGATGAAGCGGGGGTCCTCCCCCGCCTCGATCATCCGGGCCAGGTAGTGCAGTGCCGCGTCGACGTCGGAACCGCGGATCGACTTGATCAGCGCGCTCGCCACGTCGTAGTGCTGGTCGCCGTCCCGGTCGTACTTCACGGCCGCCCGGTCGACGGTCTCCTCCACCGTGGAGAGCGTGATCGCCTTCTCGTGCTTGGCCAGCGCGGCGCCCGCCGCGGCCTCCAGGGCCGTCAGCGCCCGGCGCGCGTCTCCGCCGGCCACCCGCAGCAGATGCTCCCGGGCGTCCTCGTCCAGCGCCACCGCGCCGCCCAGTCCCCGTTCGTCGGTCAGGGCGCGGTCCAGCAGTCCGCGCAGATCGTCGTCGGTGAGGGATTCCAGCGTCAGCAGCAGCGAGCGCGAGAGCAGCGGGGAGATGATCGAGAAGTAGGGATTCTCGGTGGTCGCGGCGATCAGCGTGACCCAGCGGTTCTCCACGGCCGGGAGCAGGGAGTCCTGCTGCGCCTTGGAGAAGCGGTGGATCTCGTCCAGGAAGAGGACGGTCTCCTTGCCGTAGCCCCCGGTGGCGCGGCGGGCGCCCTCGATCACGGCCCGTACTTCCTTGACGCCCGCGGTGATGGCGGAGAGCTCGACGAATCGCTTGTTCGTCGCCTTGCTGACCACGTACGCCAGGGTCGTCTTCCCGATCCCCGGAGGACCCCAGAGGATCACCGACGAGGGGCCCGCCGGTCCTCCGCCGCCCTCGCCGACCAGGCGGCGCAGGGGGGAACCCGGCTTGAGCAGATGCTGCTGGCCGACGACCTCGTCCAACGTACGCGGACGCATCCGCACAGCGAGGGGGCTGCTGGACGGATCCTTCTCCTGGCGGTCTTCGGCGGCTGCGGTAAAGAGGTCGGGCTCCACGTCTCGAAGCCTATGCCACCCCACTGACAACGCCGCCGGGCCGGTGCGGGCCCGGCGGTGGGAGGGGTCCGGTCAGCTGGTCCAGAAGTCCCACCAGCGGGTCAGGATCAGCATGCCGATGATGCCCACCCACAGGACCGGGGGCACCCAGTGGAACTCGGTGAGGCCGTTGCGCAGCCAGGCGGGCGCGGGGATGATCCGGTGCTTGATGTTGTGCACGGTGACGTAGCAGAACATGAAGATCGTGGCGACCCAGGCCAGGCAGCACCACAGGCAGAGCGAGTTGATGTTGTACAGCGACTGGTACTGCAGCCAGGTGCAGAAGCCGACGCCGAAGAGCATGCCGGCGTTCATGCCCAGCCAGTACCAGGCGCGGAAGCGGGCCCCGGCGAGCAGCGCGAGACCGATGCCGATGATCACCGGGTAGGTGGCCATGCCGAGCATCGGGTTGGGGAAGCCGAACGCCGCCGCCTGCTCGCTCTTCATGATGTTGCCGCAGGCCACCACCGGGTTGAGGCTGCACCCGGGCACGAAGGTGGGGTCCTCCGCGAGCTTCAGCTTGTCGATCGTGATGACCCAGGCGGCGAGGAGTCCGGCGGCGCCCGTGATCACCAGCAGCAGCGCCAGCGCGCGGCCGCCGCCGATGGTCCGCGTCCCGCGGTCCTCGTCCTGGTCGGAGGAGGGATGGTCAACCGCTGCAGTCGTCATATCGCCGTTCCGTCAGTGAGTGGCCTGCTGGGGCAGGGTCATTGTGCCGTACGGTTCCTCCGCTTCTCCGTTCGATGCGGATAAAGACGCGCACACGGCAAGGGCTCCGCCGGGTGCCGAACGCGGTGGTGCCGGGGCCTCGTTGCCGCGACCGCCCGTCGGCAGGGTCCGCCCGCGCTCCGGGTAAATCGCCCGCCGGGGTGAAAACGACCGGCGCCCCGTTGACGTCGAGGTCAACGGGGCGCGTCGGTCGGGGTGTTGCCGTGGGTCAGACGAGGCGGGCGCGGACCGTCTCGACGACATCGGACAGGGGAACGGCGGTCTGCTCGCCGGACTCCATGTCCTTGAGCTGCACGACGCCTTCGGCCAGATCGCGTTCACCGGCCACGATCGTGAACCGTGCGCCCGAGCGGTTGGCGCTCTTCATGGCGCCCTTCAGGCCCCGACCGCCGAACGCGAAGTCCGCGGCCACGCCCTCGCGGCGCAGCCGGGTGACGACACCGAACAGCACCCGGCGCGCGTCCTCCCCGAGCGGGACGGCGAAGACGCTGGTGGTGGGGGGCAGTTCGAGCACGACGCCCTCCGCCTCCAGGGCGAGCACCGTACGGTCCACGCCGAGGGCCCAGCCGACCGAGGGCAGCGCGGGGCCGCCGATCATCTCGGAGAGCCCGTCGTACCGTCCGCCGCCGCCCACCGCGGACTGGGAGCCCAGTCCGTCGTGGACGAACTCGAAGGTGGTGCGGGTGTAGTAGTCCAGACCGCGGACGAGCTTCTCGTCGTCCTCGAAGACGACGCCCGCCTCGCTGAGCAGGTCGCGGACCTGCTCGTGGTACGCCTTGCAGGCGTCGCAGAGGTAGTCGCGCAGCACCGGTGCCCCGGCCAGCTGCTTCTGGACCTCGGGGCGCTTGTCGTCGAGGACCCGCAGCGGGTTGATCTCGATGCGGCGCCGGGTCTCCTCGTCGAGGTCCAGGTCGCGCAGGAAGGTCTGGAGCGCCTCGCGGTAGACCGGGCGGCACTCGCGGTCCCCCAGCGAGTTGAGCAGGATGCGGAACTCGCGCAGGCCGAGGTCCCGGTACGCCTGGTCGGCGAGGATGATCAGCTCGGCGTCGAGGACCGGGTCCTCGGCGCCGATCGCCTCGGCGCCCACCTGCGAGAAGTGGCGGTAGCGGCCCTTCTGGGGGCGCTCGTAGCGGTAGTACGAGCCGGAGTACCAGAGCTTGACGGGCAGATTGCCGGCCTTGTGGAGGTTGGCCTCCAGCGCGGCGCGCAGCACGGAGGCGGTGCCCTCGGGGCGCAGCGCCAGCTGGGAGCCGCCCTTGGTGGTGAGGGTGTACATCTCCTTGGTGACGATGTCGGTGGACTCGCCGACGCCGCGGGAGAAGAGGGCGACGTCCTCGAAGCCGGGCGTCTCGATGTATCCGTAGCCCGAGTTCTTCAGGGGGGCGGCGATCGCCTCGCGCACCGCGAGGAACTTCGCGGAGTCGGGCGGGGTCAGGTCGTACGTGCCCTTGGGGGCCTTGAAGGTGCTCACGATGTCTCTCGTCACATTCCTCGTCGGGGCGCGGCCGCACCGCTGAGGTACGGGTTGGTGGCGCGTTCGCGTCCGATGGTGGTCTGGGGGCCGTGGCCGGACAGCACCACCGTCGAGTCGTCGAGCGGCAGGCACACACGGGCCAGCGACTCGAGGAGTTCGACGGGGTCGCCGCCGGGCAGGTCGGTACGTCCGACGGAGCCGGCGAAGAGCAGGTCGCCCGAGAAGAGGACCGGCGGAACATCCGCGGCCTCGGGCATCCCGAACGTCACCGACCCCTTGGTATGGCCGGGCGCGTGCGAGACGCCGAACTCCATGCCCGCCAGCCGGAGCCGGGCGCCGTCGCTCAGCTCCTTGACGTCGTCCGGCTCGCCGACGGTCAGCTCACCCATGAGCGGCATCCCGATGGAGCGGCCGAGGGCCTTCTCCGGGTCGCTCATCATGTACCGGTCCTCGGGGTGGATCCACGCCGGGACGTCGTGCGCCCCGCAGACGGGGACGACCGAGGCGACGTGGTCGATGTGGCCGTGCGTGAGGATCACCGCGACCGGCTTGAGCCGATGCTTCTTCAGCGCGTCCTCGACGCCGGGAGCCGCCTGGTGGCCCGGGTCGATGATCACGCACTCCTCGCCCGCGGCGGGGGCGACCAGGTAACAGTTGGTCCCCCAGGCCCCGGCCGGGAACCCGGCAATCAGCACGATCGTCCTTAATGGTCGTCCGACGAGAGGTCGGCTGCGAGGTCGCAGCAGTTCAGAGCCTACCGGCGCTCCTCATTCCACAGCCAACGCGTATACGGTACGGGGCAACGCAGGCCCGGTCACACGACGTACAAGGAGATCACCCGGTGGTCAGCAGCGATCAGCGGCGGCGGCAGCTCGCCAGGGAGAAGTTCGAGCGGCAGCAGCAGCGCCGTGAGGAGGCCCGTCGCAGGACGAGGCGGCTGACGGTCGTCATCACCTCCTCGGTGGCCGTGGTGGCGGTCATCGCGGGTGCCACGTACCTCGCCACCAGCGGCGACGACGACAAGAGCGACAAGGCGGCCGCGTCGGCGAGCACCAGTCCGTCCGCGGAGCCCTCGCCCTCGGCGAGCGAGAAGGCCGAGCCCGAACCGGCGATGAAGATCGACAAGAAGGCGTCGTACACGATGTCGCTCAAGACGAGCCAGGGCGACATCGCGTTCACGATGGACGCGGCCAAGACGCCGCACACCACCAACTCCTTCAAGTCGCTCGCGGACAAGAAGTTCTTCGACGGCACGAAGTGCCACCGGCTGACGACGGACGGCATCTTCGTCCTCCAGTGCGGCGACCCGAAGGGCGACGGCACCGGCGGTCCCGGGTACACGATCCCGGACGAGAACCTGACGGCCCTGGGCAAGGCGGGCGCCGACGGCACGGTGACGTACCCGGCGGGCACGGTGGCGATGGCCAACACCGGCCAGCAGCACACCGGCGGCAGCCAGTTCTTCCTCGTGTACAAGGACAGCAAGCTGCCGCCCACGTACACGCCGTTCGGCACGATGGACAAGGACTCCCTGAAGGTCGTCGAGGCGGTCGGCAAGGCGGGCGTGGACGGCGGCGCGGCCGACGGTGCGCCGAAGAAGGCCGTGAACATCTCGAAGGTCACCGTCGACAAGGGGTGAACCCGCGGGAACGCGCTCGGTGCGGCCGGATAATTTCGGCCGCGCTGAGTGCGGACAGCCGGGCGGCGCGTCGCCTAGATTGGCGTCGTGCAGGGCGGGCGCTGCCCGCCCCAGGAAACTGTGGACGATGCCAGGGGGGCGAACCCCTTCGCGGGCATCAGGTGGAGGAGGCGCTGTGAGCAGCGACCCGTGGGGCCGTGTCGACGAGACAGGCACCGTGTACGTGCGTACAGCCGACGGCGAGCAGGTCGTCGGATCGTGGCAGGCCGGTTCTCCGGAGGAGGCCCTGGCCTACTTCGAGCGCAAGTACGAGGGCATTGTGGTCGAGATCGGCCTCCTCGAACGGCGGGTGAGGACCACCGATCTGTCCGCGAAGGACGCGACCACCGCCATCGAGCATCTGCGCGCCCAGGTCGACGAGCACCACGCCGTCGGGGACCTGGACGCGCTGCGCAAGCGGCTGGACGCCCTGGTGGCGACGGTCGACTCGCGGCGTGAGGAGCGCAAGGCCCAGAAGGCGAAGCAGACCGACGAGGCCAAGCTGGCCAAGGAGGCGCTGGTCGCCGAGGCCGAGGAGCTGGCGCGCAGCGAGCAGTGGCGTGCGGCGGGCGAGCGGCTGCGGGCGCTCGTGGACACCTGGAAGGGCCTGCCCCGGCTCGACCGCAAGTCCGACGACGAGCTGTGGCACCGCTTCTCGCACGCCCGCTCCGCCTTCTCCAAGCGGCGCAAGGCCCACTTCGCCTCGCTGGACGCCCAGCGCGAGGAGGCCCGCAAGGTCAAGGAGCGGCTGGTCGCCGAGGCCGAGTCGCTCTCCGGGTCCCGGGACTGGGGTGCCACGGCGGCCCGCTACCGCGATCTGATGACCGAGTGGAAGGCCGCGGGCCGCGCCCAGCGCGAGGCCGAGGACGATCTGTGGAACCGTTTCCGCGGTGCCCAGGACGTCTTCTTCGCCGCGCGCGGCGAGGTCTTCGCGGAGCGTGACGCGGAGCAGGGCGAGAACCTCAAGCTCAAGGAGGAGCTCGCCGCCGAGGCCGAGAAGCTGGTGCCGGTGACGGACCTGAAGGCGGCCCGTGCCGCGTTCCGGGGCCTGAACGAGCGCTGGGAGGCCATCGGCCATGTGCCGCGCGACGCCCGTCCGAAGGTCGAGGGGCGGATGCAGGCCGTGGAGCGGGCGCTCCAGGAGGCCGAGGAGGCGGAGTGGCGCCGGACCAACCCGGAGGCGCGGGCCCGTGCCGCGGGTCTGACCGGGCAGCTCCAGGCGGCCGTCGACAAGCTGCGGACGCAGATCGACACCGCGCGCGCCTCGGGCAACAACGCCCGTGCCGACAAGCTGGCCCGTGAGCTGGAGGGACGGCAGGCGCTGCTGGACCAGGCGCTCAAGGGCCTGGAGGAGTTCGGCGGCTGACCGCCGGCTCCGGCCGTGTGCGAGAGGGGCCCTTCCGCTTCGTGCGGAGGGGCCCCTCTGCTGTGTGCGTACGGCGTACGGGACCGGGTTACGGCCTGCGCGCCGAGGTCACCCGGTACACGTCGTAGACGCCCTCCACGCCCCGTACGGCCTTCAGGACGTGGCCGAGGTGCTTGGGGTCGCCCATCTCGAAGGTGAAGCGCGAGGTGGCCACCCGGTCGCGGGAGGTCTGCACGGCCGCCGACAGGATGTTGACGTGCTGGTCGGACAGGACCCGGGTGACGTCCGAGAGGAGCCGGGAGCGGTCCAGCGCCTCGACCTGGATGGCGACCAGGAAGACGGAGGACTGGGTCGGGGCCCATTCGACGTCGAGGATCCGCTCGGGCTGCTGCGACAGCGAGTCGACGTTGACGCAGTCGGCCCGGTGCACGGAGACGCCGCTGCCGCGGGTGACGAAGCCGATGATGGGGTCGCCCGGCACGGGGGTGCAGCAGCGGGCGAGCTTCACCCAGACGTCCTCGACGCCCTTGACCACGACGCCCGGATCGGCGTTGGAGCGGCGCTTGGCGCGGCTGCGGGAGGGCGGGGTGCTCTCCTCCAGGTCCTCGCTGGCCGCGTCCTCGCCGCCGAGCGCCTGGACCAGCTTCTGCACGACGCCGGCGGCGGCCACATGGCCCTCGCCGATCGCCGCGTAGAGCGAGGAGATGTCGGGGTAGCGCATCTCGTGGGCGAGGGTGACCAGCGAGTCGCCGGTCAGGATGCGCTGGATCGGCAGGTTCTGCTTGCGCATGGCGCGCGCGATGGCGTCCTTGCCCTGCTCGATCGCCTCGTCGCGGCGTTCCTTGGAGAACCAGGCCCGGATCTTGTTGCGGGCCCGCGGCGACTTGACGAAGCCGAGCCAGTCGCGCGAGGGACCCGCTCCGGCCGCCTTGGAGGTGAAGACCTCCACGAGGTCGCCGTTGTCGAGCGTGGACTCCAGCGGGACGAGCCGCCCGTTGACCCGTGCTCCTATCGTGCGGTGGCCGACCTCCGTGTGGACGGCGTACGCGAAGTCGACCGGGGTCGCCCCGGCCGGAAGCGCTATCACGTCGCCCTTCGGCGTGAAGACGAAGACCTCGTTGCGCGAGAGGTCGAAGCGCAGGGACTCCAGGAACTCGCTGGGGTCCTCGGTCTCCTTCTGCCAGTCCAGGAGCTGGCGCAGCCACGCCATGTCGTTGACGGTGTCCTGGCCCCGCCCGGTGTTCTTGGGGACGTCGGTGCGCACCTTGGAGGCGCCGGCGACGGCCTCCTGCTTGTACTTCCAGTGCGCGGCGATGCCGTACTCGGCGCGGCGGTGCATGTCGAAGGTCCGGATCTGGAGCTCGACGGGCTTGCCGCTGGGGCCGATCACCGTGGTGTGCAGCGACTGGTACATGTTGAACTTGGGCATCGCGATGTAGTCCTTGAACCGGCCGGGGACCGGATTCCATCGCGCGTGGACGGTGCCGAGCGCCGCGTAGCAGTCGCGGACGGTGTCGACGAGTACCCGGATGCCCACCAGGTCGTAGATCTCGGCGAAGTCCCGGCCTCGCACGATCATCTTCTGGTAGACGCTGTAGTAGTGCTTGGGCCGTCCGGTGACGGTCGCCTTGATACGGGCGGCGCGCAGGTCGGCCTGGACCTCGTCGGTCACTATGGCGAGGTACTCGTCGCGCTTGGGCGCCCGCTCGGCGACGAGCCGGACGATCTCGTCGTACATCTTGGGGTAGAGGATCGCGAAGGCGAGGTCCTCCAGCTCCCACTTGATGGTGTTCATGCCCAGGCGGTGGGCGAGGGGGGCGTAGATCTCCAGCGTCTCGCGGGCCTTCTTCTCCTGCTTCTCCCGCTTGAGGTAGCGCATGGTGCGCATGTTGTGGAGACGGTCGGCCAGCTTGATGACGAGGACCCGGGGGTCCTTGGCCATGGCGACGACCATCTTGCGCACGGTCTCGGCCTGGGCGGCCTCGCCGAACTTGACCTTGTCGAGTTTGGTGACGCCGTCGACGAGCAGGGCCACCTGGTCGCCGAAGTCCTTGCGGAGGGTGTCCAGCCCGTACTCGGTGTCCTCGACGGTGTCGTGCAGCAGTCCCGCCATCAGAGTGGCCGGATCCATACCCAGCTCGGCGAGGATCGTCGTCACGGCGAGCGGGTGGGTGATGTACGGGTCGCCGCTCTTGCGCTTCTGGCCGCGGTGCCAGCGCTCGGCGACCTGGTAGGCGCGCTCGATCTGGCGGAGCGTGGACGCCTCGGTCTTGGCGTCGTTGCCGCGGACGATGCGCAGCAGTGGTTCCAGCACGGGGTTGTACGGGCTGGAGCGCTGGACGCCGAGGCGGGCGAGGCGGGCGCGGACCCGGTTGGAGGAGCCCCCGGTACGGGACGCCGAGCTGGCGGGGGCGGTCGGCGCGGGCTTCGCGGGCGGTTTGGGCGCGCTGGGGGCCGGGGAGGCGGGGGCGGCCGGCTGACTGGGCGCGGCGGGCGCGGGCCCGTTCGCCGCGGCCGGGGCGGGGCCCGTGCCGGGCTGCGGTGCCGGGGGCTTCGGCTTCTCCGCGGGCGGTTGCTTCGCGGGCGTGGCGGAGGCCGCCGCGGGCTCGTCGGGCTGCGGGGCGGCGACTGGCTGGGCCTCGTCTGGCAAGAGCGCTCCTCGTGCGGATCCGGACACCCGGAAGGGCCATCGTATCGACCCGAGGGCCGGTCCTCCCCCGGGGACCGGGAGAGGAGTCACAACGCCGACGGGCACCCGGATTGTTCCCGGGTGCCCGTCGGTGGTGGTGCGGCGTGCGGTCAGACCGTGATCAGGGCTTCCAGAGGGGCGCCCTGCAGGTCCGGGGTGAGGCGCTCACGGCCGGCCAGGAAGCCCAGCTCCATGAGGACGCTGACACCGGCGACCCGGGCCCCGGCCCGCCGGATGAGCTCCAGCGAGGCGGCGGCGGTACCACCGGTGGCCAGGACGTCGTCGATGACCATGACGTGGTCGTCGGCCGACAGGTCCTCCGCGTGGATCTCGATCTCCGCGGTGCCGTACTCCAGCTCGTACGCCTGGCTGAGCGTGGCGCCCGGCAGCTTCCCGGCCTTGCGGACCGGGACGAAGCCGAGGCCGGCGCGGACGGCGACCGGGGCGGCCAGGATGAAGCCGCGGGCCTCCAGGCCGACGATCTTCGTGGCGCCGTGCCGTACGCACAGCTCCGCGAGGGCGTCCGTGAGGGCCGTGAAGGCGACCGGGTCCGCGAGCAGCGGGGTGATGTCCTTGAACATCACGCCCGGCTTCGGGTAGTCCGCCACGTCCCGGATGCGGCTGAGGAGCAGCTCGCGGGTGCCCTCCGCGGTGCTGGTCATCGGCGCTTCCCTCCGGTCCGGCCGTGGCCCGTCGGGGGCTCCTGGCGCTGGCCGACGACCGCACCGGCGGGCGCGGCGTCCTCGGGGGACCCGTTGTCCTCACCGGTGTCGACGGACTCGCCCTTGGCCGCGGCGGCGGCGCGCTTGGCGAGGACCCGCTTCTTCAGGGCCTTCATCTGCGGTTCGCGTTCCTTGAGGTCGGCGACGAGCGGCGTGGCGATGAAGATCGAGGAGTACGCACCGGCGGCGAGGCCGACGAAGAGGGCCAGCGAGATGTCGTTCAGCATGCCGGCGCCGAGGACACCGCCGCCGATGAACAGCAGACCGGCGACCGGCAGCAGGGCCACGACGGTGGTGTTGATCGAGCGGACCAGCGTTCCGTTGATGGAGCGGTTGGCGATGTCGCTGTACGTCCACCGGGTCTGCTTGGTGATCCCCTGCGTGCCCTCCTTGAGGCTGTCGAAGACGACGACCGTGTCGTAGAGGGAGTAACCGAGGATCGTCAGCAGACCGATGACCGTGCCCGGTGTGACCTCGAAGCCGACCAGGGCGTAGACGCCGACGGTGATGGTGATGTCGTGGATCAGCGCGGCGAGGGCCGCGACGGCCATGCGCCATTCGAAGGCGATCGCCAGGTAGATCACCACGAGGACCATGAAGACGCCGAGGCCGGTCCAGGCCTTGTTGGCGATCTGCTCACCCCAGCTGGGGCCGACCAGGTCGGCGGCGATCTTCTCGCTCGGGACGTTCAGGCCCTTGGAGAGCTCGTCCTTGATCTCGTCGGACTTGGCGGTGTCGACCTCGGTGATCTGGATGCGCAGGGTGCCGTTGCCCAGCTTCTGGACGATGGCCTGGTGGCCGGAGGCCTCCGTGGCCAGGTCCTCGGCCTGGGAGACCGTGGCGGACGTCTTCGGGGTGGTGAAGACGGCGCCGCCCTTGAACTCGATGCCCATGTTCAGGCCGCTGACCGCCAGGCCGAGGATGGCCGTGATGGTGATCAGGATCGAGACGCCGTACCAGATCTTCCGCTTGCCGATGAAGTCGTAGCCGACCTCACCGCGGTAGAGACGGGCGCCGAGATTGCCGAGTCGCGACATCTCACGCCTCCTTCGGGTCGGTGGGGGCGTTGACACGGCGCGAGCGGCGCAGCGGGGGCTTGGCACCGAGCCGCTTCGGGTCCAGTCCGGACCAGGGGTGGCCGCTGGCGAAGAACTTCTTCCGGGCCATGATCGTCATGACCGGCTTGGTGAAGAGGAACACCACGACCACGTCGAGCAGGGTGGTGAGACCCAGCGTGAACGCGAAGCCCTGGACCTTGCCGACGGTGACCACGAAGAGGACCGCGGCGGCGAGGAACGACACGAAGTCGGAGACGAGGATGGTGCGCCGGGCGCGCGGCCAGGCCCGCTCGACGGCGGGGCGCAGCGTACGGCCCTCACGGATCTCGTCCCGGATGCGTTCGAAGTACACGATGAACGAGTCCGCGGTGATACCGATGGCCACGATGGCGCCGCAGACCGCCGGCAGGTTCAGCGCGAAGCCGATGGCCGGGCCGAGGAGCGACATGATCGTGTAGGTCAGGATGCCGGAGGCCAGCAGGCTGAGCAGGGCGATGAACGCCAGTCCGCGGTAGTAGGCCACGAGGTAGACGACCACGAGGGCCAGGCCGATGGCACCGGCGATGAGGCCGGCCCGCAGCTGCTCGCCGCCGAGTGCGGCGGTGACGGTGGTGACGCTCTGCTCCTGGAAGGAGAGCGGGAGCGCACCGTAGGAGAGCACGTTGGCCAGGTCCTCGGCGGACTGCTGGGTGAAGCTGCCGGAGATCTCGGCGTTGGCGCTCAGCGCCTCGCGCACGGACGGGGCCGAGACGACCTCGTTGTCGAGGGCGATGGCGAACTGGTTCTGCGGCGACTGCTGCTGGGCCAGCTTGCCCGTGGTCTTGTTGAACTTCTTGGCTCCGCCGCCGGTGAACTCCATCTGGACGATCCACTGGCCGGTCTGCTGGTTGATCGCGGCCTTGGCGCTGTCCACGTCGGTGCCGTCGACCTCGGCGGGACCGAGGATGTACTTGGCGCTGCCGTCCTGCTCACAGGCGACGACCGTGTCGGTGGCCTTGGAGCCCGCGGCCGCCTTGGAACGTGCGGCCTTGGTGGAGCAGTCCAGCGCCTCGAACTTCTTCTGCAGGTCGGCGGCGGCCGCCTGCTCCTCGGCGGAGGCCGTCGGGGTGGCGCTCGCCTCGGGGGTGGCACTCGCCTTCGACGAGGCACTGGCCGAGGGCGACGGCGTGGAGTCGGCCTTCAGGGCGCCGGTGACCGCGCGGCCCTGGGTGGTGGCGCTCGCGCTCGGCTTGGCCGAGGAGCCGTTCGCCTGCTCCGAGGCGGAGGCGCTCGGCTTGGGCGACGGGCTGGCCTTGCCGGTGGACGAGGCGCTCGGCTCGGGGGTCGGCGTGCCTGCGGCGACGGTCAGCACGGGCCGGAAGTAGAGCTTGGCCGTGGTGCCGACCTGCTCGCGGGCCTGGGCCGAGTTCGTACCCTTGGGGATGTTGACGATGATGTTGCGATCGCCCTGGGTCTGGACCTCGGCCTCGGAGACGCCAAGACCGTTGACGCGGCGTTCCATGATCTGGACCGCGGTGTCCATGTTGGTCTTGTTGATCGCCGATTCCTGGCCCGGTTCGGCCTTCGCCTCCAGCGTGATGGACGTGCCACCCGCCAGGTCGATGCCGAGACGCGGCGTCGGCTGGTCCGCCAGGAACATCCCGCCGGTGAGCGCGACCATGGCGATCAGGATCAGGGCCAGGGAACGCCCCGGCCTCCCCTGACCACCGGCCGGGCGCCGGCCCTTCTTCGGTGCTGCCACCTTCTCGTTTCTCCCTGTCCAACCGCCCCGCGCCGGGTACGCGCCCGAGCGGCCACGAAGTTTAGTGGGGACCCGCCCCCGCAGAAGACCGCACGTCCCGGGGACGGCCCGACGCCTGTGGGCTCGGAACCATCCCCGGATCGTGTGCTACTTCGCGTCGGGCTCGCCGTCGGCCTTGCCCTCGGGCTTCTCGTCGGCCTTGCCGTCGCTCTCCTCGGCGTCGACCTCGTCGGAACCGGTCTTCTTGACCAGGTCCGTCTTGGCGTCGGCGGGGGCGTCGTCGGCCTCGGTCAGCGAGGAGGCGTCGTCCGGCACGACCGCGCCATCGACGTCCAGCTCGTCCTCGTCGCCGTGGACGATGCGGTTGTACTCCGCGTCGTCGAGCACCGCGCCGATGGCGTTCTTCGCGTAGACGGCGTGGACGCCGGGGGCGACCTCAAGGAGAACCGTGTCGTCGTGAAGCTCCTTGACGGTGGCGTACATGCCCCCGATCGTGCGGACGCCGGTGCCGGGCTGCATGTCGTTGCGCATGGCCACGGCAGCCGCCTGCTTCTTCTTGGCGGACCGCGTCATCAGGAACATGGCCCCGATGAGCACGATGAAGGGGAGGAGAGTCACGGGATTCACGGGACGATTTTCCTTCGCACGACCGCACTCGAAAGCGGCCTGGTCTACGGGGGTGGGTACACCGACCTTTAAGGGCGGCATCGGCGGAGTCTAAGCGAGTCCGCATCGATGGAACAACGCCCAGCATGGCTCCGTGGTTCCTGTGCGGGTCAACCTGTGACGCATCACGCCCCGAACAGGCCCTGTTGTCCCTTTCCGCCGTGCTGCGGCGGCACCAGCCCCAGATGGGCCCAGGCCGCGGGGGTGGCGACCCGCCCGCGCGGCGTCCTGGCCAGCAGTCCTTCCCGTACGAGGAAGGGCTCCGCGACCTCCTCGACCGTCTCGCGCTCCTCCCCCACGGCGACCGCGAGGGTGGACAGGCCGACCGGGCCGCCGCCGAACAGCTTCAGCAGGGCCTCCAGCACCGCCCGGTCCAGGCGGTCGAGCCCCCGGGCGTCCACCTCGTAGACCGACAGGGCGGCCGCGGCGGTCTCCCGGTCGATCCGTCCGTCGGCCTTGACCTGGGCATAGTCCCGGACGCGGCGCAGCAGCCGGTTGGCGATACGGGGGGTGCCCCGGGAGCGTCCGGCGATCTCCGCGGCGCCCTCGGCGTCGATGATCACGTCGAGGAGTCCGGCGGAGCGGTGAATCACCCGTTCCAGTTCGGCCGGGGCGTAGAACTCCATGTGTCCGGTGAACCCGAAGCGGTCACGGAGCGGGGGCGGCAGGAGTCCGGCCCGGGTGGTCGCGCCTACCAGGGTGAAGGGGGGAAGCTCCAGGGGGATGGCGGTGGCGCCGGGTCCCTTGCCGACGATCACGTCGACACGGAAGTCCTCCATGGCCATGTAGAGCATCTCCTCGGCCGGCCGCGACATGCGGTGGATCTCGTCGAGGAAAAGGACCTCGCCCTCCTGGAGGGAGGAGAGGATGGCCGCGAGGTCCCCGGCGTGCTGGATGGCGGGCCCGGAGGTGATCCGGATCGGGGCGGCCATCTCCGCGGCGATGATCATGGAGAGGGTGGTCTTGCCGAGGCCGGGGGCGCCGGAGAGCAGCACGTGGTCGGCGGTGGCGCCGCGGGCGCGGGCGGCCTTGAGGACGAGGTCGAGCTGCTCGCGGACCTTCTCCTGGCCGACGAACTCGTCGAGGTCCCGGGGGCGCAGCGCCGCCTCGACCGCGGTGTCCTCGCCGTCCGCGCCGGCGTCGACGAGGCGCTCGTCGAGCAGCTCGCCGGTGTCGGGGCCGGTCTCGTCCCAGTTCATCTCGTCTGTCCCGCCTCGGATCTTTCGGTGCCGGGTCCCGGGGGCCGGGTCCGGTGTCGGGGGTGGTGCCCGGAGCCGCTCAGCGGGCCCGGTTGAGGGTCTGGAGGGCGGCGCGCAGCAGTTGCGGCACGGGGGGTGCGGCGCCCTCGGCAAGGGCGGCCTCGGCCCGGGGTGCCACGGCGGTGACCGCCTCGTCCGCCTCGCGGGTGGCGTAGCCGAGGCCGATCAGGGCTGCCTGGAGCTGGTCGCGCCAGGAGGCGGTAACGGCCGTGCCGATGCCCTGGGGGGCGTGGCCGGTGCCGACCGGTTCGCCGAGGCGGTCCTTGAGTTCGAGCAGGAGCTTCTGGGCCCCCTTCTTGCCGATGCCGGAGACGGCGGTCAGCGCCTTCTCGTCGCCGGTGGCCACGGCGATCCGCAGGGCGTCGGGGGTGTGGGTGGCCAGCATCGCCTGGGCGAGCCGGGGTCCGACGCCGCTGGCGGTCTGGAGCAGTTCGAAGACCTGGCGCTCGTCGTCGTCGGCGAAGCCGTAGAGCGTCAGGGAATCCTCGCGCACGACGAGGGAGGTGGCGAGTCTGGCCTCCTGGCCGACGCGCAGCGCGGCCAGGGTGTTCGGCGCGCACTGGACGGCCATGCCGACGCCGCCGACCTCGATGACGGCCGTGGTCGGGGCGAGCGCGGCGACGGGGCCGCTGACGAAGGCGATCATCGGGGGACCTTCCGGACGGGTGCTGCTGCGGTGCGCGGGACGCGCGGGGTGCGGCCGGCGGCGGCCGCCGCGTGCGCCTGCTGGAGGCGGTTGATCACGGGGGCGCGCCAGATGTGGCAGATGGCGAGGGCGAGGGCGTCCGCCGCGTCGGCGGGCTTCGGGGGTGCGTCCAGCCGCAGGAGCCGGGTGACCATGGCCCCGACCTGCGCCTTGTCGGCGCGTCCGTTGCCGCTGACAGCGGCCTTGACTTCGCTGGGGGTGTGCAGGGCGACGGGGATACCGCGCCGGGAGGCGCAGAGCATGGCCACGGCACTGGCCTGGGCGGTGCCCATCACCGTACGGACGTTGTGCTGGGCGAAGACCCGCTCGACCGCCACGAACTCGGGACGGTGCTCGTCGAGCCAGGCCTCGATGCCGCGCTCGATGGCCACCAGCCGGTGGCCCAGCTCCGCGTCGGCCGGGGTGCGCACGACACCCACCCCGAGCATCGTCAGGGGCCGTCCGGCCACTCCCTCGACGACGCCGACCCCGCACCGGGTCAGCCCGGGGTCCACCCCGAGAACGCGCACGTCCCGTCCCTCCCCGCCGATCGGTCAACTGTTCTGGCAGGCTATCGGCTCGCACTGACAATGCGACGGGCCGACGGGGTGTGTCCCCGTCGGCCCGTCGCAGGAACCGTGCCGGCGTACGGCGCCGGATCAGGCGTCGACCTTCTCCATGACCTCGTCGGAGACGTCGAAGTTGGCGAAGACGTTCTGCACGTCGTCGCTGTCCTCCAGCGCGTCGATCAGCTTGAAGATCTTGCGTGCGCCCTCCTCGTCCAGCTCGACCTGCATGGTCGGGACGAAGTTGGCCTCGGCCGAGTCGTAGTCGATGCCGGCCTCCTGGAGCGCGGTGCGGACCGCGATCATGTCGGTGGCCTCGCTGAGCACCTCGAAGGTGTCGCCGAGGTCGTTGACCTCCTCGGCACCCGCGTCGAGCACGGCGCCCAGCACGTCGTCCTCGGACAGCTCGCCCTTGGGGACGATCACGACGCCCTTGCGGTTGAACAGGTACGAGACCGAGCCCGGGTCGGCCATCGAGCCGCCGTTGCGGGTCATGGCGACGCGGACGTCGGAGGCGGCGCGGTTGCGGTTGTCGGTGAGGCACTCGATGAGCACCGCGACACCGTTGGGGCCGTAGCCCTCGTACATGATCGTCTCGTAGTCGGCGCCACCGGCTTCGAGACCGGCGCCGCGCTTGACCGCCGAGTCGATGTTCTTGTTCGGGACCGAGCTCTTCTTCGCCTTCTGGATGGCGTCGAAGAGGGTCGGGTTGCCCGACACATCGGCGCCGCCGGTGCGCGCGGCGACCTCGATGTTCTTGATCATCTTCGCGAAGAGCTTGCCGCGCTTGGCATCAATCACGGCCTTCTTGTGCTTCGTCGTAGCCCATTTAGAGTGGCCGGACATCTGCCTTCTCCTTCGCGTCACCAAATTCCGTACGAACCCGAGAGATCCTACCGGGATCGAATCAGGTGGCTGTGCGCACCATGTCCACGAAGTAGGCGTGAACCCGGTGGTCACCGGTCAGTTCCGGGTGGAACGACGTGGCGAGGGCGTTTTCCTGCCGAACCGCCACGATATGCCCACCGTACTCGGCCACGACCCTGGCGCGGGCGCCCACCGACTCCACCCAGGGGGCCCGGATGAAGACGCCCTCGACCGGCCCGCCCTCGATGCCGGCGACGTCGACGGCCGCCTCGAAGGACTCGTTCTGCCGCCCGAAAGCGTTACGGCGCACGATCATGTCGATGCCGCCGATCGTCTCCTGGCCCGAGCGCGGGTCGAGGATCTTGTCGGCGAGCAGGATCATCCCGGCGCAGGTGCCGTAGACCGGCATCCCGGCCGCCACCCGCTCGCGGAGGGGTTCGATCATGCCGAACAGGGCGGCCAGCTTCGACATGGTGGTCGACTCGCCGCCGGGAACGACCAGACCGTCGACCTCGGCGAGTTCCTCGGGACGCCGGACCGGCCTGGCCAGGGCGTCCGCCGAGGCCAGGGCGATCAGGTGTTCCCGTACGTCGCCCTGAAGGGCCAGGACGCCGATCACAGGAGTGTCGCTCATGGTGGCTACCAGCCGCGGTTGGCGTAGCGCTCGGCCTCGGGCAGGGTGTCGCAGTTGATGCCGACCATGGCCTCGCCCAGGTTGCGGGAGGCGTCCGCGATGATCTTCGGGTCGTCGTAGAAGGTGGTGGCCTTGACGATCGCGGCGGCGCGCTTGGCCGGGTCGCCGGACTTGAAGATGCCGGAGCCGACGAAGACGCCCTCGGCACCGAGCTGGCGCATCAGCGCGGCGTCGGCCGGGGTGGCGACACCGCCGGCGGAGAACAGCACAACGGGCAGCTTGCCCAGCTCGGCGACCTCCTTGACCAGCTCGTACGGGGCACGCAGCTCCTTGGCCGCGGCGTACAGCTCGTTGTTGTCGTAGCCGCGCAGCCGGGCGATCTCGTTCTTGATCTGGCGCAGGTGGCGGACGGCCTCGACGACGTTGCCGGTGCCGGCCTCGCCCTTGGAGCGGATCATGGCCGCGCCCTCGGCGATACGGCGCAGCGCCTCGCCCAGGTTGGTCGCACCGCAGACGAACGGGGTGGTGAAGGCGAACTTGTCGCTGTGGTTGACCTCGTCCGCCGGGGTCAGGACCTCGGACTCGTCGATGTAGTCGACACCGAGCGACTGGAGGACCTGGGCCTCGACGAAGTGGCCGATCCGGGACTTGGCCATGACGGGGATGGAGACGGCCTCGATGATCTCCTCGATCATGTTCGGGTCCGACATCCGGGCCACGCCGCCGTCCTTGCGGATGTCGGCGGGCACCCGCTCCAGGGCCATGACGGCCACGGCACCCGCGTCCTCGGCGATCTTCGCCTGCTCGGCGTTGACGACGTCCATGATCACGCCGCCCTTGAGCTGCTCGGCCATGCCGCGCTTGACGCGGGCGGTGCCGGTGGCCGGGGCGTCGGCGGACTGCGGGGTGCGGGGAAGCGTGGACACGGATCGACCTCACTACGGAAGAAGGGGGTGCCAGGAGTGGTCTGGCCTGCGGTGTGGCGCACTGCAGAGCAAACTCCCGGGCACCGGTCCACAGCAAGGGCCAATGAGGGGCCGGTGGATCGTTTTGGGGCCGGGTGCGGACGGGTCCGGGTGCGGGCGGGTCCCCTTCGTCCCGCCCCGGTTCAGCCGGCGGGCCGGTCCGCGAGGGCCACCGGCGGTTCGTCGTCCATCTCAAAGGCCATCGGGAACGGGGCGTGCCCCGCCAGCCGGAACCAGCGCACCGTACGGTGACGGCGCAGGGCGCGGGCGGCCCGCACCGCGTCGTTGTGGAAGCGGCGCGCCATCGGAACCCTGCGCACCGCGGCCGCCAGCTCCGAGGCCGCCTCCTCGCCGCCGGGCACCTCCTTGACCGCCTCCACCTGGGCGCTCTCGCCGAACACGGCGCGCAGGGCGGTGCTCAGTTCGCTCTCGGCGACCTCGCGCTGCTCCTCCTCCGATTGCCGGGCGGCGTGCGCGGCCTCGTACAGCACGATGGAGGAGGCCGGGTCGAGGAGTCCGGAGGTGGCGAGTTCCTGGGTGACCGAGGCGCGGCGCAGCAGTTGGGCGTCGAGGGCGGCACGGGCCGCGTCGATCCGGGTGTGCAGGCGGTCGAGCCGGCCGGCGGTCCAGCTGAGGTACAGGCCGATCGCGACGAGGACGACGACGGCCCAGATGAGGGTTGCGGTCACGGGCGGCAAGGCTACCGGTGAGCGGGCACCCGTCCCGCGTCCCGGCGGCGCGCGTGCCGCCGGGACGGGGCCGTCTCGTCGCGACGGGGCCGTTGCGCTGGAACGGGACGGTTACGTCGCGACGAGACCGTGGCGTCGGAACGAGACGGTCCCGTCGCAACGGGGGCGTCGCGCCGAAACGGGAGCGTCCCCCGAAACGAAACCGATCCGTCCCAACGAGACCGTGCCATCGGGACGAGACGGTCCCGTCGCAACGGAAACGTCGCGCCGAAACGGGAGCGTCCCCCGAAACGAAACCGATCCGTCCCAACGAGACCGTGCCATCGGGACGAGACGGTCCCGTCGCAACGGAATCGTCGCGCCGAAACGGCAGCGTCCCTCAGAACGAAACCGTTCCGTCGCAACGGCAGCGTGACGTCGGAACGACACCGTTCCGCCTCCCGTCGCCGAAACCCCGACGGCACCCCCGCCTCAGCCCCGCAGCTGACCGCCCGGCTCCCGGTCCCGGCTCAGCCCGAACCGCGCCCGCAGCCCGGTGCGTTCGTCGGTCGCCACCGACGCGGCCCCGTCGGTGACCGTCTCGTACACCGCGAGGATGTCCGCGCCGACCGTCGACCAGTCGAAGCGCCGTACGTGCGCGCTGCCGCGCTCGCGCAGCGCGGCGCGGCGGACGGGGTCGCCCAGCAGCCGGACCGCCGCATCGGCCAGCGCGTCCGCGTCCTCGTTGGCGAAGAGTTCACCGGCCGCGCCCTGGTCCAGGACCTGGGCGAAGGCGTCCAGATCGCTGGCAAGGACCGGCGCGCCGGCCGACATCGCCTCCACGAGGATGATGCCGAAGCTCTCGCCGCCGGTGTTGGGCGCGACGTAGAGGTCGACGCTGCGCAGCAGCCGCGCCTTGTCCTCGTCGCTCACCATGCCGAGGAACTCCACGCGGGCGCGCATCTCGCGGGGCAGCGAGGCAACGGCCTCCTCCTCGTCGCCGCGGCCCGCCACCAGCAGCCGGACGTCCGGCCGCGCCGCCAGGATCGCGGGCAGCGCGCGCATCAGGACGGGCAGGCCCTTGCGGGGCTCGTCGATCCGCCCGATGAAACCGATGGTGGAGCCCTGCCACTCGGGCCGCGGCTCGGCCGACGCGAAGAAGTCCACGTCGACGCCGTTGGGGATGACGACCGCGTCACCGCCCAGATGCTCGACCAGGGTCCGGCGCGCGTACTCGCTGACCGCGATGCGCGCGCTGATCTTCTCCAGCGCCGGCTGGAGGATCGGGTACGCGGCGATCATGGCCCGCGAGCGCGGATTGGAGGTGTGGAAGGTGGCGACGATCGGCCCCTGCGCCGCCCAGCAGGTCAGCAGCCCCAGCGACGGGGAGGTCGGCTCGTGGATGTGCACGACGTCGAAGGTCCCGTCGTGCAGCCAGCGCCGCACCCGGGCCGCCGACAGGAAGCCGAAGTTCAGCCGGGCGACCGAGCCGTTGTACGGGACGGGCACGGCCCGGCCCGCCGAGACCACGTACGGCGGCAGCGGCGTCTCGTCGTCGGCCGGGGCCAGCACCGAGACCTGATGGCCGAGACCGGTCAGATGCTCGGCCAGATCACGGATGTGGAACTGCACACCGCCCGGTACGTCCCAGGAGTAGGGGCAGACGATGCCGATCTTCACGGCGGGGCCTTTCGTTCGGAGCAGGCCGGGTCGAGGAGCGCGGCCGGGAGCCGTCAGGCCCGGGGTTCGAGGTCGTCGGTCCACAGGCGCTGCAGCATGTGCCAGTCCTCCGGATGCTCGGCGATGCCCCGGGCGAAGGCGTCGGCCAGGGCCTGGGTCATCACCGACGTCTTCCGCGTACGGTCACCCTCCCCCGGCACCTCCACCGGCGGGTGGATCCGCGCCTTCATCACCGGCGTGTCGTCGTACGAGAGCGTCACCGGCAGCAGCAGCGCGCCGGTCTGCTGGGCCAGCAGGGCCGGGCCCGCGGGCATCCGCGCGGTGGCGCCGAAGAACGACACCTCCACGCCCGACGCCGACAGATCGCGGTCCGCGACCAGGCAGACCAGCCCGCCCGCCCGCAGCCGCCGCGCCAGCGTCCCGAACGCGGCCCCGCCGTTGTGCGGCAGGACCTCCATGCCCAGCCCCTCGCGGTACGCCACGAACCGGTCGTACAGCGACTCCGGCTTCAGCCGCTCGGCGACCGTGGTGAACGGCACCTTCAGGTCCGTGGTCACCCACGCCCCGGCCAGATCCCAGTTGCCCAGGTGCGGCAGCGCGAGGATCACCCCGCGTCCGCTGTCCAGACCGTCCGTCAGCCGGTGCGCGTCCGTCACGTCGATGGACGCCTTGATCCGCGCCGGACTCCAGGCGGGCAGCCGGAACGACTCCATCCAGTACCGCATGTAGGAGCGCATCCCGGCCCGGGACAGTTCGGCGAGCCTCGCCGGATCCGCGTCCGGCACCACCCGCGCCAGATTGGACTCCAGCCGCAGCACGCTCTTCCCGCGCCGCCGCCACACCTGATCGGCCAGCGTCCGGAACAGCCCGCGGGCCACCGGTTCGGGCAGTTTGCGGACCGCGGCCCAGCCCAGCCCGTACAGCCCGTCGCTCACACGCTCGGTGAGCCGGGGGGCACCGCTCACTGCGCGGCCTCGCTCCCCCGGTCCACGGCCGCGGCGGCGTCGGCCTCCGCGGACTCGCGGCGCACCGTCACGACCCGCTGGATCAGCGTCACCAGGCTGCCCACGGCGACGATCCACAGCGCGATCGGCAGCAGCACCTGGATCCCGGGCACGCCGAACTTGTGCAGACCCGCGAATCCGGCCGCGACGAGCGAGATCACCAGCCGCTCGGCCCGCTCCACCAGCCCGTTGACCGCGACCGGCAGCCCGATCGACTCACCGCGCGCCTTGGTGTACGAGACGACCTGGCCGCTCGCCAGACAGAAGATCGAGACCGCGCACAGCACGTTGTCGTCGCCGCTGCCCGCGTACCAGAGCGCGAAGCCGGCGAAGATCGCGCCGTCCGCCACCCGGTCCAGGGTCGAGTCGAGGAACGCGCCCCAGCGGCTGGAGATCCCCGCCTGCCGCGCCATGTTCCCGTCGACCAGGTCGGAGAAGACGAAGATCGTGATGACGATCGTGCCCCAGAAGAACTCCCCCATCGGGAAGAAGACCAGCGCACCTGCCATCACCCCGGCCGTGCCGATCAGGGTGACCGTGTCCGGGCTGACTCCGAGACGGAGCAGCAGGGCGGCGAACGGCGTGAGGACACGCGTGAAAAAGGCACGCGCGTACTTGTTCAGCATGGCCTTCCCGAGGGTCGGTGGGCCGGATGACCCCGTCGGCCACCGGCTGAAGGGTGCTGAAGGCCCCGGCCGGACCGGGCGGCGGTGTCCGGTGCGTGCGCCCGCGGAACGCCGGTGCGTCCCCGCGGCGAGCCCCGGGAACGTACCGGTGGCGACGCGGACATGCGTGCCGGGCGCAGCGAGCCCGGCCGGGGCCTTCAGCACCCTCGTCGCCCATCGTAGTCACGCCCGTCGCCCGCCACCCTCCGGGCACCCCGGGGGATGTCGTGCGCGGACGTACGGCGTATGGACGCGCCCGGTACGGAGTGGAAAGCTCGGAACTACCGCGGGCGTCGCCGCAGCCGCCGCGGGCGGCTCCCCGTGCCCGTGCCACCGCTCCCCATCCCGTGCCGGCGGGACCGCCGCCCGGCGCCACCACCCGGGAGGCACCCACCATGGGCGACAGGACACACACCCCCACCGGAGCCGCCGCCAGGGCACTGACGGCCGACCGCCCCGCCGCGATCCGCAACGTGGTGCTGGTCGGCCACAGCGGATCGGGCAAGACCACCCTCGTCGAGGCCCTGGCCCAGACCACCGGAGCCGTCAACCGGGCCGGCCGCGTCGAGGACGGCACCACGGTCTCCGACCACGACGACGTCGAACAGCGCGGACACCGCTCCGTCTCGCTCACCCTCGTCCCCGTCACCTGGGGCGGAATCAAGATCAACCTGCTGGACACCCCCGGCTACGCCGACTTCGTCGGAGAACTCAGGGCCGGACTGCGGGCCGCCGACGCCGCCCTCTTCGTCGTCTCGGCCGCCCAGGAGGCCGAGGCCGTCGACGGCACCACCCGGGCCGTCTGGGAGGAGTGCGCCGCGGTCGGCATGCCGCGCGCCATCGTCGTCACCCACCTCGACACGGCCCGCACCCCGTTCGACGCGATGACCCGGGTCTGCGCCGAACTCTTCGGCGGCGACGACCCCGATGCCGTGCTCCCCCTCTACCTGCCGGTCCACGGCCCCCGCTCGGCCGACGGACACGCGCCCCTGACCGGCCTGACCGGACTGCTCACGCAGCGGATCCTCGACTACTCCGGGGGCGAACGCAGGGAGCACCCGCCCGCAGCCTCCGAACAGGACCGTCTGACCGAGGCCCGCGACCGGCTCATCGAGGGGATCATCGCCGAGTGCGAGGACGAGACCCTGATGGACCGCTACCTCGCCGGTGAGCCCGTCGACGTCAAGACCCTCGTAGACGATCTCGAACGCGCCGTGGCACGCGGCACCTTCCACCCCGTCCTCACCGCCGCCCCCGCCGCCGAAGGCGCCCGTCAGGGCCTCGGCACCGTCGAACTCCTCGATCTGATCACCGGTGGCTTCCCCACTCCCCTCGAACGGCCCCTGCCCGCCGTCAGCACCCTGCACGGCGCCCCGCTGCCCGCCCTGGAATGCGACCCCGACGGCCCCCTCGCCGCCGAGGTCGTCAAGACCTCGCCCGACCCCTACGTGGGCCGGCTCTCCCTCGTCCGCGTCTTCTCCGGCACCCTGCGCCCCGACGACACCGTGCACCTCTTCGGGCACGGCCTCGACGACCCCGCCCGCGAGGCCCGCCCCTTCCACGAGGCCGAGATCCGCGTCGGCGCCCTCTCCTCCCCCTTCGGCAAACAGCAGCGCCCGCTCACCGCCTGCGTCGCCGGCGATCTCGCCTGCGTGGCCCGGCTGGACACCGCCGAGACCGGGGACACCCTGTCCGACCCGGCCCACCCCCTGCTGCTGCGCCCCTGGGCCACCCCCGACCCGCTCCTCCCGCTCGCCATCGAGGCCCACGGCAAGGCCGACGAGGACAAGCTCTCCCACGCCCTGGCCCGTCTCGTCGCCGAGGACCCCACCCTGCGCCTGGAACAGAACCCGGACACCCGCCAGGTCGTCCTGTGGTGCATCGGCGAGGCCCACCGCGACGTGGCCCTGGACCGGCTCCGCACCCGCCACGGCGTCCAGGTCGACGCCGTCCCGCACCGCGTCGCCCTCCGCGAGACCTTCGCCGCACCCGCCGGCGGACTCGGCCGCCACGTCAAACAGTCCGGCGGCCACGGCCAGTACGCCGTCTGCGCCATCGACGTCGAGCCGCTGCCCGCGGGCTCCGGCATCGAGTTCGTCGACCGGATCGTCGGGGGCTCCGTGCCCCGCCAGTACATCTCCTCCGTCGAGAAGGGCGTCCGCGCCCAGGCCGCCCGCGGCGTCGCCACCGGCCATCCCCTCGTCGACGTCCGCGTCACCCTGCGGGACGGCAAGGCCCACTCCGTGGACTCCTCCGACGCCGCCTTCCAGACCGCCGGCGCCCTCGCCCTGCGCGAGGCCGCGCACGCCGCCCGCATCCAGCTCCTGGAACCGGTGGCCGAAATCGGTGTCCTCGTCCCGGACGACTACGTCGGCCCCGTCATGAGCGATCTCTCCGGCCGCCGCGGCCGCGTCACCGGCACCGAGCAGACCGCCCCCGGCCGCACCCTCGTCCGTGCCGAGGTCCCCGAACTGGAGATCGGCCGCTACGCCGTCGACCTGCGCTCCCTCACCCACGGCACCGGCCGGTTCGACCGCGCCTACGCCCGCCACGCCCCCCTGCCCCCGCACCTCGCCGACCGCCTCACGAGCTCACCGGAGGCCGACGCGAAACACGCGTAGCGGAGCGGTTTGTTCCTCGTTGTCCACAGGGCCGGACGATGTACCGATCCGGACGATACGCTGTGGTCCCAGCTCAGAAAGTGTGCCGGGCACGGCAGTTGGGAAACAGCCGCAGGAGCGGTTCCTCGGTGGCGAGTGGGGGCGACAGTGAGCAACGGATTCGATTTCTCTCCCGGAGCGCAGATTCCGCTCCAGGGCGCGGCGGGAGCGGCGGTGGCGACCAACGCCCTCGCCTCCGCGGCGTACCGCGACAGCCCGGTGGAGGACATCCTCAAGGCCAACAACGAGTGGCACAAGTCCGCGGTGAAGGAAGGGCGCTCCAAGCTCTTCAAGTCCGCCTACTTCAAACCCAACCTCGGCGAGGCCTACGCCCGCGCCGTCCAGGAACGCATGCTGGGCGGCGCCCGCAAGGCCCTCATCCAGTCCTTCGGCAGCGACCCCCAGACCGTCGTCGAGCACTGCCTGTCCGCCTCCCGCCTCCGCAAGGCCCGCGACACCAAACTCACCGCCGTCACCGCCCTGTTCGGCTTCCTCTTCCTGCCCGGCATGCTCCTGTGGATCATCGCCTTCCGGCTCCGCGACGCCCTCGCCAAGACCAAGGACAAGGCGCTCTCCACCCTGGGCAACGCACTCCTGCCGATCCTCGGCATCGCCGCCCTGTACTTCCTGATCACCATGCCTCTGAGCGGATTCCTCGCGCTCTACCTGCGGGCCATGGTCATCGCCCCCGTCGTCGGCTGGACCATCGCCCGGCGCATCGCCGAGAAGTCCGCCCAGGACATGCGGGCCCGCTGGGAAGGGCTCCTCTCCGGCGGCGGTGTCGTCGCGAAGATCCCCGAAGCCGTCCCCAAGAACCCCAGCGAGACGGCCCGCGAAGCCCTCCGCCAGGGCCTGGAGAAGCTCTCCGCCGAGCAGCAGTCCAACTCCGTCTTCTACGCCGGCCCCAAGGGCATCCTCGGCATGGGCACCCGCTGGGGCAGCTGGCAGCTCGCCGAGGACCTCAAGCCCAAGGAGCCCGGCAAGGAGTTCCACCAGTTCCGCAGCTGGGACCTGATCCGCGTCATGCACGACCAGCTCAAGATGCTGGAGCGCGGCCCGCTGAACACCGGCGGATTCCCCACCCCGACCGTCACCCACTGGATCGTCTCCCCCGTCGGCGAGAACGCCGACTCGGTCTCCCGCCCCGACGGCGAGGACGTCGCCACCTTCCAGGTCAAACCCCACGAGATACAGCGCATCTGCAACCACCAGCAGTTCGGCGGCGGCGACCGCCACTACCTCGGCGTGCAGTTCACCCTCTGGGACGGCCAGCTCGTCATCACCATGATGATCACGGTCACCGTTCTCTACGAGACCCTGCGCATCGAGGTCACCGGACACGCCCTCGGCCCCGTCCACTCCCTCTTCACCAGCAAGCCCTCGGCCAAGACCAAGACCGTCAACAAGACCGTCCGCTTCTGGGAGACCCGCGACATCACCCTGGCGCTCGTCGACGCCTCGGAGGTCGTACGCCTGGCCCTGCGCGCCCCCTTCACGTGGTACCCGCCGCTCCTCGACTACCTCGGCGGCAAGATCGCCCTGCCCGAACCCTTCGGGCTGCGGCACGCCTGGGCGGAGCAGCCGTGGCGCCACCGCTTCATGGCCGACGACGCCATGCGCACCGCCACCCCGGTCCTGCGCGTCGTGCACAACGCCGCGATCAAGGTCCTGGAGGAGAACGGTGTCGACACCGAGAACTTCGGCAACCGCTCGACGATACTGAGCGGCCTCATCCAGGACCCCAGCCCCCGCAAGGCCGACCTGTACGACGCCTGACCGCGCCGCGCACAGCTGCGGGGCGCCCGGACCACCCGGACGCCCCGCACCTCGTACCGAACCGCTCAGACCGCCGGCCAGGCCGCCGCCAGCATCGACCGGGTGTCCGCCAGCAACTGCGGCAGCACCTTCGTGTGTCCCACCACCGGCATGAAATTGGTGTCCCCGCCCCAGCGCGGCACCAGATGCTGATGCAGATGCGCCGCGATGCCCGCACCGGCCACCGCACCCTGGTTCATCCCGATGTTGAACCCGTGCGCCCCCGAGGCCGCCCGCAGCGCCGTCATGGCCCGCTTCGTGAAATCGGCCAGCTCCACCGTCTCCGGACCGTCCAGCTCCGTGTAGTCCGCGACATGGCGGTACGGCACCACCATCAGATGCCCGCCGTTGTACGGATACAGATTGAGCACGGCGTAGACCTTCTCACCGCGCGCCACGACGAGCCCGTCCTCGTCCGACTTCGAGGGAATCTCGCAGAACGGACAGCCGTCCCCGGCCTCCGGGCCGGTCGGCTTGTTCTCACCCTGGATGTACGCCATCCGGTGGGGCGTCCACAGGCGCTGGAACGCGTCGGGCGTTCCCACTCCGATCTGCTGCTCCGGCTCACTCGTCATGCCGATCAGCATATGGCGTCCCCCGGGCGCAGCGTGTCGCCGGGGCCGAACCCGTACGGCCGGCGCGATGCTGGGCCGATGAGCGACCGCACCCCGGACCGGCCCCCACCCGCTCTGACCCAGTGGGAACAGCGCACCGAGGTGCCGCTCCTCGCCGCCTCCCTGCTCTTCCTCCTCGGCTACGCGGTCCGCGTCCTCGCCCCGCACGACGCCCAGCCCTGGCACGACATCTCCCTCGCCCTCGTCGGCGCCACCTGGCTCCTCTTCGTCGCCGACTACGCGGTCCGCGTCCGCCTCAGCGGCCTCGGCCACCGCTTCGTCCGGGTCCACTGGCTCGACACCCTCGTCCTGCTGCTGCCCCTGCTCCGCCCGCTGCGGCTGGTCAAGGTCTACACGGCGGTCCAGAAGCGCCACGAGGCCCCGCGCCTCGGTCTGTACGCCCGGGTGATGTCGTACGCCGGTCTGGCGGCCCTGCTGCTGGGCTTCTCCGCCGCGCTGGCCGTCTACAACCGCGAGCACGAGGCCCCGGGCGCCTCGATCCGGACCTTCGGCGACGCGGTCTGGTGGGCCTGCGCGACCCTCACGACGGTGGGATACGGGGACGCCGTCCCGGTGACCCCGGTCGGCCGGACCGTGGCGGCGTTCCTGATGGCCTGCGGTCTGGCACTGCTGGGGGCGGTGACGGGTTCGTTCTCGTCGTGGCTGATCCAGGTGTTCCGCAGGGAGGACGAGAAGGGGCCCCCGGGGAGCGGGTAGCTCACCGAGGGCCCCTGCCGGGCACGGCTCAGACCTGGACGCGGTCCTCGACGGCCTTGGCGATCTTGGCGAGGGCGTCCTCGACCGGGACGCCGTTCTCCTGCGATCCGTCGCGGTAGCGGAAGGAGACGGCACCGTTGGCCATGTCCTCGTCACCGGCGATGATCATGAACGGAACCTTGGCCTTCTGCTGGTTGCGGATCTTCTTCTGCATCCGGTCCGAGGAGGCGTCCACGTCGACCCGCAGCCCGCGCTTGCGGGCCTCGGCCGCGAACTCCTGGAGGTACGGGATGTGGGTGTCGCCGATCGGGATGCCGACCGCCTGGACCGGGGCCAGCCAGACCGGGAAGGCGCCCGCGTAGTGCTCCAGGAGCACCGCGAAGAAACGCTCGATGGAACCGAACAGGGCGCGGTGGATCATGACCGGGCGCTGCTTGGAACCGTCCGGGCCGGTGTACTCCAGGTCGAAGCGCTCCGGCAGGTTGAAGTCGAGCTGTACGGTCGACATCTGCCAGGTCCGGCCGATGGCGTCCCGCGCCTGCACGGAGATCTTCGGTCCGTAGAACGCGGCGCCGCCCGGGTCCGGGACCAGCGGCAGCCCCTGCTTCTCGGCGACCTGGCGCAGCGTCTCGGTGGCTTCTTCCCAGATCTCGTCCGATCCGACGAACTTCTCCGGGTCCTTGGTGGACAGTTCCAGGTAGAAGTCGGTGAGGCCGTAGTCGCGGAGCAGGTTCAGGACGAAGGTGAGCGTCCGGTCCAGCTCGTCCGCCATCTGCTCCTTGGTGCAGTAGATGTGCGCGTCGTCCTGCGTGAAGCCGCGCGAGCGGGTCAGGCCGTGCACGACGCCCGACTTCTCGTACCGGTACACCGTGCCGAACTCGAAGAGGCGCAGCGGCAGTTCGCGGTACGAGCGGCCGCGCGCGTCGAAGATCAGGTTGTGCATCGGGCAGTTCATCGGCTTGAGGTAGTAGTCCACCCCGTCGTCGAGCTGCATGGGCGGGTACATGCCGTCGGCGTACCAGTCCAGGTGGCCGGACTTCTCGAAGAGCTTGCCCTTGGTGGCGTGCGGCGAGTAGACGAACTCGTAGCCCTCCTCCTCGTGGCGGCGGCGCGAGTAGTCCTCCATGGCCCGGCGGATGATGCCGCCCTTGGGGTGGAAGACGGCGAGGCCGGGGCCGATCTCGTCCGGGAAGGAGAAGAGGTCCAGCTCGTTGCCGAGCTTGCGGTGGTCGCGCTTGGCGGCCTCCTCCAGGAACTCCAGGTGCGCCTTCAGCTCTTCCTTGGTCGGCCAGGCGGTGCCGTAGATGCGCTGGAGCATCGGGTTCTTCTCGCTGCCCCGCCAGTACGCGGCGGCGTTCCGCATCAGCTTGAAGGCCGGGATGAACCGGGTGGTGGGCAGGTGCGGACCCCGGCAGAGGTCCTTCCAGCACAGCTCGCCGCTCTTCGGGTCGAGGTTGTCGTAGATGGTCAGCTCGCCGCCGCCCACCTCGACGTCCGCGCCGTCGTCCGAGGAGGCGGAGCCCTTGATGCCGATCAGCTCCAGCTTGTACGGCTCGTCGGCCAGCTCCTCGCGGGCGGCCTCGTCGGTCACGACACGGCGGGCGAAGCGCTGGCCGCGCTTCTGGATCTCCTGCATCTTCTTCTCGATGGCCTTGAGATCCTCGGGCGTGAACGGCTTCTCGACGTCGAAGTCGTAGTAGAAGCCGTCCTTGACCGGCGGGCCGATGCCCAGCTTGGCCTCGGGGAAGAGCTGCTGCACGGCCTGGGCCATCACATGCGCGGTGGAGTGGCGCAGGATGTCGAGGCCGTCCTCGGAGGAGATCTCGACGGGCTCGACGACCTCTCCGTCGGCGACGGCGTACGCGAGGTCCTTCAGCTCGCCGGCGACCCGCGCGGCGACGACGGTGCGCTCGCCGGCGAAGAGCTCGGCTGCCGTCGTGCCCGTCGTCACCACGCGCTCTTCCCGCTCGGAATCGCGTTGGATGGTCACACGGACGTCTGACACCGTTCTCTCCTGACTCAGGGGGGCGCACCCGCATTCCTCCAGCGCGTGCAGAAGGAATCGTACCGAGCCGAGGGCCCCGTGTGCGAAAGGGCCGGGTACGAGCGTGCTCGGCCGTCCTACTCCCCCGCGCAGGCCTCCTCGAAGAAGTCGACGTTCTCCTGGAGCGATTTCATCAGCCGGTCGCGTTCCTCCTCGTCGACCTGGACCGGAACGACCTGCGAGGCCCTCGTCAGCCGCCGGAATCCGCCCCGGCTCTCCAGACGTCCCTCCACCCGCACCGGCAGCCCGACGAGATGGGCCTGGCCCGCGATGCGGTACGCCTCCTCGTCGAGTTCCAGCCGGACGTGCGGCACCTCGGCACCGGCGAGCACCCGCAGCCGGACGGTGCCCGGACCGCGCGGACCGGCGCGGCGCAGCCGGACGACGGCGCCGGTGATCCGGACCGGGACGGAGGGCTCGTCCCGGAGGTAGCGGGCGCCGGCCCGGCGCAGGGCGGGCAGGTCGCCCGGGGAGAACTCGACGGGTTCGGGCCGTGCCGGGCAGCCCTCGGGGGCGTCGGCGGCCGGTGCCCAGTCCAGGGCGATGCCTGCGCCCTCGGATCCCCGGACGAGGGCGACGAGGGCCTCGGTCAGTTCGCGGCAGACGCCGGCGCCGACGGCGGTGTCGAAGGCGTCCATGGCGCCGGTGGCGCGCTGGTAGTCGACGGCCTCCCGCGCGGCGTGCAGGGCGTGGTGCAGGCGTACGGCCAGTGGCCGGCCCGTCTCGACGGGGAGGTAGGCGGTGAGGTCGCGGCCGCCGGGGGCCGGGCCGATCAGCAAGGGGTCCAGGGCGGTCAGGGCGCGGCGGCGGTGGCGGGCGCCGTGGTAGCCGGCCCGGTCGCGGACGGCGAGGGCGCCGGCGAGCAGGATCTGCCGGGCGGCGATGTGGAGCCGTTCGGCGTGGGTCCAGCCGGTCGCGCCGGCGGTGCCCGCCGCGGGTTCGGGGACCTCGCGCCACCAGCGGATCGCGTCGCTGGGCACGGCGAGGGAGACGAGGACGTGGCGGGCGGAGGGGGTGGCGCTGCGGGCGAGGGCGGTGAGGGCTTCGGTGAGCAGGTCCTCGCTGTCGGGGAAGGCGGTGGTGTCGGGGACGAGGAGGCTGGTGGGGCCGCCGGGCGGGGCGGGCGGTCCGGGCGGGGTCCAGCGGCTGTAGCGGCCGGCGGCGCCGCCCCGGCGGCGCCAGCCGTGCCGGGCGAGCAGGGCGCCGAGCACGGCGGGATCGACGCGGGCGGGGTCGGGGAGGCCGCCGGGGCCGGGGGCCGGATCGTTGGGGTGGGACCGCGGGTCCGACGGGAAGGCGTCGGCGGCGGGTTCGTCCATCGGCCGGTGCATCAGGGTCTCCCTCCCGCCCCGACCCGGGTCATGATCTCGCAGAGGGCGCGGTCGTCGAAGACGCGCGAGGTCGGGATCCGTACGGTGGTGCGGTGACGGCCGGTCACGGGGTGTCCGGCCAGATTGGTCCAGTAGCAGCAGTGGCGCAGGGCGAGGTGGTCGGGTCCGGCGCTCAGCCAGTCGTCCTGGCTCCGGGGCACGATCATCACGACGAGGATCTTGTGCACGGACACGGGGGTCCGGGCGAGTTTCACCAGGTGGGCGTTGTCGAGGGTGAAGGCGAAGGTGGGTCCGGGGGGTCGGGGCGGTATCTGGTAGGTGCACTTCAGCTGGACCTTGATGGTCACCTCGTCGTCGACGGTGTGGCCGGGGGCGCCGTGGCTGAGGTGCCAGTCGATGCCGTTGTCGGGGAAGGGCTGCGACAGGGAGCACCCCGCCGCGGCCGCCACCGCGTGCAGATAGCCCACCTGGAGGGTCTCCATGCAGGCGGTGGTGGCGAGTGTGCCGCGCGGCGGTGGGGTGGTCCGCCGGGACAGCAGCCCACCCGGTTCGGGCTGCGCGAGTGCCATGGCTCCGTATGCCTTCCGGGCCGTGCCGAGGGGTGTGGGGCGCGGTGGTCCGTCAACGTCCGCCCCCGTCACCTGTGTTGTCACCGCAGGGAGCGGTCCGCAAACGGCGTATCAGGCAAAGGGCGCGGGTATCACCGAACCGGGCGGAGGGATCGCCCCATCTGCCGTGCGGGTGCGAGGAGTTCGGGGATGACTCATTGGTTCGAGGGGCCGTTGGCCGCTTTCGACACGGAGACGACGGGTGTGGACGTCGAGGGGGACCGGATCGTTTCGGGTGCCCTGGTCGTCCAGGACGGTGCGGGCGGGCGGATGCGCGTGACCCGCTGGCTGGTGAATCCGGGGATTCCGGTGCCCGCGGGGGCGACGGAGATCCATGGGCTGACAGACGACCATCTCCAGCGCAACGGGCGGTGGCCGGCGCCGGTGATGGAGGAGATGGGCCGGGCGCTGGCGGAGCAGTGTGCGGCGGGACGGCCGCTGGTGGTGATGAACGCGCCGTTCGATCTCACGCTGCTGGACCGGGAGCTGCGGCGGCACCGGGCGTCGTCGCTCGCCGCCTATCTGGAGAACGCCCCGCTGTGCGTGCTGGATCCGCGCGTGCTGGACAAGCATCTGGACCGCTACCGCAAGGGGCGGCGCACGCTGACGGATCTGTGCGAGCTGTACGGGGTGACGCTGGACGGGGCGCATGACGCTGCGGCGGACGCGGCGGCGGCGCTGGAGCTGGTCCGGGCGGTGGGGCGGCGGTTCGCGCCCCGGCTGGAGCGGCTGACCCCGGCGGAGCTGCACACGCTCCAGGCGGTGTGGCACGCGGCTCAGGCGCGAGGGCTGCAGGCGTGGTTCGCGAAGAGCGGGACGCCGGAGACGGTGGATCCGGCGTGGCCGCTGCGGCCGGAGCTGCGTGCCGCGGCGTGAGCGGGGCGGATCGCGTGGCCGGATACGCGAGAAGCCGGTCCGTCGGTGGTGCTGACGGACCGGCCTCTCCCCGGGTGGGCGATACTGGGTTCGAACCAGTGACCTCTTCGGTGTGAACGAAGCGCTCTCCCACTGAGCTAATCGCCCGGGAACGGGTTGAACCATACAGGGCTCGGCGGGTGTGGTTCAAACCGCTTGTCGCGTGCCGGGGAGCGCGCGTACTCAGGCAGGGATCTGAGTATCCGTGCGCATGTTCGTACGGCGTGGCGCGCGCCACACTCCCGTTCATGGAACATGTGCCGCCGCCCGCCGAGGAACTGGCGCTCCTCGACCGTGAACTCGCGCGGCTGGATCTGCGCCGCGCCCAGTTGCTGACCCGTCGTGCCTGGCTGGTGAGCATCCTCCAGGCGCCGCGTCCGGTGGCGGCCCCGCCGGTGGCGGCGCCCGTCGCGGGCTCGTTCGGGCCGCCGTTCGCACCGCCCGCCGCACCGGCCCGTCCGGCGGACGGGGGGAACGGTGCGCAGAATCTGCTCCTCACGCTCGGGGGGCTGCTGCTGACGGTCGCCGCGATCGCGTTCACCCTGGTGAGCTGGGGTCATATGGGGATCGGCGGACGGTCGGCGGTGCTGGCCACCGTCACGGCCGCCGCGCTGGCGGCTCCGGCGCTCCTGCTGCGCCGTGGGCTGACCTCGACGGCGGAGTCGCTGGGGGCGCTGGCCGCGGTGCTGATGGTGCTCGACGCCTATGCGCTGCACCGGGTGGCGCTGGCGGACACGGACCCGCTCGGGTACGCGGCGGTGGCGTCGGCGGTTCTGGCGGTCGTGTGGGCGGCGTACGGGCTGCTGCTCGACGGGCTGCGGCTGCCGTTGCCGCTGGCGGTGCTGACCGCGCAGCTGCCGTTGGTGCTGGGGGCGGCGGCCGAGGGGGCGGCTCCGGTGGTGTTCGCCGGAGCGCTGCTGGTGACGGCCGCGCTGGACTGTGCGGTCGCGGTGCGGTTCACGGGGCTCGCGGTGCGGGTCACGGCCGGTATCGGGCTCTGGGTGACCGGTGGGGCGGGGCTGCTGGTGGCCCTGGGCGAGTCGCTGGACGCGGCGCGTCCGTCCCAGGCGGTGGTGCCGGGGGCGCTGCTGCTGGCGGGGGCCGCGATCGCGCTGGCCGGGGCCCGGCGGGCGGCTGCGGGGTTCGCGGGGGCGGCGGGTGCGGTGGCCGGTCTGGCAGCGGTGGCCGCGGTCGGCGGGGTGCTGACCACGACGCTGTCGGGCGGCTGGTCGGTGCCCGTGTATCTGGTGTGCGGCGGGCTGGTCCTGCTGGGCGTACGGGCTCCGCTGGGGCGTCCGGTGAGGCAGGGGCTGGCCGGGGCCGCGGGTGTGGTGGCGCTGGGCGCGGTGCTGTTCTCCGCGACGCCGGTCGCGGTGGTCCTGGTGGGTCCGGTGGCGCAGTTGGGGCGTCTGTGGTCGGGGGTTCCGGACGGCGGGATCCGCGAGGCGCTGGGGGCCTCGGAGCTGCCGTGGGACGAGATGGCCTCGTCCCCGGTGGTGCTGCTGATGGTGGCGGTGACGCTGGGGGCGGCCCGGTTCCGGTGGGAGTCCGTGGCGCGGTGGGCGGAGCCGGTGCGTGGCGTCGGTGCCTCGGGCCGGGGTACGGCCGGGGCATGGGCCCTGGTGCTGGGCTGGGCGGGGCTGACGGTGCTGGCGCCCGCGCTGGACGTGTCGTACGCGGTGGCGGTAGCGACGCAGTCGGTGCTCGTGGTGGCGTCGGCGGCGCTCGTGGTGGGGGCGCTGCGCCGCGGGACGGCGGGGGTGGCCGTGGCGGCCTCGGTGTGCGGGGCGTTCGGTGCGGTGGGGGTGGCTCTGCTGTCGCTGTGCTCGGAGCCCGCCACGTACGCCGTGTTCGTGCTGCTGACGGCGGTGGGCGCCGGTGTGGCGACGGCGCTGGACGGTCCGGCGCGGGAGCCGCGTCCGCCGGTGTGGTCCGGGGTGCGGTCGGCGGCGGCGTGCGCGGCGGTGGCCGGGGCGACGGTGCTCGCCGTGGCGGGCGGGGCGTCGCTGGAGCTGGAGGCGCACGAGACGGCGCCGCTGCTGCTGGTGGTGACCGCGGTGACGGCGGTGCTGGGGGCGGTGCTGAAGGGCCGCGCGCTGGGGCTGCCGGTGGAGGCGGCGGGAGTGCCCGCGGGGGCGGCCGCGGTCGTAATGGCCGTGGGCGATATGCCGTTCCTCGCGCTGGTGCTGGCGCTGTGCGGGACGGTGGCGGCGGGCACGGCGCTGCGTCCGGAGCGGCGTCCGGTGGCCGGGTACGTGGCGACGGCGCTGTTCGTGCTGGCGTCGTGGGTGCGGTTGTCGGCCTCGGGGGTGGGCTCGCCGGAGGCGTACACGCTGCCGGTGTCGGTTCCGGTGCTGGTGATCGGGTGGCTGCGCAGGCGGCGTGACCCGGCGGCGTCGTCGTGGACGGCGTACGGGGCGGGGCTCGCGGTGTCGCTGGTGCCCTCGCTCCTGGTGGCCCTGGGTGACACGGGCTGGACGCGTCCGCTGCTGCTCGGGGTGGCGGCGCTGGTGATCACGCTGCTCGGGGCGCGGCTGCGGCTCCAGGCGCTGCTGGTGCTGGGCGGCTCGGTGCTGGCGCTGGACGCGTTGCACGAGTTGGCGCCGTATGTGGTGCAGGTGGTGGGTGCGATGCCGCGCTGGGTGGTGCCGGCGCTGGCCGGGGCGGTGCTGCTGGCGGTCGGGGCGACGTACGAGAAGCGGCTGCGGGACGCGCGGCGGCTCCGGGACGCGCTGGGGCGGATGCGCTGAGGCACGGTCCCCGTACGGGGGTGGCCGCGGCGGGCCCGGCCGCGCGGCTGGCGGCCCCCCGGGCCCCCCGGGGGCAACCCGCGCGCCGCCGTGGTCGCCGCGGCGGCCGCCCGCGCGCCCGAGGTGGAGTC
>NZ_JBHVIN010000016.1:25052-146822 GCF_042799575.1 Streptomyces sp. NPDC057682 | reverse complement strand
GCGGGGGGGGGGGGGGGGCCGGCGGTGGGGGGTAGCCGGGCCGCCGGGGCCCCGGTGGGGGGGGGCCCGGGGCGGCCCGGGCCGCGGGCACCCCCGTGTCCGTTCAGGAGGGCATGCGGTCGCCGAGGAGGGCGAGGTTCTCGATGGCGGCGAGTCCGTAGAGCGCGGTGTCGTTGGTGTAGACCCAGTTGGCCTCGCTGCCGGCGACGGTGGTGACCGGGCCGCCGACCTTCTCGGTCTTCCAGGGGGCGGATTCCTGGTAGCCGTCGCTCTTGTAGAACTTCTCCCAGGCGCGGGCGGCGAGCTTCTCGTCGCCGGTCTGGACGGCGGCGTAGGCGTCCATGCGGGAGTGGCCCTGGAAGAGGAGCAGGGTGCCGAAGTTGGAGCCGTAGCGGGCGGCCTGCTCGGTCTTGGAGGCGTTGAAGTAGCGGCAGTAGTCCAGGTAGGCCTCCTTGAACTCCGGCATGTCGACGAGGTCGATGAGTTCGGCGCACAGTTCGTTGAGGCCGAAGACGCCGGAGAGGTGCGAGACGCTGACGACGGGTTCGGTGGCGACGGCGAACTTCCCGGTGTCCAGGTCGTAGAGGCCGCTGCCCTGGACGAAGCCATTGGGCTGGGCGGCGATGGTCTCCATGGTGCCGAGCACCCGGGCGCGGGCCTTCTCGGCCTGCGGGCCGCCGCGTTCCCATTCGGTGAGCCAGGCGGAGACGAGGCCGCTCCAGTCGGTGCCGAAGCCGATGGACAGGGCGTGCCGGTCCGGGGTGTAGGGCTCGGTGCGGATCTTGCGGAGGGGGTCGAGGCCGAGGAAGGTCTCGTCGGAGTCAACGTTGGCGCGCATCAGGTCGCCGACGCGTTCGTCGGCGGTGAGGAAGTAGTAGAAGCGCCGGTAGGTGGTGTTGGCGATGCGCTGCTGCTTGGCGCTGTCGGCGTAGTGCTGGACGCCGTGGCGGGTGCCCAGGCCGGCCCATTCGCCCAGGTGGTAGACGTCGACCTCGCCGGTGTGGCGGGTCATGGCCTCGGCGAAGCGGAAGATGTCGGCGCGGCCTGAGCGCAGATAGGCGTACCAGAGCCAGAGGTCGGGCGAGAGTTCGGAGTTGTCCCAGGCGTAGCCGCCGACGTCGTAGCGCCACTGGTGCCGTGCCGGGTCGTAGGAGTGCATGATGTCGCCGTAGTCCCAGAAGCCGTACCAGCGGCGCATCTCGACCTGGTCCCGGTAGTACGTGAAGAGGAAGTCCAGGTGGTCCTCGATCTTCGCCTTGGCGGGGGTGGAGCGGTCGACCGGGGCGAAGAGCCCGCCGAAGACGCCCGCGCCGACGAGGTGGGCGGGCGGTGCGACGAGCTGCGGGAGGGTGCGCACGGTACGGGACTGCTGGGCGAGCGCCTCGGCGCTGGGGGTGGATTCGTTGGCCCAGAAGACGAGTTCGCTGGTGCGGGCGATGCCGTACGGGGTGCCGAAGCCGGGTTCGTAGTCCTCGTAGGTGATGTTGAGGCCTTCGAGCTGTTCGGCGTACGTGTCCTGGCCGAGGCCGTCGTGGTAGAAGCGCAGGTCCATCGGTTCGGCCTCGGGCGACCAGAGCCAGAGGGTGACCTCGGCGGCCGTCGTGTCGGCGCCGCGGATGTCGAGCTGGGCGGGGAACTTCTCCCAGAAGTCGCGCAGTCCGAAGGAGAGTCCGCCGCTCGCGCCGCCGACGTAGCCGAAGCCGGAGGCGCGCCGGCCGCCGCCCGCGGCGATCCAGCCGTGGCCCTTCTTGGTGCGCTTGCGCAGCGAGAAGCCGTCGGCGGAGAGCTGGCTGAGGGTGTAGTCGCCCCAGGTGGGGATGAGCGGGAGGCGGGTGGTGACGCGCTGGTCCCAGGTGGCGGGGTCGGGGAGCTTTGTCCCCTCGAACTGGGCGGCCTGGACGGCGGCGCCGGGGTCGCGGCGCAGTCCGGTGATGCCCTTGACGGCCTCGCGGAGCATGCCGGTGTCCTCGCCGCCGATGCGGATGTGGCGGTCGTAGGTCTCGTCGCGCATCGGGACGGTGAAGCGGACGCCGAGGCCCCGGATGAAGTCGCCCTTGGTCTTTCCGGGTTCCTGGGTGCCGTCGAAGGTGATGGTGTGCATCATGCGGAACGAGTCGGCGCCCGCGTAGAAGTAGAGCCGGACGGAGAAGGGGAGCCAGGAGCGGTTGCCGTGGCGGTGCTTGCCGTCGATGCGGACGACGGCGCGGACGGGGCCGCTCTGTTCGACCTCGGCCTGGGCGACGGCGCTCTCGAAGCGTTCGTACTTCTCCTGTCCCTGGTCGCCGTCGGTGAGTTCGCCCTGGCGGATCAGGACGAGGCGGCCGTCCTTGGCGATCTCGGTGGAGCCGCGCCGGACGGAGGTGATGAGGGAGGTGCCGGACTTGCCGATCCTCGCGGTGATGACGCCGGTGGAGACGGTGATGGTGCCGCCGGTGTTCTTGACGGTGATGCGGTGGGCGGCGGTGGCGGGTTCGCCGGTGGTGAGGGTGAACTTCTTGCCTCCGGCGGCCTCGGGGCCGACGGCGTGGGCGGTCCACTTCAGCGAGCCGTCGGGCCAGGTGGCGGTGGCCCAGGTCTGGACGGGCACGTCCTTGCCGTCGGCGGTGGTGAGGGCGAACTTCTGGCCGGCCGGGACGCGTCCCCTGGCCCAGGGGACGCCGAAGGTCGAGCCGGGCGCTGCGCCGAGCCCGCCCTCCTCCAGCCAGCCGATCTCCACGGGCCCCTGTCCGGCGGCGCCGGTGGCGGCCGCGGCCTGCTGGGCGGTGCCGTCCAGGGCCCAGGTGAGGGTGGTGGCCGCCGAGGCGACGGCGGCGGCCTTGAGCACGGTGCGGCGGGGGATCGGGGACATCACGACTCCAATGCGTGGGCGAAATGGGCATGACGGAGCGCACGCTGACGCGTGGTGGTGCGGGTGTGGGGTCTGTGGGGCCGGGCGGCGCGTGGCTCAGCGGCGGTCGGCGGCGACGGCCGCCGCGGCGAGGCAGCCGAGCGCGGGGGCGGCCAGCGGCGGGATCTGCCGGGCGGCGAGGGCCAGGGCGACGAAGCCGCCGACGAGGAGCAGGGAGCCGGCCGGGTCGGTGAGGGTGCGGCGGCCCGCGGTCCGGGCGGTGTGCGCCCAAGGGGTGCCGGGGCGCCAGGCGGCGGCCGTGCGCAGTCCCCAGACGGCGACGGCGGGCAGACCGATCAGACTGACGAGCAGCAGGGGCCGGCCGCCCGGCAGCAGGCCGGAGCGGGCGACCTGGGCGTCGAAGGCGAGCAGCGCGAGCGCCGCCCACCAGAGCAGCGAGATCCGCCAGCCGGTGCGGAAGGCCTCCCGGACATCGGCGGCGAACGCCCGCACCCCGCTCGCCTCGCCGGCCAGATGGCGGCTCAGGTGCCGGCTCCCCGCGGCGAAGGCCGCGGGGAGCGTGACCAGCGGCAGGGCGGCGACGGTGATCCAGACGCCGGTGAGCAGGCATTCGGCGAAGACGCCGAAGCGTTCCCGTACGAAGGAGGTCCTGGGCGCGGTGCGGGTGGTGGTCGCCACGGGGTGTTCAGCCCTTCAGGCCGGAGGTGGCCATGCCGTCGATGAGGTAGCGCTGGAAGGCCAGGAAGAAGGCGAGTACGGGCAGCAGGGCCACCAGTGACATCGCGATCATGCCGCCGTAGTCGGCGACGGCGTCCTGGTCGATGAACATCCGCAGGCCCATCGAGACGGTGTACTTGTCCGGCTCGTTGAGGTAGAGCAGCGGGCCCATGAAGTCGTTCCAGGCCTGGATGAAGGTGAAGATGGCGCTGGTGATGAGCGCGGGCCGGCACAGCGGCATCACGATCGACCAGTAGATCCTCAGGTGTCCGCAGCCGTCGAGCCGGGCGGCCTCGTCGAGTTCCTTGGGCAGTCCGCGCATGAACTGGACCATGAGGAAGACGAAGAAGGCGTCGGTGGCGAGGTACTTGCCGATGAGCAGCGGGGTGAAGGTGTTGATCAGTTCCAGCTTCTGGAACATGACGTACTGCGGAATGATCAGTACGTGGTACGGGAGCAGCAGCGTCCCGATCATGATGGCGAACATGATGTTGCGCCCGGCGAAGCGGACCTTCGTGAAGGCGTAGGCGGTCAGCGAGCAGGACAGGACGACGCCGATCACCGAGCCGACCGAGACGTAGGCCGAGTTGAGGAAGAACCTCCAGATCGGGATGTCCGCGATGCCGTCGGCGAGCCGCCGGTAGTTGTCGGTGATGGGGTCGGTCGGGAAGAGGTTCAGCGCGCCGACGATGTCGCCGCTCGGCTTGAACGAGGCGCCGATCGTCCACGCCACCGGGTACAGCACGATCACGAGGAGGGCGAGGGCGCCGATGTGCCAGGCCAGCGCGCCGGGAAGGCGGCGGCGTACGGACGCGGTGGTGGCGGTGGTGTCCATCGGGGTCATCGGCCCCCCTCCTCGTAGTGCACCCAGCGCTTCTGGGACCAGAACAGCACGGCGGTGACCAGGCCGACGGCGACGAGCAGCAGCCATGCCATGGCGGAGGCGAAGCCCATGCGGCTGTTCGCGAAGCCCTGGTCGTAGAGGTAACAGGTGTAGACGAGCGTCGCGTCGGCGGGGCCGCAGGAGCCGTTGCTGACGATGTAGGCGGAGCCGAAGATCTGGAAGGAGTGGATGGTCTCCAGCAGGACGTTGAAGAACAGCACCGGCGAGATCATCGGCAGGGTGATGGACCAGAACCTCCGCCAGGGGCCGGCGCCGTCGACCTCGGCCGCCTCGTAGAGCTCCCTGGGGACCTGCTTGAGGCCGGCCAGGAAGATGACCATGGGGGCGCCGAACTGCCAGACGGTGAGGGCCACCAGCGCGTAGATGATCATGTGCGGATCGCCGATCCAGCCGCCGGTGTCGATACCGAACAGCTGCTGTCCGCGGTCCACGACGGCGTCGTCGGAGAACAGGGCACGCCAGACGATGGCGGCGGAGACGCTCGCGCCGATCAGCGAGGGAGCGTAGAAGGCCGCCCGGTAGAAGGACTGGCCCCAGCGCTTCTGGGCCAGCAGCATGGCCACGGCGAGGGCGGCCGCCAGCTTGATCGGGGTGCCGATCACGACGTACCAGGAGGTGACCTTGACCGACTGGCGCCAGCGCGGGTCGGCGAACATGTCGGTGAAGTTCTGCAGGCCGACCCATTTGGGGGCGTCGAACAGGTTGTAGTCGGTGAACGCGAGGTACAGCGAGAACACCATGGGTCCGGCGATCAGGAACAGGAAGCCCGCGATCCAGGGCGACATGAAGAGATAGCCGGTCAGATTCTCGCGGTGGCCCCGCGGTTGCGGAGCGGGGCGGGTCTTGCGTCCCGGGCCGCTCCGCTCCGCGGCGGCGGGGTCCGTGGCGTGGACCGGGCCGCTCGCGGTCGTCTGGATGTGAGTCACCGCGTGTCCTCTCAGTTCGAGGCGAGGGCGGTCTTCGCCTCGGAGAAGAACTGCTTGACGGAGTCCTCCGGCGAGGCCTTGCCCAGGGACATGTCGCCGGCGATGCGCAGGAAGGCCGCCTCGACGACGTCGGCACCGGCCGGGTGCGGGGTGATGGGCTCCAGCACCCCGGCCTTGGCGATCTCGGTCTCGTACGCGCCGATGGCCTTGCTGGGGGCGTCGGTGGGCTGGAAGGCCTCGAACTGGGCGGTGGTGGCGGGGACGCCGCGGTCGTAGCCCATGATGCGGGCGACGGCGGGGTCGTGGGTCATGAAGCTGATGAAGGTGGCGACCTCGGCGGGGTGCTTGGTGCGGGCGGTTCCGCTGAGCATCAGCGAGCCGAGGTACTGCCCGGTCTTCTTGCCGTCGGTGCTGGGTATGGGGGCGAGGCTGTAGCTGCTCTTGCCCTCGGCGCTGTAGCGGACGGAGAAGTTGTCCCAGGTGAACTCGCCGGCGGAGAGGCCCTTGGCGAGGGCGGAGGCGGGCTTGATCTGTTCGACCTTCTTGGGGTCGGCGTAGATGCCGGACTTCACCCGGGCCAGCGCCTCGGTCCAGTACGGCAGCAGTTCCTCCTCGCCGAAGCCCATGCCGTCCGCGGTGAAGAAGGCCTTCCCGTTCTGGCGGAGAACCAGGTCGTAGAGGTACATGACGCCGTGCGGGCCGGAGTCGCCGGCGACGCCCTGGCCGGACTTGATCTTCTGCAGGCCCGTGTACCAGTCGTCCCAGGTCCAGCCGAGGCGGTGGTCGACGCCGGCCTTCTCGAAGACCTTCTCGTCGATGACGAGGGCCATCGAGTTGCTGCCGACGGGGACACCGAGGAGCTTGCCGTCGATCTCGGCGAACTTCTCCAGTCCGGCACGGAACCCCTCCAGCTGGAGGTTGCCCTTCTTCGCCTGGGGGTTGAGGTCGAGCAGGACGTTCTTCGCCTCGTACTTGCGCAGGAAGGTCACCGCGTTCTGGATGACGTCCGGCGGGTTGCCGCCGGCCGCCTGGGTGTTGAACTTCTTCCAGAAGTCCGGGTACTGCTGGAAGTCGGTCTTCACCTTGATCTTGGGGTGCTTCTTCTCGAAGAGCCTGACGCACTCCTGGACCTTCTTGGCCCGGTCGTCGGCGCCCCACCAGGCGTGCCGGATGGTGACCGGCCCGCCGGACCCGCCGCCCGAGCCGCAGCCGGCGGCGGTGAGCCCGAGCCCCGCGGCCGAGAAGCCCGCGAGCTTCAGCATCTGCCGTCGGTCCATGCCCTGGTTCCGAGACATAGTTCGCCCCTACGCTTGATTGAATCGTTTTAGAAAGCGCTTGCCGGGTCAAAGTAAGGAGCGGCACCGGCGACGTCAATGGCTGGGACGAAAATCGATCGAAGCGCTTGAACGGGACAGCCGGAAACGCCGACGGCCCGGAAGCTTCTGGAAGCTTCCGGGCCGTCGGTCCGGGGTGGGCGATACTGGGTTCGAACCAGTGACCTCTTCGGTGTGAACGAAGCGCTCTCCCACTGAGCTAATCGCCCGGGCGCACCGCAAACATTACCCCATGTCAGGGGCGCCCCCCGACCACTCCGGGGTCACTCGCGGATCTTCCACGGCATGACGATGCCGAACTTCCAGACATAGATCCCCACCAGCACCGCGATGATCACCAGCCCGATCACCGTGAGCACGATGTTGCGCCGCCGGACCTTGGGATCGAGGGCCCGCTGGGCGGCCTCGGTGACCTTGCGCCGGGTCCAGCGCAGCACCAGCTGCGCCCAGACGAACTCGGTCGCCCAGATCGCCATGCCGCCGAAGATCACCAGCCAGCCGGGGCCCGGCAGCGGAAGCATGATGATGCCCGCCACCACCACGGCCAGACCGACCACGAAAACGCCGACCTGCCAGCTCAGGTGCAGCGCCCTGGAGGCCCGAATGAAGCCCGGCGCCCGGGAGCCGAGCGCCCGCTCACCGGCGGGCGCGTCCTCCTTGGTCACACCCTCCGTGACATCCCCCGTCTCGTTCACAGGCCTCTCCCCCGCCGGGGGCGCCGGTGCGCCGCGACGGCGCCCCCGCCCCGCTCGTCACTCTCCGCGTTCATGAAGGTCAACCTACCCGAACGCCTCCCGTCACCGGAATGGCCGCATGACCCAAAGTTACACACCGCTGTACGAGCTACCCGAAGAATCACAAAACGGGCAGAGGGGTTTACAACGCCACCGTAGGTGGCATGTCGATTTCGCCGACGTGCGAATCCCCGAGCGCACACTGAGCGAAAGGCCCTGGCGCTTATGAACACCACGGTCAGCTGCGAGCTGCACCTGCGCCTCGTTGTGTCGAGCGAGTCCTCACTGCCTGTACCCGCGGGCCTGCGGTATGACACGGCCGATCCGTATGCCGTGCACGCCACCTTCCACACCGGAGCGGAGGAGACGGTCGAGTGGGTTTTCGCCCGCGACCTCCTCGCCGAGGGGCTGCACAGGCCCACCGGCACCGGAGACGTCCGTGTCTGGCCATCCCGTAGTCACGGTCAGGGCGTCGTCTGCATCGCGCTGAGCTCCCCGGAGGGCGAAGCCCTGCTGGAAGCCCCGGCACGAGCCCTGGAGTCGTTCCTGAAGAGGACCGACGCCGCGGTTCCACCCGGGACCGAGCATCGTCACTTCGATCTCGATACGGAGCTCTCACACATCCTGGCCGACAGCTGAGCCAGGCCGAGAGCCGCACGGCGCCGTCCGACTCGGGGAGACGGCGCCGCGCGGACAACCTCATACGGCTGACACCGGCGCCGTCACCACGGAATCCACCATGGTGACGGCGCCGGTCCGCGTTCCCGTCCACCGTCGGAGGCCGCCAGGGCCCTCCGACGGCCCTCCGCATCCCTCGACGCCGCGTGGGGCGTTGCCGGCCGCCCCGGGGCCTCCCGGGCCCCTCGCGCCCCTGTGGCGCACGGGCGAGCCAGTAGAGTCTGCCCGCATCGGCGGGGATCTGGCCCGCCGGAGGCCAGGGAGCGGAAGCGTGCTGATCCCCCACGACACCCGGATCGCCCTCGACACGGTGGTCGATCTGGTGAACACGGCGCCGGAGAGCGAACGGCCCGGCACGGGCGGACCGCCCGACGGGCTCGCCGACACCGCGGCGCTGTACGCGTTCGCCGAGCGCCACCGGGTGAGCGGGGTGGGCCGGCTCGACGAGAAGGACCTGGCGGCGGTCCACGCGGTGCGGGCGCGCTTCGCCGAGGTGTTCGCGGCGGCCGACGCCGAGACGGCGGCGGGCCTGGTGAACGGCCTGGTCGCGGCGGCGGGCACCACACCGCAGCTCAGCAACCACGACGGCTACGACTGGCATGTGCACTACTTCGCGCCGGACGCGTCGCTGGCCGACCACCTGGCGGCCGACTGCGGCATGGCGCTGGCGTTCATCATCGTCGCGGGCGAGACGGAGCGGCTGCGCCGCTGCGAGGCACCGGACTGCCGGCACGCCTTCGTCGACCTGTCCCGCAACCGCTCGCGCCGCTACTGCTCCAGCCGCACGTGCGGTAACCGCTTGCACGTCGCCGCGTACCGCGCGCGCCGCCGGGAGGCGGCCGGCTGACGGCTCACAGCACGAAGAGATCATGCAACGCGGCCATCAGCAGCAGGCCGCCGACCACCGTGAGGAAGATCATCAGAGGGGGCTGGGAAAGCGCGAAGAGGCAGCCACGCGGCTCTTCGGCGGGGGGTGCGGGGGCATCGCCCCGGGAGGTGTCCACCATCTCGGGACGATCATGACGTACGCCGGACCCCCGAGACGCCCAACATGACGTTTCGTTACGGGAGTTCACCGTGAAAGGGCGGATCGATTCGCTCCGGCGTCCGAGTGCCCGGCAGCCGTTCGGACACCGTCGCCCGTTCCCGCTCCCCGCACCCCTGCCTCCGGCCGTCAGACCAGGTCGCGCAGCTTCCGCAGCTGGATACCGCGGTGGACGCCGGTGCCGCCCTCGTGGCCGTTCCAGGGGTAGACCTCGATCTCCTTGGGACCGGCCCAGTTGTTGTAGGCGGCGAAGACCGTGGAGGGCGGGCAGATGGGGTCCATCAGGGCCACCGAGTAGAGCGCGGGCATCTGCGCGCGGGCGGCGAAGCTGATCCCGTCGAAGTAGGACAGGGTGCGGAACACCTGCTCGGCGTGGCCGTGCTGGGTGGACAGGAAACGCACGATCTCCTGGTACGGGTCCTTGTCGGTGATCTCGACGGCCCGCCGGTAGTGGGTGAGGAACGGTACGTCGACGAAGGCGGCCTTCACGCGGGGGCTCAGTCCCGCGACCGCCTGGGCTATGCCGCCGCCCTGGCTGCCGCCGTAGACGACGATCCGGTCGGCGTCGACGGCCGGGTGGGCGCCGGCCACGTCGAGCGCGCGCACCGCGTCGGTGAAGACCCGGCGGTAGTAGTAGGTGTCGGGGTCGAGGATGCCCCGGGTCATGAAGCCGGGCGACTGGGGGTTGTCGCCGCCGTACGGGTCGGCGGTCGAGCCCGCGGAGTGGCTGTTGACCGCGCCCTGGCCGCGGGTGTCCACGACGAGCGTGGCGCAGCCGGCGGCGGCCCAGACGAGGTGGTCGTGCGGCAGGCCGCGTCCGCTGCCGTAGCCGAGGTAGTTGACGACGGTCGGCAGCGGGCCCTCGGCTCCGGCGGGCACATTGAGCCAGGCGTGCACCCGGTGGCCGCCCCAGCCGGCGAACGACACGTCGTACACGTCGACCTGGGTCAGCGCCGCGTCGTACGGCGTGAACACGGCGTCCAGCGGGTGCTCGGCCGCCTCGTCGAGGGTGCGGCGCCAGAAGGCGTCGAAGTCGTCCGGCTCGGTCGACTCGGGGTGGTAGGAGCGGAGTTCGTCGAGGGGCAGGTCGAACAGGGACACGGGATCTCCATTTCGGGCGTGCGGAACGGCCAGGACGGTCGGGAAGGAGGCAGGGGCCGGGCGGCCGGCTCAGCGGGGCGTGGAGCTGGAGGCGCGCACGACCAGTTCCGGCTGGAGGACGACGCTGCGGTGCTCGTGGACGCCGTCCTCGTCGTCGGCCTCCTCCAGCAGGAGTTCGGCGGCCATCCGGCCCATGACGACGGCGGGCTGGCGGACCGAGGTGAGCGGTACGGCAGCGGCGGCGGCGAACTCGATGTCGTCGTAGCCGACGATGGCGATGTCCTGCGGCACCCGCACACCCGCGGCGTACAGGGCCTGCAGGACGCCCAGGGCGAGCAGGTCGTTGGCGCAGAACACGGCGGTGGGCCGGGGGACGAGGCCGAGCAGCCGGGCTCCGGCGTCCCGGCCCGCGGCCACGTCGAGGCGGTCGGAGGGGATCTCCACCAGTGCCTCGGACGGCAGTCCGGCCTCGGCGAGCGCGGCCAGGGCGCCCTGCCTGCGGTCCCTGATCTGGTGGAGGTCGCCGGGCCCGCTGACGTACGCCACCGAACGGTGTCCGGCCGCGACGAGATGGCCGACGGCCAGGGCGCCGCCGCGCACGTCGTCGACGGAGACCGCGCAGCTGCCGGTGCCGGAGGCGACCCGGTCCACCAGGACGTAGGGGATGCGGTGGCGGCCGAAGGAGTCGAGGTTGCGGCCGGTGGCGTCGGCCGGGGTGACGAGGACGCCGCAGACCCGCTGCTCGGCGAAGAGGCCGAGGTACTCCGCCTCCTCGGCGGGGCTCTGGTCGCTGTTGCAGACCATCACCCCGAGTCCGGCCTGGCGGGCGGCGCGCTCGGCGCCGCGGGCCACGTCGACGAAGAAGGGGTTGCCCATGTCCAGGACGAGCAGCGCCATGATCCGGCTGCGGCCGGCCCGGAGCTGGCGGGCGGACTCGCTGCGGACGTATCCCAGCTCCTCGATGGCGGCCAGCACCCGGGCGCGGGTCTCGGGCAGCACCGCCTCGGGGCGGTTGATCACGTTGGAGACCGTGCCCACGGAGACCCCGGCCTGCCGGGCCACGTCCTTGATCCCTGCCACACGCGCCACTTGTCCTGCCCCACCGGTGCCCTCGGCCGCGCTCTTCCAGCGGCGTCGCCCCATCGTACGGACGGGCCCCGATACCGCTCGGACGGGCGTGAGTGAATTGTTTCAACCGGGTCGGGACGCTAGCCGTCGCACCGAACCTCGTCAAGGATCTTGAGTGAATCGATTCATACGGGCGGCGTTCCGACACGTCCCGGAGCGGCGCCGGCCGGGACCCGGAGCGGGCCGGGGCCGGGTCAGATGCCGTGCTTCTTCAGGATCGCCTCGATGTCACTGAAGTCCTCGTCGGGCGCACCGGAGGACCGCTTGCCCGCGTTCTGCCGTGCGGGGGCGGTGGAGCCGGTTCCGGCGCCGAGCGAGGGGGCCGAGGCCGCGGGCTCGACCGCGCCCTCCCGGGCCGCACGGGCCGCGGCCCTGCGCTCCTTGCGGGTCCCCCCACCGCGCCGTTCGACCGCACGTGTGGTGGCGAACAGCACCCAGGCGACCCCCAGCAGCCCGAAGCCGAGCCACACCCCGGGCTTGAAGGCGATGCCCGACAGCCACTCCACGGTCCCGGTCAGCACCAGGCCGATGGGCACCAGGGAGTAGGCCGCGATCCTGGCGGCGGTGAGGAAGCGCTTCCGGTACGCGGTCACCGCGGCGATGCCCAGGCCCGCCGCCGACACCGCGGAACAGATGGTCTCGGCAAGCATCGGTGCCTCCAGGCGCAGGGGAAACGTCCCTTCCATCCTGCACCGGCGACCCCGGGGGCGGCCACGCCCCCTGCCCACCTCAGGGACATTTCAGGGCCGGGCTCCTCCCCAGGTGCCGCTTCGCCCACGCCGTACGGACGAGTCCGCCCCGCTCCCCCGCGGCCCGGACACCGGTCGTGAGGAGCGCGGACGCCCTGGGAGACTGGGCCCATGAGCGATTCCACCCCCGCCGCGCCGGTCGTCCTCGACCTCTGGTGCGAGCTCCAGTGCCCCGACTGCCACCAGGCCCTCGCCGATGTCCACGCCCTGCGCGCCCGGTACGGCGACCGGATCGAGATCCGGTTCCGGCACTTCCCGCTGGAGAAGCACAAGCACGCGTACGCCGCCGCGCAGGCGGCCGAGGAGGCCGCGGTCCAGGGCAAGGACTGGCCCTACATCGAGGCGGTGCTCGCCCGTACCGACGAACTGGGGCGGTCCGGGGAGAAGCTGCTGATCGAGGTGGCGAAGGAACTGGGTCTGGACGCCGAGGAGTTCGACACCGCGCTGATCGACGGCCGGCATCTGCTGATCGTCGACGCCGACCAGGCCGAGGGCAAGGCCATCGGTGTCACCGGCACACCCACCTATGTGATCGGTGACGAGCGGCTGGACGGCGGAAAGAGCCAGGAGGGGCTGCGCGAGCGGATCGAGGAGATCGCCGACCGGCTGCTCGCCGCCCAGGGCTGAGCGGCGGACGCGGCTCGGCTCCGGACGGGGCTGAGCGGCGTACTGGGCCGGAGGGCGCCTGCCGCTCCGGCCCCGTCCCGGTCAGAGCTGTTTGACGTAGTTGTACTGGGTCGGCTCGTAGCCCAGGGACTGGTAGAGCCGCAGCGCGGGCGTGTTCGACGTGACGACGTGCAGGCCGATCCACTCCTCGCCGTCGGCCAGCGCGAGCCGTTCGGCCTGGTGCATCAGCGCCCGGCCGTAGCCCCGGCCGCGGTACCGCTCGTCCACCTCGACGTCGAAGACGTAGCTGATCAGGCGGCCGGGGTGCATCTCGAAGGGCGCCACCCAGACGCTGCCGGCCTTCTCGCCCTCGTGGAGGAGGTAGTGGAGACGCGCTCCCTCGGTGGCCAGGCCCTGCGGCATGTGCCGGGCGTGCGAGCGGCGGGCCGCCTCCGCGGCCGCCTCCGGCGGTGTCCCGCGCGTCACCAGGCTCTCCGCGTAACCGGCGATCGCGCGCTCCTCCCAGTCGGCGAACTCCTCGGGAGTCATCGACCGGGCGGTCAGCCCGTCGGGCAGGGCCGGCGGCTCGGCGAGCCGCTTGATCATGTTCCGGCTGTTGTCGGTGTAGCCGAGCCCCGCGATCAGCCGCTGTCCCGCGATGTCGTCGGCGGCGGCCTCGGTCCGCACAGCGGTGCAGCCCCAGCCGCGCAGCACCTCCTCGGCCGCGAGGCAGGCGATGGTGGCCCGGCCGCGTCGACGCGTCCGCTCGTCGATCCGCACGGATCTCAGCATCCCGTGCCCGCCCGAGGCGGGCGGGTCGGCCGCGATCTCGACGGCGCCGACCGGCCGCCCGTTGTCGCACACGTCGTACGCGCGGCTCCGCGCGCCGTCGGCGCCTGTCTGGACCGGCCCGGACGGCCGGAGTGTGGTGGTCATCAGTGTTTTTCTATCCGCTGCCCGGGGGCACGTCACCCGCTTTTACGAAGCCGTGCCTCGGGAACGCGGCCGCGCTCAGGGGTCCAGATCGTCGGCCGCGCGCTCCTCGAAGACCCGCATGGCCTTGGCGGTGACCGGTCCGGGGGCACCGGGCAGCTCCCGGCCGTCGATCCGGTGGACGGCCTGCACATCGCGGAGGGTGGAGGTCAGGAAGACCTCCTCGGCCCGGTCCAGCGCGTCGAACGGCAGGTCCGTCTCCCGGGCCCCCGTCCACTCCACGGTCAGGGCCCGGGTGATGCCGGCCAGGCAGCCGGAGGAGACCGGCGGGGTGTGCAGTTCCCCGTCCAGAACGACGAAGACATTGGAGCCGGTGCCCTCGCAGAGCTGCCCGACGGTGTTGGCGAACAGGGCCTCGGAGGCGCCGTGCTCGTGGGCGCGGGCCAGCGCCAGCACGTTCTCCGCGTACGAGGTCGTCTTGAGGCCGGTGAGCGCGCCGCGTTCGTTGCGCGTCCAGGGCACGGTGATCACCGCCGTGCTGTCGGCGCGGCGCTTCACCTCGCCGAGGGCGACGACCAGTCCGGGGCCGTCCGTGCCGCGGTCGGAGCCGAGCGGGGAGATCCCGCCGGTGTAGGTGATCCGCAGCCGGCCGAGGGCGACCGGGTTGGCCTCGATGACGGCGGCGCAGGCCCGGCGGATCTCGTCGAGGTCGGGCGCGGGCAGGCCGAGGCCGGCGGCGGAACGGGTCAGCCGGTCGAGATGGCGGGTCAGCGCGAAGGGGCCGTCCCCCGTCACCCTGACCGTCTCGAAGATGCCGTCCCCGACGGTCAGGCCGTGGTCGAGCACGGACACCCGGGCGTCGTCGGCGTCGTGCAGCCCGCCGTTGACCCAGATCCTCATGGTGCGGTCCTTCCGGTCGCTTCGTAGGTGCCCGACGCTACAGCGAGCAGCCTGGACGCCTTCAGCTCGGTCTCGTCCCATTCGCGTTCCGGATCCGATCCCCAGGTGATCCCGGCCCCGGTGCCGAAGCGCAGGACGGGCGCGGCGCCGGTGCGGTCGGTCCAGAAGGTGCGGATGCCCACGGCGAGCGAGGCGGTCCCCCGGTCGGCGTCCACCCAGCCGACGCCGCCGCAGTACGGGCCGCGCGGGGCGGTCTCCAGCTCCCCGATGATCCGCAGCGCGCTGGACTTGGGGGCGCCGGTGACCGATCCGGGCGGGAAGGCGGCGGCGAGCAGTTCGGGCCAGCCGGCGCCGTCGGCGAGACGGCCCCGCACGGTGGAGACGAGATGGACGAGCCCGGGGTGCTTCTCGACTGCGCAGAGGTCGGGGACCGTGACGGATCCGGTGGCGCAGACCCGGCCGAGGTCGTTGCGGACCAGGTCGACGATCATCACGTTCTCCGCGTGGTCCTTCTCCAGGAGATCGGCCTCGGTGCGGCCGGTGCCCTTGATCGGTCCGGACTCGACCGTGCGGCCGTCCCGGCGCAGGAAGAGCTCGGGCGAGGCCGTCGCGATCTCCACGCCGTGGCCGGGGAGCCGAATCGTTCCTGCGTAGGGCGCGGGGTTGCCGCGGGCCAGCAGCGCGGTGAGCGCGTCGACGTCGGCGGCGGCCGGATCGGGCAGCGGCGCCGTCAGCACACGGCAGAGGTTGGCCTGGTAGACCTCGCCGCGCGCGATGGCCGCGCGGATGCGCCGTACGCCGTCGGTGTAGGCGGCGCGGTCCAGGGACGAGGTCCAGTCGCCCGCCGCGGGGCCGCGCCAGGCGCCGCGCACCGGGGCGGGCACGGGCGCGGAACGCACGGTGGCGAAGCGGGCGCAGACGAGACGGCCCTCGAAGTCCGCCGAAACCCCCCAGAATCCGGATGATTCCAAGGCGGCGGGATCGTGGGTCACATCCCGGAGATCGGAGGCGACGAGGCCGCCGAAGCGGGCCATGGGGGCAAGGTCGTGCACGTCGGCGAGTCTAGGACGGTGCCCCGCCGCCCGCGCCGGGGCGAGGGCAGGTCAGCACGCTGCGGAAACGCGTTTTTGTACTGGCCCCGGAATCCGCTAGAGTTCAACACGTCGCCGGGACACGCAAGTGAACCGGAACCGACAAGCGGACGTAGCTCAGTTGGTAGAGCGCAACCTTGCCAAGGTTGAGGTCGCCAGTTCGAACCTGGTCGTCCGCTCGCAGAAGATGGGGGATCTTCCCGAGCCCCCATCCCTGGTGGAGTGGCCGAGAGGCGAGGCAACGGCCTGCAAAGCCGTCTACACGGGTTCAAATCCCGTCTCCACCTCCAAGGACGATTAGCTCAGCGGGAGAGCGCTTCCCTGACACGGAAGAGGTCACTGGTTCAATCCCAGTATCGTCCACTGGTCCGCAAGGATCCCCGCGCGATTAGCTCAGCGGGAGAGCGCTTCCCTGACACGGAAGAGGTCACTGGTTCAATCCCAGTATCGCGCACGCAGTACACGCAGGTTCACCCTGCGCGATTAGCTCAGCGGGAGAGCGCTTCCCTGACACGGAAGAGGTCACTGGTTCAATCCCAGTATCGCGCACAGCCCGAAGCCCCGGTCGTCGAGACGACCGGGGCTTCGTCGTTCCCTCTCCTGCGGTCCGTGCCGGGACGGACGCGGCGCGCACGCCCCGGCACGGCTGCGGGTCAGGAGGAGAAGAGCATGTGCCCGAAGCTCTTGTGCCGGTAGTGGCCCCCGTGGTGCCCGCCGTGGTGCTGCGGGGCGCCCCAGGCCGGCGCGGGCGCCGACGGGTAGCCCTGCTGGACCGGCGGGGCCGGCGGCGCCTGCTGGGTCCACTGCGCCTCTATGCGGCTCAGCGTCTCCAGCTCGCCGTAGTCCAGGAAGATCCCCCGGCAGCCGCTGCACTGCTCGATCTGAACGCCGTTGCGGTTGTACGTGTGCATCGCCGCGTGGCACTTGGGACACTGCATCTTCGGGCTCACTCCTCGCCGTCGGTCATCCGTCGCCGGAAGGTGGGCCCGGCGGCGTCCGGGTCAGCCTACGACGGTTCCGCCGCGGCCAACTCGGGTGGGAGTGCGGCGATTCGGGCACAGGAGTCGATCATCACCTGTTCCACCTCATCCGGATTCCGCCGCTCCGCCGCGCACTTGGCGAGCGCGAGGGCGGCCGTCTGCACGGTCAGGGCACGTGCGGCGGCGTCCAGCTCGGGCCACGGGTCGCCGTCGGCGCGGACGGCAGGCCCGCCGCCCGCCCGGTAGGCGGCCAGGAAACGGTCCCAGATCCCGGGCGGCAGCAGTCCGGCCGCGAACCAGGCGGCGGGCCGGGCGAGGTCCCAGGCGGGGTCGCCGGGCCCCAGGTCGTCGATGTCGATCAGCAGCCAGCCGCCCCACGCGGACCGGCGGACGAGCTGACCGAGGTGGAAGTCGCCGTGGCAGAGCGGGCGGATGCGGTGCGCGGGTGCGGGTTCCTCGTCGCGGGCCCAGGCGGGCAGCGCCGCCCAGGCCGCGAGCACGGGCGCGGTGGCCGGGCCGTCGGGCCGGGCGGCACGCATCCGGGCCACGGCGAGCGCGGCCTTCGCGGGGCCGCGCATGGGCGGCGGAGCGGCGGACCCGGTACGGTCCGCTCCCCCGTCCCGCGGTCCGGGCACCGGCGGCGGGGTGGCGGCGGGCCGGGGCCCGACCCGGTGCAGCCGGGCGAGCAGCGCTCCGGCCTCCTCCCAGGGCGCCCGGTCCGGATCGTCGGGGTCCACCGGCGCGCCGTACGGCCAGAGGGTGACCGGGCGGCCGTGGAGTGCGGTGAGGTACGGCGCACCGGCGCCGCCGGCCGCGGAGGGGACGGGCAGGGGCGGGAGCAGGATGCCGGCGAGCCCCGGGTCGGCGGCCGGGCCGAGCCGGGCGGCGAGCGCGGCGGTGTCCGTACCGGGGGCGTGCGCCTTGGCGACGACGGCGCCGAGGCGCACCACGGTGCCGTCCGCCCGGTCCGCGAGGACGACGGGTGCGGGACAGCCGCAGGCGGTGCCCGGCGCCTCTCGGGGCTCCCCGGTCGCGGTGGTGTGGACGGCCTCGTGGGCGAGGGCACCCAGGGCACGTACGACGTCGGCGGTCACGGGCTCCCCCGGGTGGGACGGACAGGGCGGGCCGGGCCCGGTGCCCGTCCGCCGGAGAGCGTACGCCGGTGGTCCGGTGCGCTCCGGTGTCCGGGGCCTTCCGGGCCCGGACAGCGCGATGTCCGGTCAGCTCCCCAGCTGACCGGACAAACGCTGCCGTCCGCCGCACCCCCGTCCCCACGGGGTTGTTGGCCGGATGTCCCGGTCCGGACCGCTCTTCCGGACCCGGGGCGCCGCTCAGCGCCCCAGCATCACGCCCACGGACGACGCCTGTGTGACCACCGCGTCCCAGCCGCCGAAGACGACCGTGAGCAGGGCCGCCAGAGGAAGAACCATCGCCGTGGCCACCAGCGGGTGGCGGCGGCCGGTGGCCGGACGGCCGGCGAACGGGGCGTGGGCCTTGTGTCCCCGCGTACGGACGACTGTCCGCGCTGCCGTGTCCGCCATGGTTCCTCTCCTGACCTGATCGTGGGGCGGCGGGCGTGTGACCTCGGGGGACGAGTGCGAACGCCCGCCGCTTGACCTCAACACTAGGGATCCGGGCGGCGGTCGGCGTCATGCCCTCGTACCGAATGCCGGGCCTCCCGGAGGATGAGCCGTGGGGAGCCGGCGTACTCCCCTGGGTGGAGAAGGGGCTACCGGACCCCGGGGTCATCCCCCACAGTGTGCTCGGAGGGGTCCTCCCTGGGGACCGGCTGTTCGACCAGGGCGAGCACCCTGGTCGCCATGAAACGGGCGGTGCGCACGACCGAACCGCTCCTGGTGACTTCACTCACTTCGACCACCCCGCGACGGACCGCCGTCTCCACCCTGCGGCCGGCCCTGGAGGCCACTACCTCGTAGGTCCGGGTGGTGTCCCCGGCGTCCACGACTATCTCGACCCGATCGCCCTTCATTGATCCAATCCCCCTTCTGCGACTGACCCTTGAGATCTCGCACGGGTCCGGGAGCCCGGATCCCCGGCTCCCTGACCACTCCTCAAGTTTCCCACCCGGCACTGACAATCGATTGCCCGGCGAGGGCGCGGCCTCTGAGCGCCCCGGGCGGCGGGTACGTAAGCTGTGCCTCGTCAGGCGGACCAGGCAGCGGGGATGGGCAGACATGGCGATGATGCGGCTCCGGCGCGAGGACCCGCGTGTCGTCGGCTCGTTCAGACTGCACCGACGGCTCGGGGCGGGCGGCATGGGTGTCGTCTACCTCGGTTCGGACCGTCGCGGGCAGCGGGTGGCGCTGAAGGTGATCCGGCCGGATCTGGCGGAGGATCAGGAGTTCCGTTCGCGCTTCGCGCGCGAGGTGTCGGCCGCGCGGCGGATCCGCGGCGGCTGTACGGCCCGGCTGGTCGCGGCCGATCTGGAGGCGGACCGTCCGTGGTTCGCCACGCAGTACGTGCCGGGGCCCTCGCTGCACGACAAGGTCGCCGAGGAGGGTCCGCTGTCGGCCGCCGAGGTGGCCTCGATCGGGGCGGCGCTCTCCGAGGGCCTGGTGGCGGTGCACGAGGCCGGTGTGGTGCACCGGGACCTCAAGCCGTCGAACATCCTGCTCTCCCCCAAGGGCCCCCGGATCATCGACTTCGGCATCGCCTGGGCGACCGGCGCGTCCACGCTGACGCACGTCGGCACGGCGGTCGGTTCGCCCGGGTTCCTCGCGCCGGAGCAGGTGCGCGGCGCGGCGGTGACGCCGGCGACGGACGTCTTCTCGCTGGGGGCGACCCTGGCGTACGCCGCGATGGCCGATTCACCGTTCGGGCACGGCAGTTCCGAGGTGATGCTGTACCGCGTGGTGCACGAGGAGCCGCAACTGTACGACGTGCACGACGCGCTCGCCCCGCTGGTGAGCGCCTGTCTGGCGAAGGATCCCGAGGAGCGGCCCAGCACCCTGCAACTCTCCATGCGGCTCAAGGAGATCGCGGCGCGGGAGGCGCAGGGGCTGCACGACAGCCGGCCGCCGGTCCAGCGGTCGGCCCAGGAGGCCGACCGTCCGACGGGGCGGCTGAGCGGTCCGCACACCGAGCAGCAGACGCGCCGGGCCCCGGGCCCCGGGCCGGTGTCGCGCCCGCAGGGCCGGCCGACGGCGCCGGGGCGCGGCGCCCCGCCCAGGACCGGTGGTGCGCGCCCGGGTCCGCAGCAGCACTCGCGCGGGGGCACCCAGCCGGGGAAGCGGCCGAGGCCCGCACCCGGGACGAACGGCAGGCCGGGCACACGTCCGGGCACACGTCCGACCTCGGCGGGGCGGCGCCCGGCCAACCCGCGGCTGCTGCGGCAGCGTCTGGTCGTCTTCGTGGTGGTGACGCTGCTGGTCGCCCTGGGCATTGCCGCGGCCCAGGGCTGCCAGGGGCCCGCGCGCGGGCTCGGCGCCGGGCCGGGGCACAGCCTCAGCGACGGCACCGCCCCCGGGCAGGGCGGAACGCAGCCGGCCAGGGTCGGGGACGCCGACCGGGCCGGGAACGAGCGGTAGGAGTCCGGTTCAGGACTCCGGGTGGCCGGTGGCGACCGCACGTACGGGTCAGGACTCCGGGCGGCCGGTGGCCACCGCGTAGAAGGCGACCGCGGCGGCGGCACCGACGTTGAGCGAGTCGACGCCGTGGGCCATCGGGATGCGGACCCATTCGTCGGCGGCGACGAGGGCCTGGGTGGACAGTCCGTCGCCCTCGGCGCCCAGCATCAGGGCGACCTTCTCCATCCGGTGGGGGGCGGCCTCGTCGATGCTGCTGGCCTTCTCGTCGGGGGTCAGCGCGAGCAGCTTGAAGCCCGCTTCCCGGACCGTCTCCAGGGCCTTGGGCCAGGTGTCGAGGCGGGCGTAGGGCACGGAGAAGACGGCGCCCATCGAGACCTTGACGGAGCGGCGGTAGAGCGGATCGGCGCAGTCCGGGGAGAGCAGGACGGCGTCCATGCCGAGCGCGGCGGCGCTGCGGAAGATGGCCCCGATGTTCGTGTGGTCGTTGACGGCCTCCATGACGACGACGCGGCGGGTGGTGCGCAGCAGTTCGTCGGCGGTCGGCAGGGGTTTGCGCTGCATGGAGGCGAGCGCGCCGCGGTGGACGTGGTAGCCGGTGACGCGTTCGGCGAGTTCGGGGCTGACCGCGTACACCGGTGCCGGGACCTCGTCGATCACATCACGCATCAGGTCGACCCACTTCGCCGACAGGAGCATGGAGCGCATCTCGTAGCCGGCGTGGCGGGCCCGTCTGATGACCTTCTCCCCCTCCGCGATGAAGAGGCCCTCGGCGGGCTCTCGGCGGCGCCGCAGCTCGACGTCGGTCAGACCGGTGTAGTCGCGCAGACGGGGGTCGTCGGGGTCGTCGACGGTGATGAGATCAGCCACAGCTTGATACTGCCTTGTCCGGTGTGTGGTGCCAACGGTCTGGAGGAAGATCCGTTACCGATGGTTACTCGTTGATTGCGGCGGGGGTTCCGGGGCCGACCGCGACGACGTCGCCGATGACGATGACGGCGGGCGGGCGGACGCCCTCGGCCTCGGCGCGCTCGCCGACGGTGGCGAGCGTGGCGTCGACACGGCGCTGCGCGGCGGTGGTGCCCTCCTGGACCAGGGCGACCGGGGTGTCGGGCGACTTGCCGTGGGCGACGAGCGCGCGGGCGATGGCGCCGATCTTGTCGACGGCCATCAGGAGGACGAGCGTGCCGCGGAGCCGGGCGAGTGCCTCCCAGTCGACCAGGGAGCGTGCGTCGTCGGGGGCGACATGGCCGCTGACGACGGTGAACTCGTGGGCGACGCCTCGGTGGGTGACGGGGATGCCGGCGGCGCCGGGCACCGAGATGGAGCTGGAGATGCCGGGCACCACGGTGCACGGGATGCCCTCGGCGGCGAGCGCCTGGGCCTCCTCCATGCCGCGTCCGAACACGAACGGGTCGCCGCCCTTGAGACGGACGACGGCCTTGCCCGCCTTGGCGTGCTCGATCAGCGCGGCGTTGATGGCCTCCTGGGCCATGAAGCGGCCGTACGGGATCTTCGCGGCGTCGATCACCTCGACGTGCGGCGGGAGTTCGTCGAGGAGATCGCGGGGGCCGAGCCGGTCGGCGATCACGACGTCGGCCGAGGCGAGGAGGCGGCGGCCGCGGACGGTGATCAGGTCGGGGTCGCCGGGGCCGCCGCCGACCAGGGCGACGCCGGGGACGCGGGTGCGGTGCTGGGGCGCGGCGAGCGTGCCGTCGCGCAGGCCCTCGACGATGGCGTCGCGGACGGCCGCGGAGTGGCGCGGGTCGCGGCCGTGGATGTCACTGCTGAGGACGGCGACGGTCACGCCCTCGCTGCGGCCGGTGGCGGGGGTCCAGGCGGTGGCGGCGTCGGCGTCGTCGCTGCGGACGCACCAGGTGCGGGTGCGCTCGGCCTCGGCGGAGGCGGCGTCGTTGGCGGCCGCGTCGTCGGAGGCGATGAGGGCGTACCAGGTGTCGGTGAGGTCGCCGTCGGCGTACGGGCGGCGCTCCCAGCGGATCTCACCGGCGTCGGCCATCGCCTCGACGGAAGGGGTGGCGGACGGGGAGACCAGGACGATGTCGGCGCCGGCCGCGATGAGGGCGGGGAGCCGGCGCTGGGCGACCTGGCCGCCGCCGACGACGACCACACGGCGCCCGTTGAGGCGCAGTCCGACGGGGTAGGCGGGGTGATCGGCGTGCTCGGCCATGGCGGTGCGGGCTCCTCGTGCGATGCGGGGGCTGCGGGCCGCTGCGACGGTGGAGCGGCTGTGACGTGCGGTGTCGCGGATCGTGGGTGGGGTTCACGATACGGGGTGGGGGCGGGTGCGGGGACGGTGGCCGGGTGCCGACGGCGGGCCCCGGACCTCCCGGAACGGGGTGGGGCGGGTGCGGGACGGTGGCCGACCGCGGGCCCCGGACCTCCTGGAACGGGGTGCCGCGCCGCGAGGGCCCGAGGGGTCCGTGGTGCCCCTGCGGCACCGGGTCGGGTCCGGAGCGGTCCCGCCGTGCGCCCGGAGGCCGGGGCGGGACTCTCCGGACGCGGCCCGGTGACCGGCGGGCTACTTCTCCGTCACACCCGCCGAGTCGAACGTGGCGACCTCGTGCATGGCGCGGGCCGCGCTCTGCACGATCGGCAGGGCCAGCAGGGCGCCGGTGCCCTCGCCGAGGCGCAGGTCGAGGTCGACCAGCGGGCGCAGGCCCAGCTTGTTGAGCGCGGCGACATGGCCGGGCTCGGCGCTGCGGTGGCCGGCGATGCACGCGGCCAGGGCCTCCGGGGCGATGGCACGGGCGACGAGGGCCGCGGCGCCCGCGCTGACCCCGTCCAGGACCACCGGGGTGCGGAGCGAGGCCCCGCCGAGCAGGAATCCGGCCATGGCCGCGTGCTCCAGACCGCCGACGGCGGCCAGGACGCCGATCGGGTCGGCGGGGTCCGGCTGGTGCAGTTCGAGGGCGCGGCGCACCACGTCGACCTTGCGGGCGTGCATCTCGTCGTTGATGCCGGTGCCCCGGCCGGTGACCTCGGCCGGGTCCATGCCCGTGTAGACGCAGATCAGGGCGGCGGACGCGGTGGTGTTGGCGATGCCCATCTCGCCGGTGAGCAGCCCCTTGTTGCCGGCCGCGACCAGATCGCGGGCGGTCTCGATGCCGACCTCGATCGCGGCCAGGACCTCCTCGCGGGTGAGCGCGGGGCCGGTGGTGAAGTCCGCGGTGCCGGCCCGCACCTTGCGGGGCAGCAGTCCGGGCGTGGCGGGCAGTTCGGTGGCCACGCCGACGTCGACGACGCACACCTCGGCGCCGACCTGGGCGGCGAAGGCGTTGCAGACGGCGCCGCCGCCGAGGAAGTTGGCGACCATCTGGCCGGTGACCTCCTGCGGCCAGGCCGTGACGCCCTGGGCGTGGACCCCGTGGTCGCCGGCGAAGATCGCGACGGCCGCGGGCTCCGGGATCGGCGGCGGGCACATCCGGGAGAGGCCGGAGAGCTGGGCGGAGATGATCTCCAGCATGCCGAGGGCGCCGGCCGGCTTCGTCATCCGCTTCTGCCGCTCCCAGGCCTCGCCGAGCGCCTTGGCGTCCAGCGGCCGGATGCTGGAGACGGTCTCCTGGAGCAGGTCGTGCGGCTCCTCGCCGGGCAGGGCGCGGCGGCCGTACGTCTCCTCGTGGACGACCCAGGAGAGCGGGCGGCGCTTGGACCATCCGGCCTGCATCAGCTCGGGCTCCTCGGGGAACTCGTCGACGTAGCCCACGCAGAGGTAGGCGACGACTTCGAGGTGCTCGGGCAGCCCCAGGGCGCGGACCATCTCGCGCTCGTCGAAGAAGCTGACCCAGCCGACGCCGAGCCCTTCGGCGCGGGCGGCCAGCCACAGGTTCTCGACGGCGAGCGCCGAGGAGTACGGGGCCATCTGCGGCTGGGTGTGCCGGCCGAGGGTGTGCCGGCCGCCCCGGGTCGGGTCGGCCGTGACGACGATGTTGACCGGAGTGTCGAGGATCGCCTCGATCTTCAGTTCCTTGAACTGCTTGGCCCGCGCCTTGGGGAGCGACTTGGCGTACGCGTCGCGCTGGCGCTGGGCCAGTTCGTGCATGGAGCGGCGGGTCTCGGCGGAGCGGATGACGACGAAGTCCCACGGCTGGGAATGTCCGACGCTGGGGGCGGTGTGGGCCGCCTCCAGGACGCGCAGCAGCACCTCGTGCGGGACGGGGTCGCCGCGGAAGCCGTTGCGGATGTCGCGGCGCTCGCGCATGACGCGCAGGACGGCCTCGCGCTCGGCGTCGTCGTAGCCGGGGGCGGGCGGAACGGGGTCGGCCGCCTCGTCGGTGGTGTCGGCGGGGGCGTCGTCGGGCGCGGCGACGGTCTCGGCCGGCTCGGATCCCCGGGGGCCGTGGGGCTCCTGGGCCCCGGCGTCCGCCGGAGGCGTGGTGCCGTCGTGGGCGGGGGCGTCGGGCCGGGTCTCGCCCGCGGCCTCGGCCTGTGCCGGGGCCTCCGCTCCCCGGACCACGGCTTCCGCCTCCTGGACCGGGTTCTCCGCCGGTGCCTCGGGCGCCTCGCGCACCTCGGGAGTCACTCCGTCGGACTGCTGCGGCTCCGCCGCGACCGGTGCCTCGGCGGGAACGGCCGCCTCGGCCGCCACGGCCTCCGGAAGCGTCGCTTCCGGCTGGTGCCGCGTCAGGTCGGGGGTCTCGATGACCTCGGGGCCGCTCTCCGCCTCGGGTTCCGGCACGGGGCCCAGGGCGATGGGGCCGATCCGCTTCTCCGTCACCGGAGCGGTCCCGGCGTCCGCAGCCTCGGGCTCGGGCTGGGCGGCGATCTCGGCGGGGGCCTCCGGCTCCGCCGGCGGTGCGGCCGCCGCGGGCTGCTCGGCCACCGGCTGCTCCGCCGTCGCGGGCGCGGCGGACGGCGGACCGTCCGTCAGCTGCCCGTCCCCGGGCACCGGCACGCTCCCGTCCGGGAGCACCGCGTCGGGCAGGGTCGCGGGCGCCTCGTCCACGACCACCGCTTCGGACCGCGGCTCGTCCGGAAGGGTCTCGGGGGCCGCGGCCTCCACGGCAGGGGCCTCCGCGGCCACGGCTTCGGCAGGCGGCGCCTCCACGACGGGCGCCTCACCGACGGCGGCCTCGGGACGCGCGGCCTCGTCCACCGGAGCGTCCTCCGCCGGGGCCTGAGCGATCGGGGCCTGAGCGATCGGGTCCAGCGCGACCGGCGCCGCTTCGGCGGGCACCTCCGCGACGGGGACCTCGGCGGCCGGCGCCTCGACGACGGGGGTCCCGGCGGGCACCGCGGCCGTCTCGGGCACGGGCACCCCGGCGGCGGGGGCGGCAGCGCTCCCCGCCGGGGCCGGCTTCGCCGCCCTCGCGTCGGCCACGGCCTCGGGGGCCACGGCCGCGTCGGGCACCTGTGCTGGAACGGCTTCCGGAACCGTCGCCGGGACTGTCTCCGGGACGGCTTCCGGAACCGTCTCCGGGGCGGTCTCCTGGGCGGCTTCCGGGGCCGCCGGGACGACCGTTTCTGCGGCAGGGGCCTGCTCGGCGACCGGCGCGGCGGCCGGGGCCGCCCACGGGCCGGAGCCCTGGGGCGGGATCTCGCCCAGCTGTGGGCCCGGCAGGACGGCCGCCTCGTCGGCGGACAGCTCGAAGTACTCGGGTTCGGCGGTGGCGGGACCGGCGTGCCGGGCGGCGGGCGGCTGGACGGCCGTCTGCGCGCGGGGCTGCGGTGCGCCGGCCGGGCCCCGGTCGGCCAGCGAGCGGACGACGCCGATCCCCGACGTACCGCCGTACGAGGGGGACTCGGCCGAGGCCGGACCGCGGTGCAGCGGGCGGCGGACGGGCGACGGGGCCGGGGATGCGGGCGACGGGGCCGGGGCCGGCGCGGCCTGGGGCATGCGTACCCCGCCGAGGTCGACATGACCGGAGTCCCGGCCGCCGGACTCATGGGTGCCCTGGCCGGTCTGCGCGAGCGGTTCGGCGTACTGCTGGTGACCGGCGTACACCGGGGTCTGCTCCTGGAACTGCACCGGGCCCTGCGGCTGCGCGGGGCCGGGCAGCGGGTCCGTGAGCGGGTCGTGGTGCGGCGCCGGGACGATATGGGGCTCGCCCCACGCCCCCTGGGCGCTCGGCATCAGCAGGAGGTCGTCTTCCTCGGGCGTGTGCTCGGAGTGGTCGGGGAAGGAGTAGCCGTCCGGGGCGGGGATGCCCGGCTGCTCCACCATGCCCGCGTTCTCCGGCAGTCCCTCGCCCGGGATCCGGCCGGTGTCACTCATGCGTACCCCTCGCCCATCGTCAGTGCTCCTTCGGCCCTACGCCCGGGACGCCCGAACACGGCACGCGGGCGCTCGTCCAGTGGAACGAGCGGGCACGCCGAGCGGCACGAAGCGGTCGCGGACATACTGCATTCTCGCGGCCGATCGCCGCCGCGGCAGGTCATTTCGCCACGGCTCGCTGTGGACTGCGCCACGTCGCGCGTCCCCCGGTTCTGCCGTACCACAACGGGGGCCAAAACGGTCCCCTTTTCCGGACATTGACGAACGAAGCGACGAACGGCCGGGCGCGGTGCAACGATCGGCCAGCCTACCTCCCGCCGCGTGCCGGGCGGGTCAGGGGGCAAGGTCCGAACGCAGCGCGGACAGCAGGAACACGACCGTGCGTTCGCGCTCCGACCATGCGGACGTGTCCAGTTCGACGGACTGGAGGAGGGAGCAGCGGACCGTGTAGCCGTTCTCGCCGAGGGCGGCGCCCAGGGCCTCGGCCTCGTCGCGGGTCGAGGCGTGGGTCACGATCCGTTCGGGCCTGCGGTCGGCGACGGCGGTGGCGACGGGGACGCCGCCGCCCCCGATGCGGACGACGTCGGGTTCGGGCAGCCGTTCCAGGACGTGCGGGGCGCGTCCCTCGACGACCTGGAGCTGGACGCCGAAGGTCCGGGCGGCGGCGGTGGTGCGGGCGCAGGCCTCCGGGTCGCTGTCGACGGCCAGGACCGCCGCGCCGAAGCGGGCGGCCTCCACGGCCAGCGCCCCGGAGCCGGAGCCGATGTCCCAGACGAGGTCCCCGGTGCGCGGTCCCAGATGGGCGAGCTGGGCGGCGCGCAGCTGCGGGGACTCGCCCTCGCCCGTCGTGTCGGGGAGCTTCCGGCCGGTGTCCTCCCGGTAGGCGTCGGCAGGCAGCGCCCAGCCGCGCAGGCCCCGGGGGTAGGCGGGGTGGCGGCCGGCGATCCAGCCGGCGTCGGCGCGCTGTTCGGGGCCCTGGCCGACGACGATGACGACGTTCGGGTCGCGCCAGACGTGGTCGGCGGCGGTGTCGGAGGTGACGACGGTGACCTGTTCGCGTGCGGTGCCGAGTTCCTCGCAGATGACGAAGGTGCGGTGGACGCCTTCGAGGAGGAGGGCCAGTTCGGCGGGGCCGGCGCCGGGCGAGGTGAGGACGGCGACCTTGTGGTGGGCGCGGCAGACGTTGACCGCGCGGCGCAGGGTGCGGGGGTGGGCGACGACGGTCTGGGCGTCCTCCCAGGGCATGCCGGCGCGGGCGAAGGCGGTGGCGACCGAGGAGACGGCGGGCACCACTTCGACCTCCAGTCCGTGCTCGGGGGCGCGCAGGGTGCGGACGACGCCGAAGAATCCGGGGTCGCCGTCGGCGAGGACCACGGCGCTGCCGCGGTGGCCGGCGATACGGCGGGCGGCGAGGTCGACGGAGCCGAGGCGGATGCGTTCGGCGCGTGCGGGGACCTCGGGCAGCGCGAGGTGGTGGGCGGCCCCGGCGACGAGGGTGGCGGCCGAGAGCGCGGCGGTGGCCGCTCTGGTCAGTGGTGAGCCGTCCCAGCCGATCACTGTGACCCGGTCGGCCATCTGTCGTCAGTCTCCTGGAGTCGTCGCAGGTGGGGGCTTGCATGCCCGGGGACGGGCAGGGTGAGGTTACCCGGTCCGGACCAACGCGGCGCGCCCGCCCCGGCGCCCGGTCAGTTCCAGTCCTGGTACGTGCCGTAGCCGCCGGCGTCGGCGAGCTGTTCGGCCACGCCTTCGAGGTCCTCGGGGAGCAGGCCCCAGACGATCAGGTCGGTCCGGATGTCGGTCCATCCGCCGTCCTCGGTCTGCGACCGGGCTATCCGGGCGTTGCGCAGGACGCCCTCGCTGATGCAGCCGAGCTTCTGCGCGACCTGCTGGGCGGCGGTGTTGTCGGCGGCGGTGCGCAGTTCGAGCCGTTCGAAGCCCTGGTCGCGGAAGAGCCACTGGGCGAGGGCCAGCACCGATTCGGTGGCGTATCCCTCGCCGCGCGCCCAGGGGGCCGTGATGTACGCGGCCTCGGCCGAGCGGGTGCGCCAGTCGGTGCGGCGGAGGCGGACCGAGCCGACGAGGCGCTGGGTGAGGAACTCGGTGACGGCCAGGGCGATGCCGTCGCCGCCGGTGCGCTTGCCGGGGGCGATCCGGCGGACCCAGCGTTCGGCGTCGACCCGGGTGTAGGGGTGGGGTGCGTCGGTCCAGGCCGTGACGAGTTCGTCGTTCATCATCTCGATGTACGCGGGGACGTCCGTCATGTCGAACGGGCGCAGCACCAACCGGTCCGTGCTGATGGAGATGTCCGGGAAGGTGGAAGTCATGCGCAGCTCCATGCCGAAGACCGTGTAAAGGCACAGCATGCAGCATCGGGTGGGGCGCGCGCATGGCCGGGTGGGCGCGACGGAGCCCCGCGCACCCGGGCGGGGTGTGCGGGGCTCGTCGGACAAGTGCCCTGCCGGGGTCAGGACTTGGCGGCGGTACCGAAGGCCGGGATGACCGAGCCCTGGTAGGTGTCCTCGATGAACTTCTTGACCTCGTCGGAGTGCAGGAGCTGCACGAGCTTCTGGACGCGGGGGTCCTTCTCGTCGCCCTTCTTCACCGCGACGATGTTGGCGTACGGGTTGCCGTCGGCCTTCTCCAGGACGAGGGCGTCGTCGGCGGGCTTGAGCTTCGCCTCGATGGCGTAGTTGCCGTTGATGACGGCGGCGTCCACGTCGTTCAGGGCGCGGGGCACGGTGGCGGCCTCCAGCTCCTTGAAGGACAGGCCCTTCTTGTCGGTGATGTCGCTGAGCTTGGCGCTGGTGCCGACGCCGTCCTTGAGGGTGATCAGGCCGTTCTCGGCGAGGAGCTGGAGCGCCCGGCCCTCGTTGGTGGTGTCGTTCGGGACGGCGACGGTCTGGCCGGCCTTGATGCCGGAGAGCGCCTTGACCTTCTTGGAGTAGAGGCCGAGAGGCTCCAGGTGGACGGTGCCGACGGAGACCAGGTGGGTGTTGTTCTTCTGGTTGAAGTCGTCCAGGTAGGGCTGGTGCTGGAAGAAGTTGGCGTCGACCTGGCCGGATTCGGTGGCGGTGTTCGGCAGGACGTAGTCCGTGAACTCCTTGACCTCCAGCTTGAGACCGGCCTTGGCCGCCAGGTTCTTCTGGACGAAGCCGAGGATGTCGGCGTGCGGCGTCGGGGACGCGGCGACGACGAGCGCCTTCGAGGTGTCCGCCGAGGCGCCGGACCCGCTCTTGGCGGAGGGGTCGGAGTCGGTGCCGCAGGCGCTGAGGCCGAGGGCGAGGGCGGCGGTGGCGGCGGCAGCCGCGGTGAGCTTGATGTTCTTACGCACGAAGAGTGCCTCTTTCAGGTGGTGATGGTGGTGCGCCCGGACAAGGAGTGCGGGCTCGGAGGAGAGAAGTCTCAGGAGGCGGTACGGCCGCGGCGGGCCAGCAGGCGTACGGCCGTGTCGCCGATCAGCTGGATCACGGTGACGATGACGACGAGCAGCGCGACGGTGACGAGCATGAACCGGTTGTCGAAGCGCTGGAATCCGTAGGTGACGGCCTTGGAGCCGAGTCCTTCGCCGCCGACCGCGCCGGCCATCGCGGAGTAGCCGATGAGCACGATGACGGTGGTGGTGACCCCGGAGACGAGCGACGGCAGCGACTGCGGCAGCAGGACCTTGCGCACGATCGTGGGGATGGACCCGCCCATGGACTGGACGGCCTCGACCAGCCCGTGGTCGACCTCGCGCACGGCCGTCTCGACGAGCCGGGCGAAGAAGGGGATGGCACCGACGGCGAGCGGCACGATCATGGCGGTGGGGCCGATGAAGGTGCCGACGATCCAGGTGGTGAACGGGATCAGGGCGATCAGCAGGATGATGAACGGCAGCGAGCGGCCGATGTTCACGATGACGCCGACGACCTTGTTCACCGGGGTGTTCTGGAGCAGTCCGCCCTTGTCGGTGAGGACCAGCAGGACGCCGAGCGGCAGGCCGACCAGGACCGTGACGACGGTGGACCACAGGACCATGTAGAGGGTGTCGACGGTGCCCTGCGTCAGCAGCGGCTGCATTTCGGACCAGGTCACTTCGCCACCTCCTTGGTGAGCGGTGCGGAAACGGGTGCGGTGTCCGGGGCGAGGGCGTCGTCGACGAGTTCGGCCTGGAGACCCTGCTCGCGCAGGAAGCCGATCGGGACGACGTTCTCCTCGAAGCGTCCGGGCAGTTCGATGCGCATCCGGCCGATCTGCTTGCCGCCGACGGTGTCCATGGCGGCGCCCAGGATCGAGATGTCGATGTTGTACGTACGCGAGAGCTGCGAGATCACGGGCCGGCCGGCGGCGTCGCCGTGGAAGGTGACGTCGACGACGGTGCGGTCGGGTCCGGAGGCGGTGCCGCCGACCGGGAACAGTTCGTGGGCCAGTTCGGATCCCGGGGTGGCGAGGAGGTCGCCGACGGTGCCGGACTCGACGATCCGGCCCCGCCGCATCAGCGCGGCGGAGTCGCAGACCGTCTTGACGACGTCCATCTCGTGGGTGATGAGCAGGACGGTGAGGCCGAGCTGCCGGTTGAGGTCGCGCAGTAGCTGGAGGACGGAGCGGGTGGTCTCGGGGTCCAGGGCGGAGGTCGCCTCGTCGGAGAGGAGGACCTTGGGGTCGCCGGCCAGGGCGCGGGCGATGCCGACGCGCTGCTTCTGGCCGCCGGAGAGCTGTCCGGGGTAGGCCCCGGCCTTGTCGGCGAGGCCGACCAGGTCGAGGAGTTCGAGGGCCTTGCGGGAGCGTTCGCGGCCGGTGACGCCGAGGATCTCCAGGGGCAGTTCGACGTTGCCCCGGACGGTGCGGGAGGCCAGCAGGTTGAAGTGCTGGAAGACCATGCCGATACGGCTGCGGGCCTCGCGCAGTTCCTTGCCGGCCCGGCGGCCCCGGCCCGCGAGGGCGGTGAGGTCCCGGCCGGCCACGGTCACGGTGCCGGAGGTGGGGCGTTCCAGCAGGTTGACGCAGCGGATGAGGGAGGACTTGCCGGCGCCGCTCTGCCCGATGACGCCGTACACCTCGCCCTCGCGGACGTGCAGGTCGACGCCGTCCAGGGCGGTGACCTCACGGCCGCGCGACTGATAGACCTTCGTGAGGCCCGTAGTGGTGATCACAGGGTTTCCGTCACTGTCGAGTGCGCGGCGCGGTGTCCGCCGGGCACGGGGCATTCGTCCGTCGAGACTGTCCGGACGTTTCGGTCGGACGTTCCGAGCCGGCTTCCGGCGTGGCCCTGCGCGCTGCGGCAGCGGGGCGGCGTCTCATGGAAGGGCACGTTCCGCTGGGTGCGGACGGCTGGGCTCGGTCTCGCTTCGGGGCGCGAGGCTCTGGCGTGGGCCCTCAGAAGGCGCGCATTCGACCCATACAACGAGCACCGGGCGTCGTGTTCGCCTCGGTCGCAAGGGTGCGGCTGCTCGTCGTGGTCATGCGCCAAGTAAAACAGACGTCATGGTTCCGCCGAACCCGCTGTCCGGATAGCGGACAGTGGTGGATGGTGCGGCGGACCGGCGCGGCATGGTCCCTCTACGGCTCTGACCTGCGCAAACACCGCACCACCCGAAGATTCTGCGACCCCGGGCCCGGACCGGCCCCGAAGGCGGGCTGTGGTCAAGGCCACGGCGGCCGCGGGCGGTCCCGGGGGCGCACGCGGGGGGCGGAACCGCCCGTAATACCCTCGCCTCATGCTCGACGCCCTGACGATCGCGGTCGCCGCGGCCGCCCTCGCCCTCGCCGCCTGGTGCGGATTCGCCGCCTACCGGGACCAGCCCACCAAGGACTGGCACTTCATCGGCATGGCCGTGGTCTCGGTGCTGGCACTGGCCCAGCTGGTGGTGGGCGTCGTCCAGCTGGCCCGCGGCGAGCGGCCGGACCAGGGCATGACCATCTTCATCGCCTATCTGATCGGGGCCTTCCTCGCCGTACCGGCGGCCGGCTTCCTGTCGTTGAGCGAGCGGACCCGGTGGGGTTCCGTGACGGTGGCGGCGGGCGCGGTGGTGCTGGCCGTGCTGGAAGTACGGCTCTACGACATCTGGGGAAACTGACCGTGACCGACACCGAGAGCGGCCCCGCGACGGCCGCCGACGCCAAGCGCCCCTTCGACCTGGGCACGGGCCCCGGCCGGGTGCTGGTCTGGTTCTACGGGGTCTTCACCGTGGCCGCGGCCTCGCGCGCCCTGGTGCAGATGATCCTGGACTTCGGCAGGGCGCCGCTGTCGTACGTGCTGTCGGCGGGCGCCGCCCTGGTCTACGGCTTCATCACCTACTCGCTGGTGCGCGGGGGCGAGCGGGCGCGCCGGACGGCGCTGGTGTGCTGCGCCGCCGAGCTGGCCGGGGTGCTGGTCGTGGGCACCTGGACGCTGGTGGAACCCTCGGCGTTCTCGGACGCCACCGTGTGGTCGTACTTCGGCCGGGACTACCTGTTCATCCCGGTGATCCTTCCGGTCACCGGGATGATGTGGCTGCGCCGCGCGCGCACCGCGTGAGCCCTCAGGCGCTCTGCACGTACGCGGGCGCCGTGGCCTCCTTCTCCAGCAGGATCATCCGGACGCCGTCGACGCCCGTGATGTTCCCGACCGGGGCGTAGCCCACCCGCCGGTAGAGCCGCAGATTGCCCTCGCTGCGGTGGCCGGTGTACAGCCGGAAGCGGGTCGCCGCGCGCTGGTCGGCGAGGCCCTCCTCCGCGGCGCCCAGCAGCCGGGCGCCCAGCCCGTGGCCCTGGAGCCGGGGGTGGACGCAGAGCCGTCCGATCTCGCCGGCCCCGTCCTGTCCGGTGGATCCCCGTACCGAACCGACGACCTCCTCGCCGAGCCGCGCCACGAACACCAGGTTCGTCGCGATCTCGGCGCGGACCGAGTCGAGGGTCTGGACGAGCGGGTCGATCCGGTAGTTCCCGTACAGTTCCGCCTCGCTCTGGAAACAGAGGTACTGGAGTTTCAAGATCTGCTCGGCGTCCCGCGTCTCCGCCGCCGAGATGATCACGCTCATGCCCATCTGCGCATGCCTCTCGCTCACCTGTTCCGCCGGTTGTCTACCGCTCCTTTCCCCGCAGTTCAGGAGCTACAACCTCCGCCGCGAGCATTCTGCGCAGACAACCCAGGCATCGGGAACGCATCGGGCCCAAACTCCCCTGTGACATACCCAACGCCCCCGCGATCTCGCGGTAGGTCGGATCGTGCGGGGCGAGGAGCGCCTCCAGTAAGCGGGCGCAGGGCGCGGAGAGCCGGGCGACCGCGGCGCGCAGGATCCGTCGTCGGTCGGCGCGGAGGAAGGCCCGCTCGGGGCAGCCGTCGGGGCCGGCGGGGACGGCGGCGGTCCGGTCGTCGTAGGGCTGCTCGCGGCGGGCGGCGCGCCGGGCGCGGCGGGCCTCCGCCCGGACGGTGTCGCGCACCCAGCGGCCGGGGTCGGCGGGCGCGCCCCGGTCGGCCAGCTGCTCCAGCAGCCGCAGCCAGACGGTCTGTTCGAGGTCGGCGGGGTCGACGGCCGCCCCGGTGGCGCAGGCTTCCGCCCGTGCCTCGGCCCCGACCAGCGGATACAGGGTGCGGACGAGGGCGGCGGCGCCGTGGGCGGACGGGGTGCGGGAGAGATCGGTCGTGGTCACGCCCCCACCCGACCCGGTACGGGCCCCGCCGGTCGCGGAACCGGCCGGGACCACCCGACCGGGGCACGCCCCGGCCGGGTGCTGACGCGGGCGGTTACTTGCCCGCGAAGTCCGCGGCGGCCAGGAGCGCGGTGTCGGGGTTGTCGGAGAAGATCCCGTCGATGCCGGTGGCGAAGTACGCGGCGAAGGCACCGAAGGCGTCGCCGTAGGCGTTGGGGTCGGTGCCCCGGCGGAACTCGGCCGGCAGGAAGGTGTTCTCGTTGCGCATCGTGTACGGGTGGAGGACGAGGCCCTGGGCGTGCGCGTCGCGCACCAGGGTGGTCGGCTCGGTGAGCCGGCCGGAGGCGTCCTTGGGGATGATCAGGTCCAGGGTGGGCCCGATGCCGTGGGCGTAGGAGGCCATCCACTTCAGCCCGGCCGGCCGGATCAGGTCGTCGGTGGTGCGGGGGTCGCCGGTGGCGACGAAGTCCCAGGGCCTGGAGCCTGCGCCGGAGAGCAGGACGATGCGCGGGGTGGCGACGAGCTTCGAGAGCCGCTGGACGCTGCTGGGCTCGAAGGACTGGAGGATCAGCGGGGACTGGGCGCGGTGCCGGCCGTAGCGGCGCAGCAGCTTGGCGAGCGGCTCCTCCAGGCCGAGACCCAGGCCTCGGAAGTAGGTGGGGTGCTTGGTCTCGACGTACAGCCAGACCGGCTTCGACCGGCGGCGGCCCTCGCGGTCGGCCCAGCGCAGGACCTCCTCGAAGGTGGGGACCTCCCAGCGGCCGTCGTACAGCGTGTTCTTCTGGCGGTTGCCGGGGATGCGCTCCTTGGCGCGCAGGGTCTTCAGCTCGGCGAGGGTGAAGTCCTCGGTGAACCAGCCGGTGAGGGCGGTGCCGTCGACGGTCTTGGTGGTCCTGCGGCTCGCGAACTCGGGGTGGTCGGCAACATCGGTCGTGGCGGTGATGTCGTTCTCGTGGCGGCAGACGAGATGGCCGTCCCGGGTCGGCACCAGGTCCTGCTCGATGATGTGGGCGCCCATGTCGAGGGCGAGCTGGTAGGAGCCGAGGGTGTGCTCGGGGCGGTAGCCGCTGGTGCCGCGGTGGCCGATGACCGTGGGGACGGGCAGGTCGAGGCGGTGTCCGGCGCCGTGTCCCGCGGACGTTCCGGCGTTCTTCTCCGCGGCCCGTGCCGTGCCGGTGACACCGAGGGCGGCGGCTCCGACTACGGCGGCCCCCGCGCCCATGACGGTCCGTCGTCCGGGGGCGGCCTGCGCACGCTCTGACATGAATGCTCCTCGCATGTGATGTACGGCACCTGTCGTGCGAGGATCGAGCGTAGGCAGCGGTGCCGTCCGGACGGCGGCACCTGGGCGAACATGGCGGAAACACGCATCAACACTGCGTATCCACTGGATGAACCCGATGTGCGTGCGGCGAGTACCCACGAGTATCGTCCTCACCTGCACGGACCCGCTCAATCCCCTGCCTCGGCCGGCCCGGCCACTACACCGGAGGAACCGTTGTCCCGTCTCGCACTCATCAAGGCAGTGCTCGGACCGATCCTGCGTCTGATGTTCCGTCCGCGGATAGAGGGCATCGAGAACGTTCCGGGCACCGGGCCGGTGATCCTCGCGGGCAACCATCTGACGTTCATCGACTCGATGATCATGCCGATCTGCTGCGACCGTCCGGTGTTCTTCATCGGCAAGGACGAGTACGTCACGGGCAAGGGGCTCAAGGGCCGGCTGATGGCCTGGTTCTTCACCGGCGTCGGCATGATCCCGGTGGACCGGGACGGCGGGCGCGGCGGTGTCGCGGCACTGATGACGGGACGCCGGGTGCTGGAGGAGGGCAAGGCCTTCGCGATCTACCCGGAGGGCACCCGCTCCCCCGACGGCCGGCTCTACCGGGGCCGTACGGGCATCGCGCGGCTGACGCTGATGACCGGCGCGCCGGTGGTGCCGTTCGCGATGATCGGCACGGACAAGCTCCAGCCGGGCGGCGCGGGCCTGCCGCGGCCGGGCAAGGTCACGGTGCGCTTCGGCGAGCCGATGGAGTTCTCCCGCTACGAGGGCATGGACCGCGACCGCTATGTGCTGCGGGCGGTGACGGACTCGGTGATGGCCGAGGTGATGCGGCTCTCCGGCCAGGAGTACGTCGACATGTACGCCACGAAGGCCAAGGCGGCCTGACGCCCGTCGGCCGTGCTCGCGAAGGGGCCCGTACCACTCGGTACGGGCCCCTTCGCGGTGTCCGGTGCACGGCTCAGTCGTGCACGATGCCCTCCTCCAGTTCCTGCCCGCGCAGCAGGAACCAGGCGGCGACCGCCGTGGCCACGAGGACGACGGCGCCGACCGCCGAGGCCGTGCCGAGTCCGTCGACGAACGACTGCTGGGCGGCGGAGACGAGGGTCTCCGCCTCGTGGGCGGGCAGCGCCTTGGCCGATTCGACCGCGCCGCCCAGCGATTCGTGGGCGGCGTCCGCGATGGCCGGCGGGGTACCGGCGGGGGCGGTGAACTCCGCGTAGACCCCGGTGACGATGGAGCCGAGCAGGGCGATGCCGAGGGCGGCGCCGAGTTCGTAGGCCGTCTCGGAGACCGCGGACGCGGAGCCGGCGTGCTCCTTGGGGACGCTGGAGAGGATCACGTCGGAGGTGACCGTGAAGGCGAAGCCGGCGCCCACCCCGACGACGAGCAGGAGCGCGCCGATGAGCGGGTAGCCGGTGTCCTTGTGGACGGCGGCGACCGCTGCCAGGGCGAGTCCGATGGCGGCGAGGCCGCCGGAGACCACCGTGCGCACGGAGAAGCGGCGGGCGGCGGTGCCGGCCAGCAGACCGGCCGTGACCGCGCCGACGGCCGCGGGCAGTTCGGCGAGTCCGGCCTCCAGCGGTCCGCGTCCCTGGACCAGTTGCAGGAACTGGGAGAGGAAGAAGACGAGGCCGGAGAGGCCGAGGATGGTCAGCAGATCGGCGAGGACCGCGCCGGAGAAGCCCCGGTGGTGGAAGAGCCGCATGTCCAGCAGGGGTGCGGGGAGCCGGAACTGCCTGCGGACGAACCAGACGAGGGCCGCCAGTCCGCCGATGCCGGCGAGCGCGACCTCCCAGCTGCCGCCGTGCGCGGCCAGTTCCTTGATGGCGTAGACGACGCCGATCATGCCGACCAGCGAGAGCAGCACGCTGAGCAGGTCCCAGGGGCCGGGGGCCGGGTTCTTCGACTCCGGGATCATCTTGATCCCGACGGCCACGAGCACGGCCATGACCGGCAGATTGATCAGGAAGACGGAGCCCCACCAGAAGTGCTCCAGCAGGAATCCGCCGACGACGGGTCCGACGGCCGCGCCGGCCGAGGCCATCGCGCCCCAGATGCCGATGGCGAGGCTGCGCTCGCGGGCGTCGTGGAAGAGATTGCGGATCAGGGCCAGGGTCGACGGCATCAGCGTGGCACCGGCGACACCGAGCAGCGCCCGCGCCAGGATCATCATCTCGGGGGAGCTCGCGTAGGCGTTGAGCACCGAGACCGCGCCGAAGGCGGTGGCGCCGCAGAGCAGCAGCTTCTTGCGGCCGATGCGGTCACCGAGGCTGCCCATCGAGACGAGGAGCCCGGCGATGACGAAGGAGTAGACGTCGCCGATCCACAGGAGCTGGGTGCCGGTCGGTTCCAGGTCCTCGCTGAGGAACGGGGTGGCGAGGCCGAGGACGGTGGCGTCGACCGCGACGAGCAGGACGGCGAGGACGAGCACCGCGAGCGCGATCCACCGTCCCGGCCGGTACGCCTCGGGTGCGGGTTCGGGCCGTTGTTCCAGGGTGCTCATTGCTCCACGCTCCGGCGTGCGCCGCCGAGCAGCAACTCGACGATCATGTGGGAGAAGTCCTGTGCGGCCACCCGGCCGGCCTGGACGGACCAGGCGGCGCTGCTGATCAGCCCGTACAGCGCCTCGGTCAGCCAGGCGGGGGTGAGGTCGATGCGGATCTCGCCGCGTTCCTGGCCGCGGCGGAAGAACGCGGAGACGCGGGCGTCCAGCCGGTCCCAGCCCTCGTTCTGCTCGTCGCCCTCGAAGAGCTGGTTCTCGGTCACCAGGAAGGAGAGCAGTCCGGCGCTGGGCTCCACCGCGACGACGAAGCGCCGCAGGGCCTCCTCGACCGTGCCCTCGTCCAGGGCGGCGGCGTCGAGCGCCGCCCCGAACTCCTGGATGCCCAGCTCCTCCAACGCCCTGACCAGGGCGTCCCGTCCGGCGAAGTGCCGGTGCAGGGTGGCGCGGCCGATGCCGGCCGCTCGGGCGACCTCGTCCATGGTGGCGGTGGACTTCCGGGTCAGCAGGGCGGCGGCGCTGCGCAGGACCTGCTCACGATCAAGCGTCATGAGACGACACTAACCCATTTGAGACATCAATGTCTCACCGGAAAGTGGCTCGCGCCGCCGTCGCCGTCCGGAGGACCATGGCGGAATGAAGCCGCTGCTGCTGATCGACGTCGACGGTCCGCTCAATCCGTACGCGGCGCTCGACCGCCGGGTGCCGCCCGAGGGCTTCACCCGGCATCTGACCCGGCCGACCGGCTGGACCTCCGGCCGGCCCCTGCCGGTGCTGCTCGACCCGCGCCACGGCGAGGAGCTGCGGGCGCTCGGCAGCCGCTACGAGCTGGTCTGGGCCACCACCTGGAAGGGCGAGGCGAACGAGTGGATCGGCCCGCGTCTGGGCCTGCCCGAACTGCCCTTCATCGACTGGCCCGAGATGCACGGCAGCGCCCCGGCCGGAACGTACTGGAAAACCCGGTACGTCGTGGAGTACGCGGCCGGGCGGCCGTTCGCCTGGGTCGACGACGAGATCACCGACCACGACCGGGCGTGGGTGACGGAGCACGGCGGGGGCGTCGCGGCCCTGCTGCGGTGGACGGACCCCCGGGTGGGGCTGGAGCGGGCCGACTTCGAGGCGCTGGCCGCGTGGGCGGACGGGCTGGGGGCACGCGGCTGACCGGCCGGGCTCAGCTCCAGGGCAGGGCGGCGCGGTGCCGCCAGTACGCCTCCGGCTCCTCCACCAGCTGGTCCAGCCCGGCCCGCCGCTCCTCGTCGAGGCCGAGGACGGGCGCGTGGAGGTTCCCGGCGAGCTGGGCGACGGTCGCCGCTCCCGAGAGCACGACCCCGGCCCACGGCTGGTGCAGCACGAGGGCGAGGGCGACCGCGTCGGCGCCCAGCCCCTCGGCGTCCGCGATCTCCCGCAGCACGGCCGGGGCCTCGGTGCCCGCGAGGCGGCCGTTGGCCATGGCCTCCTTGACGATGACGGTGAGCCCGGCGTCATGGGCCTCGGCGAGCGCGGGCCCGGCCGAGGTCTCCAGCGCGTTGTACGTGGCCTGGACCGTACGGAACAGCGGTTCGCCGTCCACGGTCACGGTGAGGGCGGCCCGGATCGCGTCGGCCTGGCCGGGTCCGCTGGTGGAGAGGCCGACACTGACGCCGTCGGCCGCGAGCGCGGCGAGCCGGGTGTGCAGTTCCTTGTCGGTGAGCGCGGGGCTGTCGGCCGTCACCGAGTGGATCTGGTAGAGGTCGAGCCGGTCGCCGAGCAGGGCGGCGGTCTCGGCGCGCTGCCGCTCGAAGGTGGCGAGGGAGTGGTCCTTGACCTCGTGGGCCTCGGCGTCGACGCTCCAGTCGGCGGTGTAGGTGTAGCCCCATTTGCTGCCGACGACGACGTCGCGGACCTCGGGCCGGGCGGCCAGCCACGCGGCCAGGAACTCCTCGGAGCGGCCGTAGGACCGGGCGGCGTCGAAGTAGCGCACGCCCTGCGCGTAGGCCGCGTCCAGCAGTTCGTGCGTGCGCTCGCGCAGCGCGTCCACCGTGCGGGCCTCCGGCAGGTCCCGGTCGCGGTGGAGGTTGATGTAGCCCGGCCTGCCGACGGCCGCCAGGCCGAGCCCGATGTGGGCGGTCGGGGTGGTCGCTTCGGCAAGTCGGGCGAACGGCATCGCGGGCTCCTCGGTAGGCGGGGTCCTCACCCCCTACCCCCAACGTAGCCCGCGATGCGCGGACGGCTACTTGCGCGCCGCCGCCCAGGCGTGCTGGACGGCGAGGTCGGCCTTGACCTCGGCGAGCTGGACCGCGACGGCCGAGGGGGCCGTACCGCCCCGGCCGCTGCGCGAGGCCAGCGCGCCGGCCACGTTGAGGACCGTGCGGACCTCGGGGGTCAGATGCTCGGAGATCTTCGCGAACTGCTCGTCGGTCAGCTCGTCCAGCTCGATGCCGTGGTGCTCGCACTCCTTGACGCACTCACCGGCGACCTCGTGCGCGACCCGGAACGGGACGCCCTTCTTGACCAGCCACTCGGCGATGTCCGTGGCGAGCGAGAATCCGGCCGGGGCCAGTTCCTCCATGCGGGCGCGGTTGACGGTCAGGGTGGCCATCATGCCGGTGAAGGCGGGGAGCAGGACCTCCAGCTGGTCGCAGGAGTCGAAGACGGGCTCCTTGTCCTCCTGGAGGTCCCGGTTGTACGCGAGCGGCAGGGCCTTCAGCGTGGCCATCAGCCCGGTCAGGTTGCCGATCAGCCGTCCCGACTTGCCCCGGGCCAGTTCGGCGATGTCCGGGTTCTTCTTCTGCGGCATGATCGAGGAGCCGGTGGAGAAGGCGTCGTGCAGGGTGACGAAGGAGAACTCCTTCGTGTTCCAGATGATGATCTCCTCGGCGATCCGGGAGAGGTTGACGCCGATCATCGCGGTGACGAAGGCGAATTCGGCGACGAAGTCCCGCGAGGCCGTTCCGTCAATGGAGTTGCCGACCGAGCCGCGCTCGAAGCCCAGGTCCGCGGCGACCGCCTCCGGGTCGAGCCCGAGCGAGGAGCCGGCGAGCGCGCCGGAGCCGTACGGCGAGACGGCGGTCCGCTCGTCCCACTGCCGCAGCCGCTCCGCGTCCCGGGACAGGGACTGGACATGGGCGAGGACATGGTGGGCGAAGAGCACCGGCTGCGCGTGCTGGAGGTGCGTCCGGCCGGGCATCGCCACGTCCGGGTGCGCCTCGGCGAGGCCGACCAGGGCGTCCTGCAGATCGGCCACGAGGCCGCCGACGATCCTGGCGTGGTCGCGCAGGTACATCCGGAACAGCGTGGCGATCTGGTCGTTGCGCGAGCGCCCGGCCCGGAGCTTGCCGCCCAGGTCCGGCCCCAGCCGCTCCAGCAGCCCCCGCTCCAGCGCGGTGTGGACGTCCTCGTCGGCGATGGTGCCCGTGAAGGAACCGTCCGCGACGTCCGCCTCCAGCTGGTCCAGCCCGGCGATCATCCGGTTCAGCTCGTCCTCGGTGAGCAGCCCCGCCTTGTGCAGCACGCGTGCGTGAGCGCGGGAGCCGGCGATGTCGTACGGGGCGAGCCGCCAGTCGAAGTGGACGGACGCGGACAGCCGGGCCAGCGCCTCGGCCGGTCCGTCGGCGAAGCGGGCGCCCCAGAGACGTACGTCGCCGTTGCCGTTGGCGTTGCTCACTGCGTGCTCCTCGGAAGAACCAGGGGGATCGGGCACGGGGCGGCCTGCGCCGTCCACCTACGGCCGCCGCCACGATCACTGACAGGCATAACTATGCAGAGGTCTGCATGCCTTGTCAAAGTCGGCTCACCCCCTCGCGGTGCCGCGCCTCTCGGCGCGAGCCGCCGGGAGCGCCCGTCCCACGGGCTGAAATGCCCCCGGCTGCCGGGGAGTCGGGGCCGATACTCGTCGTATGGGAAAGACATACGAACGCATCGACGGCCGGCTGCGGACCTTCATCGAGGCGCAGCCCCTCTTCTTCACGGCGACCGCGCCGCTGGACGCGGACGGCACGGTCAATCTGTCTCCCAAGGGGGTCAGGGGTTCGTTCGCGGTGCTGGACGAGCACCGTGTGGCGTATCTGGACTTCGCCGGGAGCAATGCGGAGACGGTCGCGCATCTGCGGGAGAACGGGCGGATCACCCTGATGTGGTGCGCGTTCCAGGGCCCGCCGAACATCGTGCGGGTGCACGGCCGGGGGGAGCCGGTCTTCCGCGACGATCCGAGGTTCGCGGAACTCGTCGCGCGCTTCGACGGGGTCGACGTCACGGACCACGGGCTGCGCGCGGTCGTCCTGGTGACGGCCGAACTCATTCGGGACACCTGCGGATACGGCGTGCCGTTCATGACGTACGACGAGGACCGCACCCTGCACGGGCAGCGCTTCGCCCGGGAGGACGACGCCTCGCTCAGCGCCTACTTCGAGAAGAAGGAGCACATCGCCACCAGCATCGACGGGCTGCCGGGGCTCCCGCTGCCACTGCCGGTCATGCCGCCGGCGCCGTGAGCGGTTGGGCCGTACGGAGCAGGTGCGCGGGTGGGCGGGGCGCGCACGGCCTACGGTCCGGGGCATGCGCAGACTTCTGGTGGCCGGTTCCGTTCTGTTCGCCCTCGCCGGACTGGTCGGGGCCCGGCCCCCGGACGCCGGTCCGCTGCCGCTGCGGCTGGCGGACACCGGCGGGGGCCGTCAGCTGATCACGGCGGTGGCGGCCGGGACGGGTTCGACGACGGGCACCGTCACCTGGTGGAGCCTACGGGCCGGGCGGTGGGTGGCGGAGGGGTCCGCGCCCGCCCGTTTCGGGGCGAACGGTCTGGCCGAGGGCGCCGCGCGGGAGCAGGGCACCTCCACCACGCCGACCGGTCTGTTCGACCTGCCGTACGCCTTCGGGGTACGGGCCCCGTGGCCCGGACTGCGCTACCCGTACCGGCAGGTCACCGACGACTCCTGGTGGTGCCAGGACAACGCCTCGCGCGCGTACAACCGGTGGACCGAACCGCGGCCCGCCGACTGCCGGGCCGGGGAGTCGGAGCATCTGATCACGTACCGGACGCAGTACGCGCGGGCGCTCGTCGTCGGCTTCAACTACGACCGACCCGTGCGCGGCCGGGGCGCCGGGATCTTCCTGCACGTGAACGGGCGCGGTGCGACCGCCGGCTGCGTCTCCGTGCCGGCGGCCGCGATGGACCGGATCCTGGCCTGGGCGGATCCGGCCCGCCGTCCGCACCTCGCGATCGGCACCCGCTCGGGCCCGACCGCGATCACCCGCTACTGACTCAGCGCTCGTTCTGGGCGAGCCGCAGCAGATGGTCGGCGAGGGCCTGCCCGCCGGCCGGGTCGCGGCTGATCAGCATGAGCGTGTCGTCGCCCGCGATGGTGCCCAGGATGTCGTGCAGCTCGGCCTGGTCGATCGCCGAGGCGAGGAACTGGGCGGCACCCGGAGGGGTGCGCAGCACCACGAGGTTGGCCGACGCCTCCGCCGAGATGAGCAGTTCGGCGGAGAGCCGCCGCATCCGCTCCTCCTTGGCGGAGCCGCCCAGCGGGGCCTGCGGGGTGCGGAATCCGCCCTCGCTGGGCACCGCGTAGATCAGCTCGCCGCCGGTGTTGCGGATCTTCACCGCGCCCAGCTCGTCGAGGTCCCGGGAGAGCGTCGCCTGGGTGACGCTCAGTCCGTCGTCCGCGAGCAGCTTGGCCAGCTGGCTCTGCGAGCGCACCGGCTGCCGGTTCAGGATGTCCACGATCCGGCGGTGGCGCGCCGTGCGGGTCTGCGGCACGGAGGGCCCTCCGTGCTCGGTGTCCTGCGCGTCGGTCATCGTCGTCGCCCCGTTCCCCGGTACGTCATTTCGCGGATCCCCCGTCCTCGTGCGCGGCCGCCGCGTCGAGGATGCCGGGCAGCGCCCGGAGGAACGCGTCGACCTCGGCGTCCGTGACGACCAGCGGGGGCATCAGCCGGACGACGTCGGGGGCGGGCGCGTTCACCAGGATCCCGGCCTCCAGGGCCGCCTGCTGGACCTGGGCGGCGCGGGGCGCGGTGAGCACGATACCCAGGAGCAGTCCGGAGCCCCGTACATGGTCCAGGAGGGGGTGGCCGAGGCCCTCGGCGCCGTCGCGGATCCGTTCGCCGAGCCGCTTCACGGTGTCCAGCGCGCCGTCGGCGGCGAGGGTGTCCAGGACCGCGAGACCGGCCGCGCAGGCGACCGGGTTGCCGCCGAACGTGGTGCCGTGGTGTCCGGGGGCGAGCAGGTCGGCGGCCGCGCCGAAGGCCACGGTGGCGCCGATCGGCAGTCCGCCGCCCAGCCCCTTGGCGAGGGTGACCACGTCGGGTTCGACGCCCTGGTGGGCCTGGTGCTCGAACCAGGTGCCGCACCGGCCGATGCCGGTCTGCACCTCGTCGAGGACGAGCAGGGTGCCGGTGGCGCGGGTGATCTCCCGGGCCGCCTCCAGATAGCCCTTGGGCGGGACGACCACGCCGTTCTCGCCCTGGACGGGCTCGATGATCACGAGCGCGGTGTCGGTGGTCACCGCGGCCCGCAGCGCCTCGGCGTCCCCGTACGGGACGTGCGTGACGTCGCCGGGCAGCGGGGCGAAGGCCTCGCGCTTCTTGGGCTGGCCGGTGAGCGCCAGGGCGCCCATGGTCCGGCCGTGGAAGCCGCCGTCGGTGGCGACCATGTGGGTGCGCCCGGTGAGCCGGCCGATCTTGAACGCGGCCTCGTTGGCCTCGGCGCCCGAGTTGCAGAAGAAGACCTTGCCGGTGCGGCCGAAGAGCTGGAGGAGCCGTTCGGCGAGCGCGACGGGCGGTTCGGCGACGAAGAGGTTGGAGACGTGGCCAAGGGTGGCGATCTGCCGGGAGACGGCCTCGACGACGGCGGGGTGGCCGTGGCCGAGGGCGTTGACGGCGATGCCGCCGACGAAGTCGAGGTAGCGGGTGCCGTCGGCGTCCTCGACGTACGCCCCCTCGCCGCGCACCAGGGACAGCTTCGGGGTGCCGTAGTTGTCCATCAGCGACTGCTGCCACCGCTGCGCGAGCTCGGCGTTGCTCATGATTCCCCCTGTCCGTCGGGGACGACCATCGTCCCGATTCCCTCGTCGGTGAAGATCTCCAGCAGGATCGAGTGCTGGACCCGGCCGTCGATGACCCGCGCGGTCTCCACGCCGTTGCGCACGGCGTGCAGGCAGCCCTGCATCTTCGGCACCATGCCGCTGGAGAGTTCCGGCAGGAGCTTCTCCAGTTCGGTGGCGGTGAGGCGGCTGATCACGTCGTCGCTGTTCGGCCAGTCCTCGTAGAGGCCCTCGACGTCGGTGAGGACCATCAGCGTCTCGGCGTTCAGCGCGGCGGCGAGCGCGGCCGCGGCGGTGTCGGCGTTGACGTTGTAGACGTGGGCGTCGTCGGCGGAGCGGGCGATCGAGGAGATGACCGGGATCCGGCCGTCGTCGAGCAGCGCCTGGATGGCGCCGGTGTCGATGGCGGTGATCTCGCCGACCCGGCCGATGTCGACGGCCTCGCCGTCGATGACGGGCCGGTGCTGGGTGGCGGTGATGGTGTGGGCGTCCTCGCCGGTCATGCCGACGGCCAGCGGGCCGTGCTGGTTGAGCAGGCCGACCAGCTCGCGCTGGACCTGCCCGGCCAGCACCATGCGGACGACGTCCATCGCTTCGGGCGTGGTGACGCGCAGCCCGGCCTTGAACTCGCTGACCAGGCCGTGCTTGTCGAGCTGGGCGCTGATCTGCGGGCCGCCGCCGTGCACGACGACGGGCTTGAGGCCGGCGTGCCGCAGGAAGACGACGTCCTGGGCGAAGGCCGCCTTCAGCTCCTCGTCGATCATGGCGTTTCCGCCGAACTTGATGACGACGGTCTTGCCGTTGTGCCGGGTCAGCCAGGGCAGGGCCTCGATGAGGATCTGCGCCTTCGGGAGTGCGGTGTGCTTCCGCGCCGTGGTCATGAGCTGTACGCGCTGTTCTCGTGGACGTAGTCCGCGGTGAGGTCGTTGGTCCAGATGACGGCCGACGCGGTGCCCGCGGCGAGGTCGGCGGTGATGGTGACCTCCCGGTAGCGCATGTCGACCAGCTCGCGGTCCTCGCCGACGCCGCCGCCCCGGCAGACCCAGACGCCGTTGATGGCGACGTTCAGCCGGTCGGGCTCGAAGGCCGCCTTCGTGGTGCCGATCGCGGAGAGCACCCGGCCCCAGTTGGGGTCCTCGCCGTGGATGGCGCACTTGAGGAGGTTGTTGCGGGCGATGGAGCGGCCCACCTCGACGGCGTCGTCCTCGCTCGCGGCGTTGACGACCTCGACGCGGATGTCCTTGGAGGCGCCCTCGGCGTCGCCGATGAGCTGCCGGGCGAGGTCGTCGCACACGGTGCGGACGGCCTCGGCGAACTCCTTCTGCTCCGGGGTGACGCCGCTGGCGCCGGAGGCGAGCAGCAGCACGGTGTCGTTGGTGGACATGCAGCCGTCGGAGTCGACCCGGTCGAAGGTGGTGCGGGTGGCGTCGCGCAGGGCCGCGTCGAGTCCGGCGGCGTCCACGTCGGCGTCGGTGGTGAGGACGACGAGCATCGTGGCGAGGCCCGGGGCGAGCATGCCCGCGCCCTTGGCCATGCCGCCGACCGTCCAGCCCTCGCCGCCGGCGACGGCGGTCTTGTGCACGGTGTCGGTGGTCTTGATGGCGATGGCGGCCTTCTCGCCGCCGTGCTCGCTGAGGGCGGCCGCGGCCGTCTCGATGCCGGGGAGCAGCTTGTCCATGGGGAGCAGGACGCCGATGAGCCCGGTGGAGGCGACGGCGATCTCTCCGGCGCTGTGGCCCTCCAGCACCTCGGCGGCCTTCTCGGCGGTGGCGTGGGTGTCCTGGAAGCCCTGGGGACCCGTACAGGCGTTGGCCCCGCCGGAGTTGAGGACGACGGCGGTGACCTCGCCGCCCTTGAGGACCTGCTCGGACCAGAGGACCGGGGCGGCCTTGACACGGTTGGAGGTGAAGACGCCCGCGGCGGCGCGGCGGGGGCCGTTGTTGACCACGAGGGCCAGGTCCGGGTTACCGCTCTGCTTGATTCCCGCGGCGATGCCCGCCGCGGAGAATCCCTGTGCTGCCGTGACGCTCACGGTGCGACTCCGATCGTGGAAAGTCCGGTGTCCTCGGGGAGTCCGAGGGCGATGTTCATGCTCTGCAGGGCGCCGCCCGCGGTGCCCTTGGCGAGGTTGTCGATGGCGCTGATGACGAGGGCGCGGCCGGCCGCCTCGTCGTACGCGACCTGGATCTGCACGGCGTTGGAGCCGTAGACGGCGGCGGTGGCCGGCCACTGTCCCTCGGGCAGCAGGTCGACGAACGGCTCGTCGGCGAAGGCCTTCTCGTACGCGGCCCGCAGCGATGCGGCGCTCGTCCCGGGCTTCGCCTTGGCGCTGCACGTGGCGAGGATGCCGCGGGCCATGGGGGCGAGCGTCGGCGTGAAGGAGACGGAGACGGGCTCACCGGCGGCGGCGCTGAGGTTCTGGATCATCTCGGGCGTGTGGCGGTGCCCGCCGCCGACGCCGTACGGCGACATGTTGCCCATGACCTCGGAGCCGAGCAGATGCGGCTTGAGGGCCTTGCCGGCGCCGGAGGTCCCCGAGGCCGCGACGATCACGGCCTCCGGCTCGACGAGCCCGGCCGCGTACGCCGGGAACAGCGCCAGCGAGACCGCCGTCGGGTAGCACCCCGGCACCGCGACCCGCTTGCTCCCGGCGAGCGCCACCCGTCCCCCGGGCAGCTCGGGCAGCCCGTACGGCCAGGTGCCGGCGTGCGGCGAGGCGTAGAATTTCTCCCAGTCCGCGGCGTCCTTCAGCCGGAAGTCGGCGCCCATGTCGACCACCAGCACCTCGTCGCCGAGCTGCTCGGCGACGGCGGCGGACTGCCCGTGCGGCAGGGCGAGGAAGACCACGTCGTGCCCGGCGAGCACCTCCGCGGTGGTCGGCTCCAGGATCCGTCCGGCGAGCGGCCGCAGATGCGGCTGCAGGGCGCCGAGGGGCTGCCCCGCGTTGGAGTTCGCCGTGAGCGCGCCGATCTCGACCTCGGGGTGGACCAGCAACAGGCGCAGCAGTTCCCCGCCGGCGTATCCGCTCGCTCCTGCCACCGCTGCACGTACCACCATCGAAACCCTCCTCGTCGATGGCATGACTATACGCATGCATGCACTTTTATGCAAAGAGTGGTGATCATGCGGCGGGTGGCGGGTGCGGGGCCGGCCGGGCCGATTTCCGCCCGTCCCCGCGCGGCCGATGAGTTCGCGGCTTCCCGCCGGTCCAAGCTCATGACACCCGAGGAAAGGACACCGCCATGTCGGAGCTTCTGGTCGACTTCATCACGTCGCTCGACGGATACGCATCGGGAGAGGGGTGGCCGGGGTTCTGGGGCCTGGAGGGTCCGGAGTACCTCGCGTGGCTCGGTGAGCAGCCCGAGGTCACCTATCTGATGGGGGCGAACACCTACCGGCTGATGTCGGGCTTCGCCGAGGGCGAGGTCCCGGGCGGTCAGGACGAGTTCCGGCCGGAGGAGGAGGCGTCCGTGGACGAACTGACGCGGGCGTCCAAGGTGGTGTTCTCCTCCTCGCTCAAGGAGCCCCTGACCTGGCCCAACTGCACGCTCGTCCGGGGCGACGCCGTCGAGGCGGTCCGGGCCATGAAGTCCGACGGTACGGGGCTCCTCAGCACGATCGGGAGCCTCGCCCTGTGCCGGTCCCTGCTGCGGGCCGGACTCGTCGACCGCTTCCGGGTCGTGATGTTCCCGGTGATCACCGGGGCCACGGGCGAGGAGCGCATCTACGACGGCTATCCGGACGTCGCCCTCGACATGACCGGGCACCGCACCTTCGACGACAGCATCCAACTGGTCGAGTACAAGCCCCGCGTGCTCGACGGGCCGCCTCTCGGCACCCCCGCGTGAGGGCGCCGGTGCGACCGACCCCGCTGTCAGTGGCTCCCCCTACGCTCTGCGCATGGATGATCAGCAGTGGAGCGGTGTCCGCCGGCGGGTGGCCGCGCTGGGCGCCCAGCCGTCCGGCGGCGAGGTGTTCGGTTCGCGCGGACACGGGTGGGTCCTAGAGGACCCGCTGACGGACGACGAGCTCGCCGAGCTCGAAGCGCAGACAGGGGTGCGGCTGCCGGACGACTACCGGAGTTTCCTCACCTCCGTGGCCGCGGGCGGCGCGGGTCCCGCCCACGGCCTCTTCCCGGCCCGTCGGGTGGACGGCCGCTGGCGCTGGGAGGGGGACGGCGCGGACCTGACCGATCCCTCGCTGCTCGCCCGGCCCTTTCCCGACCGGGGCCCGGACCCCGAGGTCCTCGACGCGCTGCTGGCCGTGCGCCCCGAGGAGGAGGACTTCGAGGAGATCGAGGACTTCGACGACGCCATGGAGGCGTGGGACGAGCGCTGGGCATCCCTCGTCTTCGCTCCCGAGCGCACCGCGGGCGCCCTCGTGATCTGCCATCTCGGCTGTGCCCAGCGGGAGTGGCTGATCGTCAGCGGCACCCATCGCGGCACCGTCTGGTCCGACTGCCGGGTGGACGACATGGACCTCGCCCCGCTCCTCGACGCCGCCGGACGGCCGGTCACCTTCGCAGACTGGTACCTCGGCTGGCTGCGGGAGGCGGAGGAGACCGTACGTCGAGCGGCCGCGCACCCCTGATGAGGCAGCGGCCAGGCCGTGGACGACCCGGAGCGCGCGTCGCCCAGGCGGACCGCGTTGATCAGCACGTCGTCCAAACCCGCCCCCGGTCGTCCCCGGACGCCCCGCTCGGACCGGCCGGAGCAGGGCTACGGCGGTGCCCGCTTGACCTTGACACCGTGACAAGCACTTCACTGCGGTGCGAGGAGGTGGTCACGATGGCGATCACGGAACGGGACGGCGACGCGGTGACGCGGGGGCTGGAGGACGGGCGGGCGTCCGTGCGGCTGCGGGCGGCGATGGCGGTGGGGTCGGCGCCGGACGTGCGGTTCGTCGGGGTGCTGGTCGAGCGGTGCGGGGTGGAGCCCGAGTTCTTCGTGCGGGACATGCTGACGTGGGCGCTGACCCGGCATCCGGTGGAGGCTACGCTTCCGCCGCTGCTGCGGGAGCTGCGTTCGGAACGGGCGCAGGCGCGGGGTCAGGCGCTGCACACGCTCTCGAAGATCGGGGACCTGAGTGCCTGGCCGGCGATCACCGAGGCCCTGCTGACGGACGCGGACGACACGGTGGCGCGGAGCGCCTGGCGGGCCGCGGCCGTGCTCGTGCCGGAGGGCGAGGAGCGGGTGCCGGCCGCGGTGATGGCGGGGCAGCTGGGGCGCGGCGGGCGGGAGACGCGGCTGAGTCTCAGCCGGTCCCTGGCCGCGCTGGGCGAGGCGGTCGAACCGGTCCTGGAGGCCGCGGCGGCGGCCGGGCGGCCCGAAGCACGGGCGCACGCCCTCGCGACCCTGCGAGTGTTGCGTGATCCCGACGCGGATCTCGGGTACGCGATCGAGGAGGCCAAGCGCGTCGTGGCGCTGGGCGGGCCCGGTGAGGAGGGACGGTAACGCGTGCTGATCGGTGAGGTGGCGCGGCGGTCCGGGGTGAGCGCCCGGATGCTCCGGCATTACGAGTCGCTCGGGCTGGTGCGGCCCTCGGGCCGTACCGACTCGGGATACCGGGAGTACTCCGGCGAGGACATCCGGCGGATCTTCCACATCGAGAGCCTGCGCTCGCTCGGGCTGTCGCTGCGCGAGATCGGGCGCGCGCTCGACGATCCCGGTTTCGCGCCCTCCGCCCTGGTCGGCGATCTCGTCCGGCGCACGCGCGAACGGCTCGCGGCCGAGCGGGAGCTGCTGACCCGGCTGCGCCGGATCGACGCCGCCGGGCCGGCCGGCTGGGAGGACGTGCTCCAGGTGGTGGCGATCCTGCGGGCGCTCGGATCGCCGAGCCCCGACGCCCGTCAGCGGGCCGCCCTCTCCTCGGCCGACGAGGTGCCGGTCCCGGCGGAGGCCCTGGTGGAGGCCGCGCTCGCCGAGACCGATCCGGTGGTCGCCGGGGCGCTGCGCTGGGCGCTGGCCCGGTCGGAGGACGGCCGGGCGACGGCCCTGCTGGCCGAGGGGCTGAACGCGGCCGACCCGGCCGTACGCGAACGCGCGGTGCTCGCCCTCGCCGAGCTGTCCGGCGAACGTGCCGCCGCCCGGCTGGAGGGGGCCCTGGACCACGGCGACCCCGTGGTCCGCCGCCGAGCGGCGCTCACCCTCGGGGCGCGGGGCGCGGGCGCCGCCGTCGCCACCCTCGTCGACCTGATCGTGGCGGGCAGGAACGACACCGAAGCGGCCGACGCGCTCGCCGTCCTCGCGGACGACCCCGGCGCCGCCGACCGCATCACGGCGGACCTGGTCGGCCGTCTCTCCGGCACCACCCCGCCGGCCGCACGCGGCCGGCTGACCCAGGCGCTGGCCGGCATCCCCGGAGCGGCGGCCGACCGCGCGCTGGAGGACCTCGCACACGACCCCGACCGCGCCGTGGCCCTCACCGCCGCCTATCTGCTGCGCCTGCGGGCCGACGCCAGGGGGGTGGACGGCAGGGGTACGCGGGACGGGGGTACGCGGGACGGGAACGCCCCGGGGTCCGTAGACACCCGGGGTGTTCCCGACGCTTCCTGATCCGGAACGTCAGCGCGTCCCGGCGACCCTCCCGTCCGCCAGTTCCAGACGCGTGCCGTCGAACCGGGACCGCATGCGCCGGTCGTGCGTGACCAGCACCAGCGCGCCGCCGTATCCGGCGAGGGCCGCCTCCAGCTCCTCAACCAGCGCGGGGGCGAGGTGGTTGGTCGGCTCGTCCAGCAGGAGCAGGTCCACCGGTGCGCTGACCAGCCGGGCGAGTTCCACGCGGCGGCGCTGACCGTACGACAGCTCGCCCATGCGCCGTCCGAGGACGTCCGGTTCGAACAGGCCCAGGGACAGCAGCCGTTCGGCGTGGGTGTCGCGGTCGCCGGGGCGGCCGTGGGCGTAGGCGCCGAGGACGGAGAGGCGCGCGGGCCACGGCGTCTCCTCCTGCCGGAGGTGCCCCACCCGGCCCGCCACCGACACCGTGCCCGCGTCCGGGCGGAGTTCACCGGCCAGGACCCGCAGCAGGGTGCTCTTGCCCGCGCCGTTGGGCCCGGTGACCAGCAGCCGTTCGGTGCGGCCGATCCGCAGTTCCGGCAGGCCGAGCCGGCCGTCGACGACCACGCCGTCCAGCGCGGCCGCCGGCCCCTCCCCCGGGCCCGGCCCGGTGCCGGTGGTGATCCGGGCCGTGAACACCAGCGGGTCCGGCGGGGGCGCGACCGGGTTCGCGGTGAGCCGGGCGACGCGCTCCTTCGCGCTGCGGATACGGCTCATCGCTCCGTGGGCCCGGCCGCGGGCCCGGAACGCCCCGGCACCGGAGCCCGGCTTCTCCAGCTTGCGCGGGATGGCGGCCAGCCGGACGGCGTTGGACGCCGAGACCGTACGGCTGCGGTCGAGTTCGGCCCGCCAGGCCTCGTACCGCTCCTGGCGTCTGCGGCGCTCGGTGGCCTTGGCGGTGAGGTATCCCGCGTAGCCGTTCCCGTGCCGGGTGACCCGGCCGCCGTCGACCTCCAGGACCGTGTCAGTGATCCGCTCAAGGAACACCCGGTCGTGGGTGACGGCCACGACGGTCCCCCGGTGGGCCCGCAGCTGGTCCTCCAGCCAGCGCACCGCCCGGTCGTCGAGGTCGTTCGTCGGTTCGTCCAGGAGGAGCAGTTCGGGCCGGGAGGCGAGCGTCGCCGCGAGCGCCAGCCGGGAGCGTTCACCGCCCGAGAGCGTGCCGAGGCTCCGGTCCCGGGCGAGCCCCGGCAGTCCGAGCGCGTGCAGGGCGGCGTCGACGCGGGCGTCGGCACCGTAGCCCTCGCGTGCCTCGTACCGCTCGGTCAGACGCGCGTACGCCGCGAGTGCCGTGTCCAGCTCCGGGCCCGGTGCCGCCGTGGCCAGGGCGGCCGCGGTCCGGCGCAGGTCCGTCTCCAGGGCGCGCAGGTCCGCCTGGGCGACGTCCACGGCGTCCTGGACCGTGGCCCGCGCGCCCGGGGAGAGCGCCTGGGCCAGGTAGCCCGTGCCGCCCGGGGCGACGACGGTCACCTCGCCCGCGTCGGGCCGCTCCTCCCCCGCGAGAAGACGGAGCAGGGTCGATTTACCGGCCCCGTTGTCCCCGATGACGCCCGCCTTCTCGCCGGGGGCGAGGGTCAGCGAGACTTCCGCGAGGACGGTCCGCCCGTGGTAGCGCTTGGTGACGTCGCGCAGGGCGAGCTGCGAAGGCTCCACGGGGTGCGGGGAGCGTGGTGTACGGGACGAATGTGGTGCATGGGTAGCTGCTGAGTGCATGAGGAAGCCCCTGTTCCCGGCCGTGCCGGCGGAACGGATTCGATACGGACGCGTCGGGCGCCACGACGGCGGAGCGAGGCTCTACGCGGTCGTGGGCGGGGCGATCACAGCGTTCCCATGCGCATCACGGTAGACGGCGGGCCGGCCGCCCGTCATCCGGTTTTCCGGGCCACCGCCGCGGACGCGACGTTCTCCGGGCCCTGTCCGGCGTACGGACGTGGGGGCGGCCTCCGGGCCGCCGGTGAGCGGCGGTGCGGAGACCGCCCCCACGGCGGTGTCGGTACGGAACGGGTTACGAGCGCGCCCGGCGCTCCGCGTCGCGCTCCTTGATGCGCACGGTTTCCTTGCGGACCTCGGCCTGCGTGGCGCGCTCCTTGCGCAGCCACTCGGGGTCCTCCTGCTTGAGCGCGTCGATCTGCTCGGTGGTGAGGGCCTCCGTCACACCGCCGCGGGCCAGGCCGGAGATGGAGACGCCCAGCTTGGAGGCGACGACGGGGCGGGGGTGCGGACCGGTGCGCCGCAGCTCGCGGAGCCACTCGGGCGGGTCGCTCTGGAGCGCCGCCAGTTCGGCGCGCGAGACGACACCCTCCTGGAACTCGGCGGGGGTGGCCTCGAGGTACACACCCAGCTTCTTCGCCGCGGTCGCGGGCTTCATGGTCTGGGCGGTCTGGTGCGACGTCATGGCTCCAGGGTATCGAGCGTGTGCGCCGGCTCCGACCACGGCCGGTAACCTGGCGGGGTGACAGGCTCGGACGTATCCCCTTCGTTCCGGCTCGCGTATGTCCCGGGGGTGACGCCCACCAAGTGGGTGCGTATCTGGAACGAGCGCCTGCCCGGCATCCCCCTGACCCTCGTCCCGGTGCCCGCCGCCGGGGCACAGGCGCTGCTGCTCGACGGCGGCGCCGACGCGGGCTTCGTCCGGCTGCCCGTCGACCGTACGGCGCTCAGCGCGATCCCCCTGTACACCGAGCAGACGGTGGTCGTGATCCCCAAGGACCACGTGGCCGCGGCCGTCGACGAGGTCTCGCCGGAGGAGCTGGCCGACGAGGTGGTGCTGCACCCGCTCGACGACACCCTCGACTGGGAGCGGCTGCCCGGGAAGCCGGCGGTCGAGCGGCCCGCGACGACGGCGGACGCCGTGGAGCTGGTGGCGGCCGGGATCGGGGTGCTCGTCGTGCCCCAGTCGCTGGCCCGGCTGCATCACCGCAAGGACCTCACCTACCGCCCGCTGACCGGGGCGCCCGAGTCGCGGGTCGCGCTGTCCTGGCCCGAGGACCGGACCACCGATCTGGTGGAGGACTTCATCGGGATCGTGCGCGGCCGGACCGTGAACAGCTCCCGGGGCCGCACCACCGCTCCCCCGGCCAAGGACAGGTCCGCACGCGGCGACGGCGGCGCGCGCCGGGGGACGGCGGGGAAGAACCCGCGCGGCGGCTCCGGCGGTCCGAAGGGGTCCGGGGGCGGCGCCAAGGGCGGCAAGGGGGCCAAGGGCGGCGCCCGGGGCACGAAGGGCGGCGGGCCGGCCAAGCGCGGCAAGCCCCGCGGACGTTCGTAAGCCCGTACCGCGGGTCGTTGAAGCTCCTATAGATCGTCAAGCTGGTCGGTGGTAGCGGCTGAGCCGTACTGTGTCTGGGTGCGCTACTTGGCGGAGTCCTTCATCCTCGGGGCCTTGAGGCGAAGCCGTTCGGTCGAGCAGTTCCTCGGGCCGGTCGGCCCGCCCGAGCGCCGCGGTGTGCGGTATGTCGAGGTCCGGGCGGCGAGGACGTCATACGAGGTCTACGTCCATGCCGTCGAGGACGTCGGGCACGAGGGCTTTGTGGACTTGGACGTATTTCCGCCGTTCGATCAGGACGCCGAGGAAGAGGACTTCGGCCAACTCCTGGGCACCACTGAGGACCCGCAGGACGCGCTGACTCTTGCCGAGGAGCGCACGGGAGCTGTGCCCGGGCGATGGGTCAACCAGGGTGTCGTGCAGGACGAGTACCGCGACTTCGTCCGGGCCGGCCGCCGGTCCGGCATGTCGCCGGACGGGGCGTCGGAGCCGGGACGCCGGTGGCTTTGATGTGCCTGTAGACCTCGCGGGCGACAAACCTCTTCAGGCACCGCATGACGTCCTTGGTGGACATGCCTTCGGCGGTGCGTCTGGCGACGTAATCCCTGGTCCGTGAGTCGTATTGCATACGAACCAGGACGATGGTGTAGAGGGCGCTGTTGGCGTGCCGGTCTCCACCGCGGTTGATGCGGTGGCGGTTGGTGCGCCCTGAGGAAGCGGGGATCGGGGCGGCCGCGCACAGGTGCGCGAAGGATGCTTCGGACCGGAGCCGGTCGGGGTTGTCTCCGGCGGTGATCAGAAGCTGTCCGGCCGTCTCGATGCCGACTCCGGGCAGGGCGACGAGGCTGGGGGCCGCCCGGGTCACGAGGGGGGCAAGGTCGGCGTCGGCTTCTTTGATCTCCTGCTGAAGGGCCTGGTAGCGGCGGGCGAGGCGGCGCAAGGCCATCCTCGCCGCCAAGGCGGGGTCGGTCAGGTCCCCGGTGGGCCGGGTCCGAGCGAGGGTGTCGATGAGCACGGCGGTGGGCAGTCCCCGCAGCTTCTCCCGCAGGGCGGAGGGCGCGGTGACCATGAGAGAGCGGATCTGGTTGATGGTCTGGGTGCGGGCTTTGACCGCGCTCTTGCGGACCACGCGCAGCGCGCGGATGGCTTCCACGATCCCGTTGCGGCTCTTCGGCGTTCCGCTTGCGCGGCCGGAGAGGACGGCGGTGGCTGCCGCATAGGCGTCGATCGGGTCGGACTTGCCGTGGGCCCGTCTGGCCCTGCGGTCCGGGCGGTCGACTTCCACAACCGTGATGCCGTTGGCTGTCAGGAACCGGGCGAGTTCGGCGCCATAGGCTCCGGTGCCCTCCATCCCGACCGCGATGACGTCGCCCTGGGCACAATGCCAGGCCAGCAGCTGCTCGTAGCCGGCCGATGTCGTCTCGAACGACTGCGTGACCAGGTGGCGACCGACCGAGTCGATCACTGCAGCTTGGTGGATGTCCGTGTGGGTGTCGACTCCGCCGATCACCGCTATCCCGGGCGCGCTCATGCCAGTTGTGCCGTCCTTCGTACGAGGCGTAGGGGAACAGCGTGTGCTGCCCGGGCAGACGGACGAGACAGTGAAGAGGCCCGACGGCCAAGCTCCTATGAGGTCACGGACGCCCGCGAATACACGCAGTGACATCACCCGCGGGCCGACGATTCAACGCACAGGCAGCATAAGCGCCAGTCAGACCCAGAGTCAGACCCCCGAGCGATACCGCGTACATCCTCACTGTCAGACCCTGCTGGCACCATCGGTGATCATGACGCACACCGAACGCCCGATGCCGCCCCTGAACGCCGACGAGCACACCTCCCTGGCCGCCTGGCTGGACTTCTACCGCGCCACCGTCGCGCTGAAATGCGAGGGCCTGTCCGACGCCCAGGCGCGGACGGCCTCCGCCGCCCCGTCGGAGCTGACGCCGCTGGGTCTCGTCCAGCACCTCACGGAGGTGGAGCGGAACTGGTTCCGCAGGGTGCTGGGCGGGGAGGACGTGCCGCCGGTGTACGGGGACGCGCCCGGTTCCGGTGGCCACGACGGGGGCTTCGACCTGGCGCGGGACGCCACCCTCGCGGACGCCGTCGCCCGCTGGCAGGAGGAGATCGCCGTCGCGCGGGCCGCCTGTGCCGCGCGCTCGCCGGAGGACACCGCCCCGTTCATGGGCGGCGAGGTGAGCCTGCGGTGGATCTACACGCACATGATCGGGGAGTACGCCCGCCACTGCGGCCACGCCGACCTGCTGCGGGAGCGGATCGACGGCGCCACCGGGGTGTGACGGCGCCCCGCCCGGCGGTGCCCGGAATCCGGGCGCGCGCGGGCGTGAGCGACGTATCACCGCTCCCGCCCGTCACGGACACACCGGGGGATGTCAGGATGGTTGTATGACGAGCCAGGTTTACTTCGACATCACCATCAACGACGAGCCCTCCGGGCGGATCGTCTTCAACCTTTTCGACGACATCGTCCCCAAGACCGCGCAGAACTTCCGCGAGCTGGCGACCGGCCAGCACGGCTTCGGTTACAAGGGTTCGTCGTTCCACCGCGTCATCCCCGAGTTCATGCTCCAGGGCGGTGACTTCACCCGCGGTGACGGCACCGGCGGCAAGAGCATCTACGGCGCCAAGTTCGACGACGAGAACTTCAAGCTGGCCCACACCAAGCCGGGTCTCCTGTCCATGGCGAACAGCGGCCCGAACTCCAACGGTTCGCAGTTCTTCATCACGACGATCGTGACCTCGTGGCTGGACGGCAAGCACGTGGTCTTCGGCGAGGTCGCCGACGAGACGAGCATGGCCCTGGTCAAGAAGATCGAATCGCTGGGCTCGCAGAGCGGCCGCACCAAGGCGAAGATCACCATCGCCGACTCCGGCGTTCTCTGATCCCCGCACGGCGCAGCCGAACCGGAAGCGCCGGCCGACGTACACCGTCGGCCGGCGCTTCCGTCGTTCCCGGGCGGCGGCGCGCGGTCCCGGAATCGCACACATCTTCACTGTCAACCGAAGGTTGACACTCCCTCCACTGTCAACCTATCGTTGACACATGACGCAACCCAAGGGCATGAGCCACCCCGTCCGTCTCGACGACCTCATCGCAGCCATCAAGAAGGTCCACACGGACGCCCTGGACCAGCTCCAGGACGCCGTCATCGCCGCGGACCACCTCGGCGACATCGCCGACCACCTGATCGGTCACTTCGTGGACCAGGCCCGGCGCTCGGGCGCCTCCTGGACGGAGATCGGCAGGAGCATGGGCGTGACCCGCCAGGCCGCCCAGAAGCGCTTCGTCGCCAAGGACCCCGGCGAGGCGTCCGGCCTCGACCCCAACCAGGGCTTCGGCCGCTTCACCACCCGCGCCAGGAACGTCGTGATGGCCTCGCAGAACGAGGCACGGGCCGCCGGCAGCACCGAGATCGGCACCGCGCACCTCGTGCTGGGCCTGCTCAGCGAGCCGGAGGCGCTCGCGGCGGTCTTCATCAAGGGCCAGGGCGTGGTGCTGGACACCGTCCGCCAGGCCGCCACCGAGGCGCTTCCGGCGGCCACCGAGGGCGAGGTGCCCGAGCTGGTCCCGTTCGACGCCGACGCGAAAAAGGTCCTGGAGCTGACCTTCCGCGAGGCCCTGCGGCTGGGGCACAACTACATCGGCACCGAGCACATCCTGCTGGCCCTGCTGGAGCACGAGGACGGTGCGGGCCTGCTCACCGGACTCGGCCTGGACAAGGCCGCCGCCGAGGCGGCCGTCACCGAGATGCTCGCGGTCCTCACCGCGGGCGCCCCGGACACCGGCGAGAAGGACTGACCCGGCCCCCGAAGGGTCCGGCGGCGTCGCGGAACCCCGTCACGCCGCCGGACCTCCACCGGCCCCGGGGCCGCCGGTCACAGCGACGCGTACACCGCGCCGATCAGAGCCGTCTTGCGCGGGTCGTTCGCCAGGTGCGGGCCCATCCGGTTCATGACGTACCCGAGGGCGACCCCGTTCTCCGGGTCGGCGAGGCCGAAGGAGCCGCCCGCACCGTCGTGGCCGACGGCCCTCGGATTGGGTCCGTAGGTGCCGTCCGGCCCGCTCAGCCAGAGCCCCAGGGCGATCTCCGTCTCCTGGGCGAAACCACCGCCGAGCACCAGGTCGTGACAGCGGCCCTGCCCCTCGCGGACCCGTTCGGCGGCCTCCGGCGATAGGATCCGGACTCCGTCGAGGCTGCCGCCCCCGGCGAGGACGCCGTAGAGCGCGGCGACCGCGCGGGCCGTGCCGTGGCCGTTGGCCGCGGGTATCTCGGCGGCGCGCCAGCCGGAGCTGTTGGCGGCCTTCGCGCCCGTGGGCGGGTTGAGCAGGGCGGCGACGGCGACCGGTCCCAGCTGTGCGAGGAGCGCGGCCTGTGAACGCCGGCCGGACCCCGGGGCGACGAGGTCCGCGACCCGGTCCGCCGCCTTCTCGGGCAGCCCGACGGAGAAGTCCGCGCCGAGCGGTTCGGCCAGCTCCCGTCGCAGGAACTCCCCCGGCGGCATCCCGGCGACCCGCCGGATCACCTCGCCGACCAGGAAGCCGTACGTCAGGGCGTGGTAGCCGGAGCGCGTGCCGGGCTCCCACCAGGGGGCGGTCGCCGCGAGCCGGGATGTCGTCAGCTCCCAGTCGTACAGTTCCTCCAGCGCGTGCGGTTCGCGGAGCCCGGCCAGGCCGGCCCGGTGCGAGAGCAGATGCCGGACGAGGACGTTCTCCTTGCCGGCCGCGGCGAACTCCGGCCAGTAGGCGGCGACCGGGGCGTCGAGGTCGAGGAGCCCCCGGTCCGCCAGGACATGGGCGCAGAGCGCCAGCGGCCCCTTGGTCGTGGACCAGACGTTGACGAGGGTGTCGCGCTCCCAGGGGCGGGTGCGGGCGGCGTCCGCCCAGCCGCCCCAGAGGTCGACCGCGGGCCGGCCGTCGACCAGCACGGTGAAGGCCGCCCCCAGCTCGTCCCGCGTGTCGAAGTTGGCCTCGAACGCGGCGCGCACCGCGGCGAACCGCTCGTCGCAGTGGCCCTGGATCGGTAGCACTGGGGATCTCTCCTCGCCCGGTCGCGCCCGGTGTACCCGGTGCGCGTTCAACGTACCGACTGGTCGGACCGGCGGGAAGGGGCGGGCCGCGGTGATCCACGGGGAATCCCGGTCAGCGGACCCCGGTCTCCAGGCACAGGCTCCAGCGGCGCGGCAGCCCCGTGAGCGTGATCGTGGAGAGCGGGCGGACGTCCACGTTCCAGTACGTCGGGGGCGGGGCCTTCAGCGCGTAGACGAGGGCGGCCCGGACGACGGCCGGTTCGGCGACCGCGACGATGGAGCCCTCGACGGCGGGGCGGGTGTCCAGCCAGCCGCCGATCCGCGAGATGAAGGCGAGGAGGGATTCGCCGCCGTGGGGCGCGGAGCGCGGGTCCGCCAGCCAGGCGTCCACCGCCGCCGGTTCGCGGGCGGTGACGTCGGCGAGGGTGCGGCCGCGCCAGCGCCCCATGTCGCAGTCGCGCAGGGCGGGCTGGACCAGCGGCGCGAAGCCGAGCATGTCGCCGGTGGCACGGCTGCGGGCGGTCGGCGAGCAGTAGCGCAGTTCGGCCGCCCCCAGCGGGAACAGCGCGGGGGCGGCGAACTGCACCTCGTGCCAGCCGGCCTCGTCGAGCGGCCGGTCGTCGTCGAAGCGCTCGCCGAGCAGCGCCGAACTGCGTGCCGCTGCGACGAGCGAGACTCGAACACTCATGGCCGAGATCGTGGGTCCGAACACGCGCCGGGTCAAGAGCGCCTTCGCGGCTCGTTCTCAGGCGAGCCGCAGGCTCATCCACTGGTCCGGCTGCTCCAGTGGCCGGAATCCGACCTTTTCGTACACGCCGTGGGCGTCGTCCGTGGCGAGCAGCAGCCGGCGGACCCCGGCCGCGGCGAGGTGGTCGCGCGCCTCGCCGGCGAGGCGTACGCCGAGCCCGTGGCCCCGGGCCGCGGGGTCGACGTACACATCACAGAGCCAGGCGAAGGTGGCGGAGTCGGTCACCACCCGGGCGTAGCCCACCTGCTCGCCGGAGCCGACCGCGTACGCGCCGAAGTTCAGGGAGCCGGCGATGGCCCGGTCGTGGTGCTCGCGGGTGCGCCCCTCGGCCCAGTAGGTGGTGGAGAGCCAGTCGTGGATCCGGGCGGCGTCCAGCCGGGAGGGGTCGGACGATATCTCGTAACGTTCCTGGGACGTCTGCGTCATGTCCGGACCCTACCGGGCGGGACCGTCGTGGCCCGGCGGCCGGTGGCCGTCCGGTCATAGACTTGTCGACATGGACGCCATCCCGTGAGGAGGTCACTCCCGATGGAGGCACACACGGGCGACCGGCTGCTGACGCACGGCAGGACCGTGGGGCAGCACGACCGGGAAGCCGAGATCCTCGAAGTGCTCGGGGACGGGGGCACTCCCCCGTACCGGGTCCGCTCCGAGGACGGACATGAACACCTGATCGCCCCCGGCCCGGACAGCGTCGTGCGGCACGGCGCCTGCCGGGACGGGGATCCGCGGTCCTGACAGGGGCCGGTCAGCGGGGTGCGCGGGCCCGCGACCGGTAGTGGTCGGCCACGAGCCGGTCCATCGCGCCGATCCGGTCCGTGACCACGCTCTTCGCGGAGAAGTAGGCGTGGCCGCGGACCTGGTCGTAGCCGGCCGCGACATCGAGGTGGCGGGAGAGTTCCGCCGGGTCCTGCCAGGCGGCGGGCTGGGCGGGGTCGCCCGCCTTGTACAGGGCCTCTCCGATGAACAGGTCCACCTCCGTGCCCCGGACCGTCGTGTCCCACCAGCCCACCAGCTTCCGGTAGTCGGCGGCGGCGAGGCCGATGTTCCAGTAGAGCTGGGGGCAGATGTAGTCCACCCAGCCCTTGCGGACCCAGCCCCGGGTGTCGGCGTACAGGTCGTCGTAGGTCTCCACCCCGGCCGAGGTCGGTGAGCCGAGCGCGTCCGTGGAGGCGTTGCGCCACACCCCGAAGGGGCTGATCCCGAACCGCACGCCCGGCTTGAGCGCCTTGATCCGCTCACCGGTCTCCCGCACCAGCCGGTCGATGTTGTCGCGCCGCCAGGCCGCCCGGCCGGAGAAGCCCCCGCCGTACTTCTTGAAGGCGGCGTCGTCGGCGAAGCTCTGGCCCGAGACGGGATACGGGTAGAAGTAGTCGTCCCAGTGCACGGCGTCGATGTCGTAGCGGCGGACCGCGTCCAGCATCGCGTCCTGGACGAAGGACCGGACCTCCGGCAGACCGGGGTTGTAGTACAGCTTCCCGCCATAGGGCACGACCCAGCCGGGGTTGCGGCGCGCGGGGTGGGAGGCGGTGAGCCGGGAGGGGTCGGTGTGGTTGGCGACGCGGTACGGGTTGAACCAGGCGTGCAGTTCCAGATCGCGGGCGTGGGCCTCCTCGACGGCGGTGCCCAGCGGGTCCCAGCCCGGGTCCTTGCCCTGGGTGCCGGTCAGACAGGCCGCCCACGGTTCGTAGGTGGAGGGCCACAGCGCGTCGGCGCTGGGGCGCACCTGGAGGATCACGGTGTTCAACCGCCGGTCGACGGCCTCGTCCAGATAGGAGACGAGTTCGGCGCGCTGCTTCGCGGCCGTGAGACCGGTCTTCGAGGGCCAGTCGATGTTCGCCACGGTGGCGATCCACATCCCTCTCAGCTCCCGGTGGACCACCTCGCGCGCGCCACCGGCCGGACCTGCCGCTCCGGCCGCACCTCTCCCGGTCGCCGCGGCGTCTCCGGCGAGGGCCGCGGCGGCCACCACCCCCGCCACCGTGCCGGTGGCCCCGGTCATGAACGCCCTGCGGTCCATCCGTCCCATCGCCCCGCTCCTGCCGTCTCGGTCCGCGTCCTGTCCCCGGGAATCCGGGGGGGGTGGAACGAGCATGCCCGCCCCAGCCCCCGATCCCGGGGAGGCGCGGAGTAACGTCGTGGGGTCGTGGTGGAGCCCGGAATCAGACGGAAGCCGCCGAACGTGAACAGCGAAAGGCACGAGGTGACGGACTCTATGGCCGACATTGCACGCGTCGGAGTGGTGGGCTGTGGCCAGATGGGCGCGGGCATCGCGGAGGTGTGCGCCCGCAGCGGCCTCGACGTCAAGGTGGCCGAGACCACCGGCGAGGCGCTGGAGATCGGCCGCACCCGGCTCCACAACTCCCTGTCCAAGGCCGCCGAACGCGGCAAGATCACGGCGGAGGAGCGCGACGAGACGCTCGGCCGCCTCAGCTTCACCACCGACCTCGGGGAGTTCGCCGACCGCGATCTCGTCATCGAGGCCGTCGTGGAGAACGAGCAGGTCAAGACCGAGATCTTCCAGGTGCTCGACCAGGTGGTGACCCGCCCGGACGCCATCCTGGCCTCCAACACCTCCTCCATCCCGCTGGTGAAGCTGGCCGTCGCGACCTCCCGCCCGGACCAGGTCATCGGCATCCACTTCTTCAACCCGGCGCCGGTGCAGAAGCTCGTCGAGCTGATCCCCGCGCTGACCACGTCGGACGAGACCGTCACCCGGGCCGAGGCCCTGGTCCAGGACGTCCTGGGCAAGCACCCGATCCGCGCCCAGGACCGCTCCGGCTTCGTCGTCAACGCGCTGCTGATCCCGTATCTGCTCTCCGCGATCCGGATGTTCGAATCGGGCATCGCCAGCCGCGAGGACATCGACAACGGCATGGAGATGGGCTGCGCCCACCCCATGGGCCCCCTGAAGCTGGCCGACCTGATCGGTCTGGACACGGTCGCCTCGGTCGCCGACTCGATGTACGCCGAGTACAAGGAGCCCCTGTACGCCGCTCCCCCGCTGCTCCAGCGCATGGTCGACGCGGGGCGGCTCGGCCGCAAGACCGGGTCGGGGTTCTACCCGTACGCCTGATCCGGCCGTGGGGGGGGGGGGGGGGGGGCCGCCCCCCCCCCCCCCCGGCGGGGGGGGGGGGGCGGCGCCCCCCCCCCCCCCCCCCCCCGCCCCCCCCCCCCCCCCCCCCCCCCCGCGCCCCCCCCCCCCCCCCCCCCCCCCCCGTCGCGCCGGGGGGGCCCGCCCCCCCGGGGGGGTGGGGGGTCGCGCCCCCGGCCCCCCCGGGGGGGGGGGGGGGGGGGGCCCGCCCCCCCCCCCCCACGACGGAGGTTCCTCACAGCGGTACGCGCAGCGCCCCCTCGACCAGAGCGGCGGCCCGTCCGGCCTCGGCGCTGCCGCTGGCCACCAACTGTCCACGCACCTCGCGCAGCCGGTCGCGCAGCCGCCGCGACTCCATGCCGCCGGCACGCTCCGCCATCTCCGTCGCGATGACCGCGGCCCGGTCGGCCTCGCCCCGGCGCAGTTCGATCGTGGTGAGGATGGCCAGCCGGTGGACGCGGCCCCGGTCGTGCGCCGGGGTGCGCACCGCGGCGGCGGCGTGCTCGACGGCGGCCGGCAGGTCCCCGAGGCCGAGGAGCGCCTCCGCCACCTGGACGTCGACCAGCCCCGGCTGCACGTACCCGGTCTCGTCCGGCTCCCGTTCGGGACGGATCCGCGCGGCCTCGGACTCGGCGTGCCGGATGCACCGCCGGGCGTTCGGTCCGTCGCCGAGATGGGCGTACGCCTTGGCCTGCATCGCGTGGAGATCGGCGGCCAGTGCCGGGGTGATCTCGCCCCCGGCGGCCCGCAGCGCGGACTCGGCGAAGGCGACCGACTGCCGGTACTCGGCCAGGAACAGCGACTGGTTGACCAGCAGCGCGATCACATAGCCGCCGAGTCCCCGGTCGCCGCTCGCCTTGGCCAGCCGCAGCGCCTGGTGGAAGTAGCGCTGGGCCAGTCCGTGCGCGTCGGAGTCGTAGGCGCAGATCCCGGCGACGGCCACCAGCGCGCCGGTCGCGCGGTGCAGCTGACGCCCCGTCGCATCGCTGTAGCCGCCGCGCAGCAGCGGGGCCGTCTCGGCGTTGAGGAAGCCGATGATGCGCGAACGCGTCGCGATTCCGCCCGCCTTGCGATACATCAGTTCGTAGTGGGCGCGCGCGGCCCGCAGCATCGCTATGTCGGCCGTACCGACGCGGCGCGGCCCGGTCCGGGAGACGTCGGCGTCCTCCGGCGGGTTCTCCCATTCCCAGACGGGCATCACCGCCGTGGTCCCCGTGGCGGCCGGGGCGGCGGCCAGTCCGTGGCGCTGCTGTTCGTCCGAGCGCCACAGGGCGGTGGTCCGTTCGACGAAGCCGGTGAGCGAGGAGGCGGGGGCGGCCGGACCGCCGGCGGGGAACGCCATGCCGATGTCGTCGAGCGAGAGCGCCCTGCTCAGACGGTGGCCCAGCACCTCGCAGATGAGGTCGGGGACCTGGCCGCGCGGGCGCTGGCCCTTCAGCCAGCGGGCCACCGCGGTGTGCTCGTAGCGCAGACACAGTCCCCGGTCCCGCCCCGCCCGGTTCACATGGGCCGCCAGTCCGGCCCGGGAGACACCCGCCTCGTCGATCAGCGCCTCTAGCAAGGTATTGGGCTCCATTGCCCCCATCGCCCCCTCCGGGTGGATCGGCACGCCACGGACGTGTCGCCCCAGTGGAGCACGATTCACACGGGGTGTGAACGGAATGCCCGAACCGTCCCGTCGCGCACGCTGTCGCGGCGCTGCGCGGACGGTTTGAATGGTTGTCCTCGCAAGAGGCGGCCGGGTCGTCTGCTCCCCCTCGTACAGCACGACGGCCCGCTCCCGCGCCGTCCGCCCTGCCGACCTGCCCGACACTCCGCGGCAGCGCGGGCGGCGCCGGATCGCACGACCCACTGCCCAGGGATCGGAGGGTGGCCACGGGGTCGGCCGACGGCCGGGGTTGCCCCCGGCCCGTGCCGGGCCCGTATGCGGTCCGTGCCGCCCGGCGAGTACGGAGGAGGGGCGTGTCCGGTGGCCGGACACGCCCCTCCCTTCGCTCTCCGCGTGGGTGCTACGCGCCGCGCAGCACCGCGCCGGTGCGCTCGGCGGCCAGCGCGACCGCCGCGTCGCGCGCGGCGCTCGCCTCGTCGACGGTCAGCGTGCGGTCGCCCGCGCGGAAGCGCAGCGCGTACGCCAGGGACTTGCTGCCCGCGCCGATCTGCTCGCCGGTGAACACGTCGAACAGCCGCAGCGATTCGAGGAGTTCACCCGCGCCCTCGCGCAGGGCCCGCTCCACGTCGGCGGCCGGGACGGACGCGTCGACGACGAGCGCGACGTCCTGGGTCGCCACCGGGAAGGTGGAGATCCGGGGCGCCTGCAGCGCGCCGTCGGCGGCCTGCTCCAGCAGGTCGAGCCGCAGCTCCATGGCGCAGCTGCGGGCCGGCAGGTGGAGTTCCTTGATGACGCGCGGGTGCAGTTCGCCCGCGTGCCCCACGAGGGTCTCCGTTCCGTCGGCCGTCACGTACAGCGCGGCGCAGCGGCCCGGGTGCCAGGGCGCGTGCCGGTCGGCGCGGACGGTCAGCTCGACACCGGCCTCCCGTGCGACGGTGCGGGCGGCCTCGATGGCGTCCGCCCAGTCCGCCGGGCGGCCCTTGCCCCACCAGCCGGCCTGCTCGCGGGCGCCCGCGAGGACCACCGCGACCTGGCGCGGCTGGTACGGCAGGGCGGCGTCGAGCGTGGCGAGCTCCTCGTCGGAGGGGCGCCGGTCGACGGGCAGCCGGACGGGCTTCGTCTCCCGGCCGGTGGGCCGGAAGACCAGGCCGGTCTCGAAGAGCGCGAGGTCGTGGCTGCCCCGGCCGTCGTTGCGCCGCAGCGCGCCGAGGAGGCCCGGCAGCAGCGTGGTGCGCAGCGAGGGCTCCTCGTCGGAGATCGGGTTGACCAGCTTGACCGTGCGGCGGCGGTCGTCGTCCGCCTCCAGGCCGAGCTGGTCGAGGACCGCCTCGCCGATGAACGGGTAGTTCAGCGCCTCGACGTATCCGGCGCCGGCCAGGGCGCGGCCGACGCGGCGGTGCAGCCGCTGGCGGTCGGTGAGCCCGCGGCCGGAGGGCGGGGTGGGGAGGGTGGAGGGCAGGTTCTCGTAGCCCTCCAGCCGGATGACCTCTTCGGCCAGGTCGTTCGGCTCGTTCAGGTCGGGGCGCCAGGAGGGCGCGGTGACCAGCAGCTCGTCCTGCCCGTAGACGTCGCAGCCGACCTCCTGGAGGCGGCGTACGACGGTCTCGCGGCCGTAGGCGACACCGGCGACCCGGTCGGGGTGGTCGGCCGCCATGGTGATGGTCCGGGGCGCGGACGGGGCGCTGATCTCGGTGACGCCCGCCTCGGCGGTGCCGCCGGCGAGCAGCACCAGCAGGTCGACGGTGCGCTGCGCGGCAGCGGCGGCGGCCTGCGGGTCGACGCCGCGCTCGAAGCGCTTGGACGCCTCGGAGGACAGCTTGTGGCGGCGCGCGGTCCGGGCGATCGAGATCGCGTCGAAGTGCGCGGCCTCGATGACGACCTCGGTGGTGTGCGCCTCCTCCGAGGCGTCGGCGATCTCGGTGTTCGCCCCGCCCATGACGCCCGCGAGGCCGATGGGGCCCCGGTCGTCGGTGATGACGAGGTCGGCGGCGTCCAGGACGCGGACCTGCCCGTCGAGGGTGGTGAGCTTCTCGCCCTGCTCGGCGCGGCGCACGCCGATCGGGCCCTCGATGCGGCTGCGGTCGTAGGCGTGCAGCGGCTGGCCCAGTTCGAGCATCACGTAGTTGGTGACGTCGACGGCGAGCGAGATCGGGCGCATGCCGGCCTTCTGGAGGCGGCGCTGCATCCAGATCGGGGACCGGGCCTCGGGCTGGAGGCCGGTCACGGTGCGCGCGGTGAAGCGGTCGCAGCCGATCGGGTCGGAGACCTTCACCGGGTAGCCGTACGCGTTGGGCGCGGGCACGTCGAGGAGCGCGGGGTCGCGCAGCGGCAGCCCGTACGCGGTGGCGGTCTCGCGGGCGACACCGCGCATCGACAGGCAGTAGCCGCGGTCCGGGGTGACGGCGATGTCGAGGACCTCGTCGACGAGCTGGAGCAGCTCGATCGCGTCGGTGCCCGCCTCGTGCTCCGGCGGGAGCACGATGATGCCGTGCGTGCCGTCGTCGCCCATGCCGAGTTCGTCGGTGGAGCAGATCATGCCGTGCGAGGTCCTGCCGTACGTCTTGCGCGCGGCGATGGCGAAGTCGCCGGGGAGCACGGCGCCGGGCAGGACCACGACGACCTTGTCGCCGACCGAGAAGTTGCGGGCGCCGCAGACGATCTCCTGCGGCTCGCCGGTGCCGTTGGCGGTGCCGACGTCGACCGTGCAGAAGCGGATGGGCTTCTTGAAGCCCTCCAGCTCCTCGATGGTCAGCACCTGTCCGACGACCAGCGGGCCCCGGAGGCCGGCGCCGATCCGCTCGACGGTCTCGACCTCCAGGCCGACCCCGACGAGCTTGGCCTGCACGTCGCGGCCGGTCTCGGTGACCGGCAGGTCGACGTATTCCCGCAGCCAGGAAAGCGGGACGCGCATCAGATCTCCATCCCGAAGGGCCGGGTGAACCGGACGTCTCCCTCGACCATGTCTCGCATGTCTTCAACGTGGTGGCGGAACATCAGCATCCGCTCGATGCCGAAGCCGAAGGCGAATCCGCTGTACTTCTCCGGGTCGACGCCGCAGGCGATGAGCACCTTGGGGTTGACCATGCCGCAGCCGCCCAGCTCGATCCAGCCCTCGCTGCCGCAGGTGCGGCAGGGGCGGTCGGGGTTGCCGACGGACTCGCCGCGGCAGACGTAGCAGACCATGTCCATCTCGGCGGACGGCTCGGTGAACGGGAAGAAGTTCGGCCGCAGCCGGGTCTTCATGTCCGGGCCGAAGAGCGCCTGGACCATGTGGTCGAGGGTGCCCTTCAGATCGGCCATGGTCAGGCCCTCGTCGACGGCGAGCAGCTCGATCTGGTGGAAGACCGGGGTGTGCGTGGCGTCGAGCTCGTCGGTGCGGTAGACCCGGCCCGGACAGACGACGTAGACCGGGGGCTCGCGGTCGAGCAGGGTGCGGGCCTGGACCGGGGAGGTGTGGGTGCGCAGCACGACTCCGGACTCGTCGGTCTTCGCGCCGTCGGCGCCCTCGACGAAGAAGGTGTCCTGCATCTGGCGCGCGGGGTGGTCGGGCACGAAGTTCAGCGCGTCGAAGTTGAACCACTCGGCCTCGGCCTCGGGGCCCTCGGCGATCTCGTAGCCCATGGCCACGAAGACGTCGGCGACGCGCTCCATGATGGTCGTCAGGGGGTGGCGGGCGCCGGCCGGGGTGCGGTCGTAGGGCAGGGTGACGTCCACCGCTTCCTCGACCAGGACCCGGGCGTCCCGCTCGGCCTCCAGCTCCGCCTGGCGCGCGGCCAGGGCCTTGGCCACGGCGCCGCGGGCCTGGCCGACGCGCTTGCCGGCCTCGGCCTTCGCCTGCGGGGGCAGCGCGCCGATCTCACGGTTGGCGAGCGACAGGGGGGAGGTACCACCGGTGTGCGCGGTCTTCGCCTGGGCGAGCGCGTCGAGGTCACCGGCGACGGCGAAGGCGGCGAACGCCTCGTCCCGCATGCGCTCGATCTCTTCCGGTTTCAGTGCCTCGACCTCGACTGGGTCGTACGACTTGTTCGGTGCCGACATCTCTTCCCGTACTTCCGATTGGCTGGTGGCGCGACCCCGCTCGACGACCGGAGGACGCAAAGGTGCCAATGGTCGAGTCTAAGGGTCACAAGATGAAGGAGGCGCCCGTGGGCCGCCGGGGCCGCTACTTCAGGTAGGCCGGCGCAGCCACGGGCAGCATAAATCGGAACTCGGCGCCGCCCCCGGGCCCGCGCCCGACCGTGATCGTGCCGCCGTGGGCCTCGACGATGCCCTTGACGATGTAGAGGCCCAGGCCGGTGCCGCCGCGCTTGCTCCCCCGCCAGAAGCGGGTGAAGACACGGCCCATCGACTCCTCGGGAATGCCGGGACCTTCATCACTCACGGTGACCGCCGTTCCCTTCTCGTCGATCGATGCCGTCGCGGGGGCCACTTCGATGGTGACGGTTCCCTCGCCGTGGCGCACCGCGTTTTCCAGGAGGTTGCCGAGGACCTGGTCGACCTTGTCGGGGTCGGCCCAGACCTGGGGCAGCGGCTGGCAGGTGCGGACGAGGAAGCGGCCGGGGTCCTGGCCGGTGGCGGTGAGGGCCTGGACGTGGCGTTCGACGGCGGCGGAGAGGTCGACGGGCTGGCGGCGGAGTTCCAGCCGGCCGGAGTCGATCCGGGAGATGTCCAGCAGTTCGGCGATCAACCGGGTGACGCGGTTGGCGTCGGCGTCGACGGTCTCCAGCATCAGCCGCTTCTGGTCGTCCGTGAAGCGTTCCCACTTGGCCAGCAGGGTGGCGGTGAAGCCCTTGACGGAGGTGAGCGGCGAGCGCAGTTCGTGGGCGACGGTGGCGATGAGTTCGGCGTTGCTGCGTTCGTTGCGGCGGCGGGCCTCGGTGCCGCGCAGGCTGATCACCAGCCGGCACACCGGTCCGGTCGGACTCTCCCGTACGTAGCGCGCCGAGACGAGGACCTCGCGGCCGCCGGGCAGCAGCAGATTGCGCTCGGGCTGGCCGACGCGGGTGGCGAGGCCGCCGTACGGGTCGGTCAGCTCCCACCAGCGGCGGCCCTTGAGGTCCTCCAGCGGCAGGACGTGCTGGAGCGGGCGGCCCAGCGCGGCCGCCGGGGACTGTGCGGTGATCCGGGCGGCGGCGGCGTTGAAGCAGATGACCCGGCCGGTCCCGTCAGCGACGACGAGCCCGTCGGGAAGGTCGTCCGGGTCCAGTGCGCGGCCGCCGGGGCCGATGCCCGCGACGGTCACCCCGTCCGGGTCCCCGGCGGGGCGTGCCACGGCCGCCCCTGTCGCCCGCGACCCGCTCATGCCGACAGCCATTTCCCGTACCCCACCTCTCGAACCGGTGCAGTGGGCCCCCGAGTCCGTCACCCTACTAGCCCGCGGTGACGGAGCGACACCCTGCGACGCCGGGGTGGAGCGGGCGGGTCAGCCCGTGGTACGGCGGGGGCGCTGGGCGCGGGCGGAGGCGTAGAGGCAGACCGCGGCGGCGGTGGCGAGGTTGAGGCTCTCGGCCCTGCCGTGGATGGGCACCCGGACGACGGCGTCGGCCAGGGCGCGGGTCTCCTCGGGCAGGCCCCAGGCCTCGTTGCCGAAGACCCAGGCGGTGGGGGTGCCCATGGTGCCGGCGTCGAGTTCGTCGTCCAGGTCCCTCTCGCCCGCCCCGTCGGCGGCGAGGATCCGTACGCCCGCCTCCCGCAGTCCTCCTACCGCCGTCTCGACGGGTACGCCGACGGCGACCGGCAGATGGAAGAGGGAGCCGACGGAGGCGCGGACCGACTTGGGGTTGTACAGGTCGACGGAGGCATCGGTGAGGACGACCGCGTCGGCGCCCGCGGCGTCGGCGCAGCGCAGCACGGTGCCGGCGTTCCCGGGGTCGCGGACGTTCGCGAGGACGGCGACGAGCCGGGGCCGGGCGGCGAGGACGGCGTCGAAGGGCGAGTCCAGGAAGCGGCAGACGCCGATCAGGCCCTGCGGGGTGACGGTCTGCGACACATCGGCCAGGACCTCGCCGTCGGCGAGGTGCACACGGGCGCCGGCGGCGAGGGCGGCGTCGACGATGGCGGTGTGGCGCTCGGCGGCCTCGACGGTGGCGAACAGCTCGATGAGGGTGGGTTCGCCGTCGCTGCCGCGGTGGTCCGCGGCCTCGCGCACGGCCTGCGGCCCCTCGGCGATGAACCTGCGCTCCTTGCCGCGGAAGTTGCGCCTGGCCAGCCGCCTCGCGGCGGCGACCCGGGGCGAACGCGGGGAGATCAGTTCGGGGGTGCCCATGTCGGCGGCGCGCCTCTCTTGCGGGACGAAAAAGGTCCGGACGAAAGGGTCCGGGGGTGCAACGCACCGGACCCGCAGACGGCGCGCGCCTGCGGGTCCGGCTCAGAAGCCAAGAAATGCGGCCTGGATCAGGCGGCCTTCGGGGCGTTGACGTCGCTCGGAAGGGCCTTCTGGGCGACCTCGACGAGGGCGGCGAACGCGTTGGCGTCGTTGACCGCGAGCTCGGCCAGGATCTTGCGGTCCACCTCGATGTTGGCGGCCTTCAGACCCTGGATGAGGCGGTTGTACGTCATGCCGTTCTGGCGGGCAGCGGCGTTGATGCGCTGGATCCACAGCTGACGGAAGTCGCCCTTGCGCTTCTTGCGGTCGTTGTAGTTGTAGACCAGGGAGTGGGTGACCTGCTCCTTGGCCTTGCGGTACAGGCGCGAGCGCTGACCGCGGTAACCGCTGGCGGCCTCGAGGATCGCCCGGCGCTTCTTGTGGGCGTTGACTGCCCGCTTGACGCGTGCCACTTGTTAACTCCTTGTAGCGGGGCCGTGGGTGTCCTCACACGGCCCGGAAACGAATTGGTCCCGGTCGGATCGAGGGCGCGTCCCGGGTGTCACCCGGAACGACGCCTCACTTGCCGAGAAGCTTCTTGATCTTCTTGGCGTCGGCCGGAGCCACGACGACCGTGCCGGTCAGCGAGCGGGTCTTCTTGGACGACTTGTGCTCGAGCAGGTGGCGCTTGCCGGCCCTCTCGCGGAGCACCTTGCCGGAGCCGGTGATCTTGAAGCGCTTGCTGGCACCGCTGTGCGTCTTGTTCTTCGGCATCGCGCCGTTCTCTCCTCGTCAGTGGCGCCCCTCTCGGTGCGGGCACCGGATAGCAGGGGCGTCAGATCTTCATGGGTTCCGGGGTGGACCCGGGGGCGCCTGGATGGCGGCCCCCGGAGGTCACGCCTCGGAAGGTGTCTCGGCCGGAGCCTCGTCCGCGGCCGGGGCGTCGGACGTACCCTGACGCTCGGCCTTGCGGGCGGCCTGGGCCTCGCGGGCCTCGGCCATGGCTTCGGTCTTCTTCTTGTGCGGGCCCAGAACCATGATCATGTTCCGGCCGTCCTGCTTCGGGTTGGACTCGATGAAGCCGAGTTCCTCCACGTCCGAAGCCAGACGCTGGAGCAGTCGGAAGCCCAGCTCGGGGCGGGACTGCTCACGACCACGGAACATGATCGTGATCTTGACCTTGTCACCCTGCTTGAGGAACCGGACGACGTGACCCTTCTTGGTGTCGTAGTCGTGCGGGTCGATCTTCGGCCGGAGCTTCATCTCCTTGATGACCGTGTGCGCCTGGTTCTTGCGCGCCTCACGGGCCTTCATGGCCGACTCGTACTTGAACTTCCCGTAGTCCATGAGCTTGCACACGGGCGGACGGGCGGTAGCCGCCACCTCGACCAGGTCGAGGTCGTACTCCTGTGCGAGTTCCAGGGCCTTGGCAAGCGGCACGATTCCGACCTGCTCGCCACTGGGACCGACAAGTCGCACCTCGGGCACGCGAATCCGGTCGTTGATGCGGGGCTCGGCGCTGATGGATCCTCCTCGGTAGCACCACGCGACCGCCTGGCGGACAGCCGCGTAACGTCTGTTTCAGACAAGACCAACCGCGCAAGGCCATGAAAAATGCCCCGCCGGGACACATGCGGGGCTCCTGGACAACCGGAACACCGCCACGGTCAACCGCGGGGCGCATCGGGCGGCTCCATCGTCCGTACGGAACGATGGGCGCCACCTGACCGGTGACCCGCCGTCCCGGAGGACGGTCAGGTGGGAGATCGGAGCCTCCACTTGTGGGCCGGGCGCATAGGCACCCAGCCGGTCGTTACACAAGGTTAGCAGCTCGCCCGTGCAAGCGCGAACCGGTGTGCGCATCCGCGCCCGGGGACGGAGGGGGCGGGCCGGGGGCCTATCGTATGGCGCATGAGTGACGCGACCCCCACCAGTGAGACCCCCGGCTTCGACGACATGGCCCGCGACATCGCGGAGGTGCCCGCCGTCGAGGTGATCGTGACGGTCGCCGTCAACCTGATGAGCGCCGCCGCCGTGAAGCTCGGGCTGACCGAGGACGGCGACGACCACAAGGACCTGGACGAGGCCCGCAAGCTGATCCACGCCCTGGCCGGGCTGCTGGACGCGAGCACCACGGAGATCAGCTCCTTCCACGCGGCCCCGCTCCGCGACGGTCTGAAGTCGCTCCAGCTGGCCTTCCGCGAGGCGTCGGTGGTGCCGGACGAGCCCGGTCACGGACCCGGCGAGAAGTACACCGGCCCCGTCTTCGGCTGAGCAGCCGCCCGTCCCGACCGTTTCCGTACGTGAGCCCCCCGCCGCACCGGCGGGGGGCTCACGGCGTACGGGGGCGGTTCAGCGCGTGAACAGGGCCTCGCCTGGTGCCGGCGCGTCGGCCGGGAGCAGCGCGAGGTCCAGTCCGCGCACCAGCCGGGCGCGCAGCACCTCGTCGGCCGCCAGGGCGCGCGCGACGCGGCCCGCCGCCTCAGCGGGGTCGGCGCCGGCGGCCAGCACCAGAGCGAGAGTGCCGTCGGCGCGGCCGGGGCCCAGATGGGCGCGGAGCACGGCGGGCTCGGCGGCGACGGCCGCGCGCACGGCGGTGGTGACGGCCGGGTCGTCGAGCGGATCGGCGCTGGTCCGGCCCTCGGCCAGGGCGAGCAGGGCGGAGCCTGTCAGTTCGAAGGCCACGGGGCCCGCGAGATCGAGCACCACGGTGTCGGCCTTCTCGTGCGCGGCGGCCTGGAGGGCCTGGTGCAGGGGTACGGCGACGGGGCGCGCCTCGGGGTCCCACAGGGCCAGTGCTGCGGTGGAGGTGAAGGCGGGCAGGGCGCGGCGGTCACCCGCCTGGAGCGTGGGCACCGCCATGTCGCTGGTCTTCTCGCGGCGCAGCCCGTTCTCGTCCTCCTCCACCTCGCCGAGGACCGCGACCACGGGAACCAGGAGCCGGGCCCCCTTGAGGGCTTCGAGCACCGGGCCGACGGCCGCGCGGTCGGTGGACCATGCGGTCAGGGCCTCGGTCAGGGCGGGGTCGGCCGAGCCGTCGTCGTCGGAGTATCCGGGGTCCGGAATGTTCTTCTGCGCCACAGGGCGAGCGTAGTGCCTGGGCTTTCTCATCCGTTCGACAGGTCGGACCCAGGCCGCTGCCAGCCTCGGTTCCTAGCGTCCGGGGCATGGCCCGTCATGCTCTCCGCCGTTCCGCCCTGTCCGTCTCCCTGACCGCCGCCCTCGTCCTGACCGCGTCGGCGGCCGGGGGCGCGTACCTGTCCGGCCGGTCGCCGCGTCAGGTGCCCGCCGCCTCGGCCTCCGTATCGTCCGTGTCGCCGGCGGCGTCCGCCCCGGCGCCGGCGGCGGAGGGCGGGGCAGTGGTGGAGGACCGGGACACGGAGCTGGCGGCGGCCCTGGAACCGCTGCTGGCGGACGCGGACGGGGAGGCGGTGTCGGTGGCCGTGCTGGACCGGGACACCGGGGTCCGCGCGGTGTACGGGGGCGGGGAGGAGACGTACGACACGGCGAGCATCGTCAAGGTCGACATCCTCGCCGCGCTGCTGCTGCGCGCCCAGGAGGAGGGGCGCGCGCTGACCTCGACGGAGCGTGCGCGGGCGGCCGTGATGATCGGGCGCAGCGACAACGACGCGGCGACCGCGCTGTTCGCGGCGGTGGGCGGGGCGGACGGTCTCGACGCGGCCAACGAGCGGTTCGGCCTGACCTCGACGAAGGCCGCGCGGGCGTGGGGGCTGACCCGGACCACGGCGGCCGATCAACTGACGCTGCTGGAGGCGGTGTTCACCGACGACGAGGACGCCGTGCTGGAGCCGGCGTCCCGGACATATCTGCGGGGGCTGATGGCGCGGGTCCAGGCCGACCAGCGGTGGGGGGTGTCGGCGGCGGGCAGCGGCGGGGCACTGAAGAACGGCTGGATGCCGAGGACCGCCACCGGACTGTGGAACATCAACAGCATCGGCCGCGTCACGGTGGACGGCCATCCCTGTCTGGTCGCGGTGCTCGCCGCCGGGCAGCGCACCAAGGAGGCGGGGATCGCGCGGGTCGAGTCGGTGGCGGAGGCGGCCGTGGGTGTGGTCCGGGCCGGGAACGACGGCTGAGCGACGCCGGGGTCGACCGCCGGGGCGGGGCCGGGCGGGCGGAACGCGCGACGGGCGAGGCGCGGTGGCGGTCGGCGGCGCGAGGCAGGACGTGGCGACGGGCAGGGCGCGGTGGCGGCAGTCAGCGGCGCAAGGCAGGACGTGGCGACGGGCAATGGGCAGTAGCGGCGGTCAGCGGCGTGGGGTGCGGGCGCGGGGTCCCCGGCCGCGCCAGAGCAGGACCGCCAGGGCGAGCAGGAGCGCGCCGAGTCCGCCCGCCACCGGGGCGAGCCAGCCGGCCGGGCCGTCGTCCGGGCGGGCCGGGGCGGGGCCGGACCCGAAGTACCGCTTGTGGTAGCCGGCGGTGGAACCGGCGTGAGTGTCCTCGGGGCGCAGCGCGGCGCCCGCCTTGATCGCGGCGGCGGGGTCGACGATGCCGTAGCCGCGTGCGTCGTCGCGGCCGCCGGACGGAGCGGCGCGCGCGGTGTCGGTGAGGAGCTTCCTGATCTGGGCCGGGGTGAGCCCGGGGTGCGCGGCACGGACCAGGGCCACGGCGCCGGAGACGAACGCGGCGGCGGCCGAGGTGCCCCACTCCACGTAGTACTTGCGGTCCGGTGCGGGGACGACGATGTCGACGCCGGGGGCGCTCACGGTGGCGTACCAGCGCCGGGTGGAGAAGGAGGCGTGGGTGCCGTACCGGTCGACGGCGGCGACCGCTATCACGCCCGGGTAGGCGGCCGGGTAGGAGATGTGGTCGCCCTTCTCGCCGCCGTTGCCGGAGGAGGCGACGACGACGGCGCCCTTCTTCAGGGCGTACTGGACGGCCGCGTCCTCACCGGGTTCGGGGTGCGCGGAGGCGCTGTCGTCGCCGAGGGAGAGGTTGATGACGTCGGCACCGTGGTCGGCGGCCCAGCGGATGCCGTCGGCGAGGGCGGTCCCCCTGGTCTTGCGGGCCTTGGCGCGGGCGGGGTCGCCGGCTTCGAGGATGACCCGGACGGGCAGGATCCGCGCCTCGGGCGCCACGCCGAGGACGCCTGCCTCGCGTCCGTCGCCGTGGCCGCGTCCGGCGATGATCCCGGCCATGGCCGTGCCGTGCCGGGCCCAGGAGCGGTCGCCGCGTGCGGCGCCGAAGCCGATCAGGTCCTTGCCGGGGAGGACCTGTCCCGCGAGGTCGGGCAGGGTTCCGTCGACGCCCGTGTCGACGACGGCGACGGTGATCCCCTTGCCCCGGGTGGTCTTCCAGGCCTTCTCGGTGTGCAGGGCGTCCAGCCCCCACTGCTGGGCCCGGATGGTGTCGGCACCCGCGGGCGTCACGGGCAGCAGGGTGAGCGCGGTGGCGGCGCAGACCGCGCCGAGGAGTCCGCGGGAGCGGGCGCGGGCGCGGCGGATCATTCGGGCTTCTCCGTGAGGTCGGCGACGGTGCGGCGCAGTCCGCGTTCGATCCGGTCGGCCACGCCCCGGGCCTCGTGGCCCAGACCGGCCTGGGCGGCGGCGGTCGTCGCGTTCGGCACCATGGCCTTGTCGGCGGGCTGCGGATCGGCGACCTTCCGCCCGTCGGCGAACCCGGAGACGGAGAACACGACGACGGGCACCTCGGTCAGCACGTGCACGGTCCAGCTGGCCCGCTGCCGGTCGCCGAACCCGGCGGCCGGGGTGTTCTTCACTGCGTACGGGCGGGGCATCAGGTCGGCGCGCGTGTCGAGGTGTTCGGTGGTGAAGCGGGTGCTCAGCGCCCGCATGCCCGCGGCGTCGGCCTCGGTGAACACCATCCCGACCGTGATCACGCTGCTGTGTGTCGCGTCGGTGTACGTCGCGCGCAGCAGCCGGGCGCAGCCGGCCTGCGCCAGGGTCTTGAGGAGCAGCGGGTCGAGCCCTTCCGCGCAGCCGCCGTCCGGCGCGACCGCGATCCGGGTCCAGACCCGGTCGGAGCGGCCCGGCCCCGCCCCGTCGCCCTTGAGCGTGGGCGGGAACAGGGTGTCGACCGGAATGCTGTGCCAGGCCGCGGCGCCCACGGTGTACGCGCTGTGCTCCGCCGGATCGGCCTCCGAGTCGCTGATCAGCCAGCTGCCGGTGGCCGCCCCGCCGATCAGCCCCAGTCCGAGGACGACGCAGACGGCCGCCGCCGCCGTCCTGAACGGGTGCCGCACCCGCACCGGCCGCAGCCGCGCGGTCCGTTCGGCCGGCGTCTCGGCGGGCACGCCGGTGTACGCGGGCCGGTACGCGTACGGCGCGGACGCGCCCCTGGCCGGCGGCCCCCCGAGATCCACCGCGCCCACGGGCCGCCGCCGGGTCGCCGGGGGCGGGGTGCGCGGCAGCGGCGGAAGCGGCGCGGCACCCGGCTGCGCGCTCCTGCCCGGGACCGGCGCCGCCGACGGCACGGGCCGCAGCCGCGCGGTGGTCTCGGCGGGCGACGGCTCACCCGCCCCGTCCGTCATGGAGGCCCGGGGCCCCGGGGGTGCGGCGGGGCCCCTCGGGGCGGGCGGCGGGGGCGACTCGGGAGGGCTGGGCACGTGTGCGGGGGCGGGTGCGGCCGGGCCACCGCTGCCGGGCGCGGGGCTCTGCGCAGGGCCGCCGGTGCCGGACACCGGGCCCTGCCCCGTCGGGGGGCGGGGCTGCGGAAGGGGCGCGCTCGCGGGCGCGGAGGCGGGCGCCCCGGAAGGGACGGCGGGCGCCGGGGCGGGCGTCGCGGGTGCGGCCGACGACGAGGCATGAGGCGCGGCAGGGACGGAGGCGGGTGCCGGAGGCACGGCGGGCGGGGCGGCCTGAGGTATGGGTTTCCGCTGCTCGTTCCCGTCGTCGGGGATACGGGCGGCGCACGCGGCGGGGGCCGCCCCGGAGGCGGGCGCGGGGGTTCCGGCCGGGGTGGGCGTGGCGGCGGACGCGGATGCCGCACTCCGGCTCGGCGCAGCGGCCGGCGACACCGGATCCGAAACGGGCCCGGAAGCTCCGGCCGGGGTAGGCGTAGCGGCGGACGCGGATGCCCGATTCCGGCTCGGCGCAACGGCCGTCGGCACCGGAGCCATAACGGACCCGGAACCTCCGGCCGGGGCGGGCGTCGCGGCGGACGCGGATGCCGGGTTCCGGCTGAGCGGGGCCCCCGGCGACACCGCAGCCGAAACGGGCCCGGAAGCTCCGGCCGAGGCGGGCGCGGGAGTTCCGGTGGAGGCCGGCCCCTCGGCGAACGCAGGGGGCAAGGGGCGGGTGGGTGTGGCGGTGGGCGGTGACGCGGGCGCGGAGGTGGCGGTCGTCGGGGCCTGGTTCGGGACGGGCGGTGCGGGCGCCGGTGCGGCGTCCGGGAAGGGCGTCGCGGCCGGAAGCCGGGCCGGTTCCTCGGCTGCCGGGGCGGATGGCGGGTCCGCGGGGGCCGCAGCGGATGGCGGGTCCGCGGGGGCCGGGGGGACGCGGGGTGGGTGGGTCGGGCGGGGTGGGACGGGAGCGCGCTGCGCCTCGGTACTCATCCGCCCCCCTGGTCCGTTCCGTACCGCCCGTGCGATCCGCCCGCACGGACAGGCGCGTCGCTCGCCGCGTGCCCGTCACTCTACGGGCTGCGGCGGCCCCGGTGGGAGCGGGCGCGGTGCCGGCCGGTCCGGGGCGGCCGATCTGCGCGGATCGTCCCCCTACCCAGCGGTACGGTCGTCTGGCAAGCTGCGGCCATGACTGCCCGTGCCGCTGACCGGACCCGTTACAACCGGGCCACCGCCCATCTCGACGCCCCGATCGCCGTCGTCGACCTCGACGCCTTCGACGCCAACGCCGACGACCTCGTCCGACGGTCGGCGGGGAAGCCGATCCGGGTGGCGAGCAAGTCGGTGCGGTGCCGGGCACTGCTGGAACGGGTGCTGGCGCGCCCCGGGTTCGCCGGGATCATGTCGTTCACGCTCGCGGAGTCGCTGTGGCTGGCGCGGGCCGGCTTCGAGGACGTGCTCCTCGCCTATCCGTCGGCCGACCGGGCGGCCTTCGCCGAACTGGCCGCCGATCCCAAGCTGGCCGCCGCGGTGACCGTGATGGTGGACGACCACGCGCAACTGGAGCTGATCGACGCGGCGCGGGCCGGGGGCACCGAGGAGATCCGGGTCTGTCTGGAACTGGACACCTCGCTGCGGATGCTCGGCGGCCGGGTCCGGATCGGCGCGCTGCGCTCCCCGCTGCGCACCCCCGCGCAACTGACCGAGCTGGCCAGGTCGGTGGCGCGCAGGCCGGGGTTCCGGCTGGTGGGGCTGATGGCGTACGAGGGGCATATCGCCGGGGTGGGCGACTCGGTCGCGGGGCGGCCGCTGCGGTCCCGGGCGATCCGGCTGATGCAGGCCACCGCGCGCAGGGAACTGGCGGCCCGGCGGGCCGAGGTGGTGCGGGCGGTCCGTGCCGTGGCCCCGGACCTGGAGTTCGTCAACGGCGGCGGCACCGGCAGTGTGCAGCACACCGCGGCGGAGGAGGCGGTCACCGAGATCGCCGCCGGATCGGGCCTCTACGTGCCCCGGCTCTTCGACAACTACACCTCGTTCAGCGCCCGTCCGGCGGCCCTGTTCGCGCAGCCCGTGGTGCGGCGGCCCGGTGTGGGCGTGGTGACGGTGCTCGGCGGCGGCTATCCGGCGTCCGGTGCGGCCGGCGCGGACCGGCTGCCGGTCCCGTATCTCCCCGAGGGGCTGCGCTACGACCCGCAGGAGGGGCCCGGCGAGGTGCAGACCCCGCTGCTGGGCGCCCCGGCCGACGATCTGCTGATCGGCGACAAGGTGTGGTTCCGGCACGCGAAGGCCGGGGAGCTGTGCGAGCGGTTCGACACCCTGCACCTGATCGAGGGCGACCGGGTGACGGCGACCGCGCCGACGTACCGGGGCGAGGGCCGCACCTTCCTCTGACCCTGACGGTCCGCCGTCCGCCGGCCCGTCAGGGGGCGATCGAGCTGCCGACGCCCCCGTCGGTCGCGGTGTCGCCGATCGGCCGGATGCCCCGGGTGAGGGTGTCCATGAGGGCGAGCGGCGGCCCGTCCGGGCCGGCGTCGAACGCGTACCGGACGACGACGGGCGACTCGCTGCCGACCGCCGAGGGGAAGGCCGTCGACTGCACATAGCCGCCCGGTCCCTTGCCGGTGAGGACCCGCCAGCGCACCCGGTAGCCGGTGCGGCCCGCGACGGTCACCGGGCCCGCGGCGATCTGCCGGTGCGAGGTGATGCCGCCGTGGATCCGGCGTCCGACGACGTCCTCGTCGTACGCCCGGTTCGCGGCCTCCACGATGTCCTCCTCGGCGATGGCCCGGGGCGTGGTGGCGTCGGTGTTGCCGGCGGTCCGGGTGGTCACGGTGCCGTGGTAGCAGAACGACGAGGAGGCACCCGGGCAGTCGTAGGAGCCGGTGGTGCGCATCGTGAGCATCTCCTCGACGGTCTTCTCGGGGCGCTCCCAGCCGGCGGGGATCGGCAGCGTGATGCCGTTGAGCTGGTCGACGAGGACCGCCGGGTCCGATGCGTCGGGCGAGCCGTCCGGGGCGGGGCCGGACGCGGTGTCCGTCCCGGTCGGCGCGGGCCGCGGCGCGGTACTCGCGGACCCGCTCGCGACAGGGGTGTCGCCGTCGTCGCCGGTCAGCAGCACCGCTCCGGTCACGGCGGCCCCGACGACCACCGCGGCGGCGGCCACCACCGCGACGGTCCGGACGCCACCGCCGCGCGGCGCCCCCGGGGCCACCGGCACGGGTGCGGGCACGGACGCGGCGCCGGGGCGGACGTGGGCGGTCCAGGCCGCGCCGTCCCACCAGCGTTCGGTGCCGGGCGCGGCCGTGTCCGGGTACCAGCCGGGCGGGGTCGGGTAACTCATCGCTCCACCTTAGGACCTGCCCCAGGCGGGTCAGCCGCCGGTCGCGGGGCGGGAGGCGGCGGTGCGCGGGGCGGCGTAGCGGCCGCGGAACCGGGCCCAGCCGGTCCGGGCGCGGCGGGAGGGCGCGGCCTCCTTCACGGGAGCCGCGCCCTTCACGGGAGCCGCCCCGTGCAGGGGCGACGGTTCCTTCACGGGCGGTGGCAGTTCCTCGCGGGCGGCCGGTTCGGGGGTGTGCAGCTCGTCGAACCGGCGCCACCCGTCCCAGGTGCGGATGTCCGCGTCCACCCGTGGTTTGAGCGGGGCGAAGCGGCCGAGTTCGAAGTCGTCGCCGCCCAGGTCGAACCAGCGCTCGCCGAACACCTCGGTCCCCAGTCCGCCCGCCTTGGCGGTCAGCCGGACGAGCATCCGCACCGATTCGGCGCCCGCCAGATCCGTGCCCTGTATCCGGGTCATCGGCAGAGTCGGCACCGCGGCCTCGACGGGGATCCAGATGGTGAAGGGGGAGCCCCGGTCCATGACGAACCAGTTCCGCTCGTCCGCCGGCCGGCCCTGCTGGTCCAGCACCCGCAGCGGCTGCTTGTAGAAGACCGGGGTGCCGTCGTGGGGCGAGGTGCGCAGGTACCAGAGGTAGACGCGGGCGGTCAGGTCGATGATGGAGAGGTTCTCCATCCGGTTGTAGAACCGCACGGCGATGATCCGGTCGTCGCTCCCCGCGTGCGCCTCGGCGAACTCGCGGGCGTCGGCCTGGTGGGCGTAGCTGAGACTGACCTTGCGGCGCCAGACGAAGGGCCGTACCGAGAAGAGCTTGATGAAGACGACACCGATGAGGGTGGCGGGCACGACGGCGCCGATGACGGAGGCGACGGTGGAGAGGACCTCGTGGGCGGTGTTGCCCTCCTGCGGGCTGAGGTTGTCCGTGCCCACACAGGCCCGCAGCGACTGGAGGGTGAGGATGAGCATCTCGTGCCCGTCACCGAGCCGGTCCGCGAGGCCGCGTGGCGAGTTCAGCGTCAGCGTCAGACCTGCGGCCATCGCGGCGGACAACAGCACGAGGCCGCCGATGGCCAGGGCGAACAGCATCGGCACGGTCCGTTCGGCGATCCACCACCGCAGCGAGGTACGGAAACGCGGATGGCCCCGCCCGCTGATCATCGCTCGCGTGAGCATCATCAATGAGCCCCCCGTTCAAGCTACTTGGGCCGTGAGGCGTCAATTCTAGTCACGTCGGGCGGGACTTCCGGGCGGCGTGCCCGCGCGTTCACCGCCGTTGCCGTCGCCCTGTGGCAAGCTCGCCCCAGTCGACCGTGTCGCCGATAAGGAGAAGCAGGGTGCTGAACCGTTCGCTGCAAGCCCTCGGCCTTGCCACCGTTCCCGCCAAGGCCCCGCTCACCTATCCCGGACGCCCGATCACGGAGCCGTCCCTCCTGCACCAGGGGTGTCTGCTGCAACTGGAGGCCGACGACGGCCCCGTCCACGGCTGGAACGTCCTCACCGACGACGGGCCGGTCCCGCTCGACGACCACCTCAAGGCGGAGGGGCTGGCCCCGCTCGCCGAACGGCACCCCGCGGTCTCGGTCGGTTCCAACGCCTCCCCCGCCCAGCTGAACAACAAGCTGGTGAGCCGGGGCCTGTCGGGGACGGTCCCGATGGTGCCGGTGAGCACCCGGGGCATCTCCATCGGTATGTGCGCGCACATCTACCCGGCCGGTTACGTGGCGACCGCCCCGTTCGCCGACCGGACGGCCGAGCGGACACTTGCGGTGACCTGGCTGGACGACGACCAGCTGAAGGCGGTCGACGAGACCGAACTGCCCTTCTACACCCGGGTGGTGCTGCCCCGGGAGGCGTACCCGATGCGGCTGCCGAACGGGACGCTGCTGGACGAGGCCCATCTGTACACCAGCGCGATGGGGGTGCTGGCCGGTCCGGACGGGGCCCCGCGCCCCGCCCAGGGCGACCAGGCCGCCCTGCTCGGCGAACTGCTCGCCGCCTCGCCCCGGCTGCGGGAACTGCTCGGCCCCGATCCGCAGTCCTGGGTGGAGCGGGCGACGGAGGACGCCGCGGTGCGGGACGAGGGCACGCAGGTCTTCCGCGACGAGGGCTGGGTCGTGATGCTCGACGATTTCACGCCGTACGCCGTCGGCGTCTGACCGGTCCGGCCGGTGACGCGTTACGCGGCCTCGGTGGGCCCCGCCGGATTCCGTTTCCCCGATCTGCGCACGGTGCTGGGCCGGGCCTCCCCCGCCCGCTCGGGGGACGAACTGGCGGGGCTCGCCGCCGGCAGCGACGCGGAGCGGGTGGCCGCCCGCCGGGTGCTGGCCGATGTACCGCTGCGGACCTTCCTGGACGAGGCGGTCGTCCCGTACGAGGACGACGAGGTCACCCGGCTGATCGTGGACACGCACGACGCGGCGGCGTTCGCCCCGGTCGCCTCGCTGACCGTGGGGGGCTTCCGCGACTGGCTGCTCTCCCCCGCCGCGACCACGGAGGCGCTGTCCGCCCTGGCGCCGGGCGTCACCCCCGAGATGGCGGCCGCCGTCAGCAAGCTGATGCGCAACCAGGACCTGATCCAGGTGGCGCGCCGGTGCACGGTCGTCACCCGGTTCCGGAACACCATCGGGCTGCCCGGCCGGCTGTCGGTGCGGCTGCAGCCCAACCACCCCACGGACTCCCCACGCGGTGTCGCGGCCTCCGTGCTGGACGGGCTGCTGTACGGCTGCGGCGACGCCGTGATCGGGATCAATCCGGCCTCGGACGCGCTGGGCGCCGTCGTCGATCTGCTGCGGCTGACGGACGACATCCGGCAGCGGTACGAGATCCCCACCCAGAGCTGTGTGCTGGCGCACGTCACCCAGACCCTCCGGGCCATCGAGCGCGGGGCCCCCGTCGATCTGGTCTTCCAGTCGGTGGCCGGGACCGAGGCCGCCAACCGCGCGTTCGGCGTGGACCTCGCCCTGCTCGGCGAGGCGCACGCGGCGGGGCTCTCCCTGGAGCGGGGCACGGTGGGCGATCACGTCATGTACTTCGAGACCGGCCAGGGCAGCGCGCTGTCCTCGGACGCGCACCACGGCGTGGACCAGCAGACGCTGGAGGCGCGGGCGTACGCGGTCGCGCGCCGGTTCCGTCCCCTGCTGGTCAACACGGTGGTCGGCTTCATCGGTCCGGAGTATCTGTACGACGGGAAACAGATCGTCAGGGCCGGTCTGGAGGACCACTTCTGCGGGAAGCTCCTCGGACTGCCGATGGGCTGCGACGTCTGCTACACCAACCACGCCGAGGCCGACCAGGACGACATGGACACCCTGCTGACGCTGCTCGGTGTGGCCGGGTGCACCTTCGTGATGGGGGTGCCGGGGGCGGACGACGTGATGCTGAACTACCAGAGCACCTCGTTCCACGACGCCCTGTACGTACGCGAGACCCTGAATCTGCGCCCCGCGCCGGAGTTCGAGGCCTGGCTGGAGCGGATGGGGATGTACGACGACGCGGGGGCGCTGCGGAGCCCGGTGCCGCACTCCGGGCTGACGGCCGGGATGGCCGCGATGATCGAGGGGGCCTGATGGACGGGGAGGTCCCGCCGGAGCTGTGGGAGCCGTTGCGCCGGCGCACCCCGGCCCGGATCGGGCTGGGGCGGACCGGGGCGGGGCTGCCGGTCGGCCGGCTGCTGGAGTTCCAGGCGGCGCACGCCCTGGCACGGGACGCCGTGCACACGCCGGTGGACTTCTCGGCGCTGCGGGCGGGGCTGACGGGGCACCGGGTCGTGGAGGTGCGCAGCGCCGCCCCCGACCGCGCCACGTATCTGCGGCGTCCCGATCTCGGGCGGCGGGTGCGTCCGGACGATGCGGGGCTGCTCTCCGGGGTCCGGGCGGACGAGCTGGTGTTCGTCGTCGCGGACGGGCTGTCGGCCACGGCGGTCGGGGCGCACGCACTGCCGCTGCTGAAGGAACTGCGGCCGCTGCTGGGCCCGTTGGGCACCGCCCCCGTGGTGCTGGCGTCCCAGGCGCGGGTGGCCCTCGGTGACGAGGTGGGAGAGCGGACCGGTGCCCGGCTCGTCGTCGTCCTGATCGGCGAGCGCCCCGGGCTGAGCGCCGCCGACAGTCTCGGGGTCTATGTGACGTACGGGCCCCGGGTGGGCCGCCGGGACTCCGAGCGCACCTGTCTCTCGAACATCCACCCGCCCGGGGGGCTGGGCCACCGGGCGGCGGCGGTGGCGCTCGCGAACCTGGTGGAGCGCGCGCTGCGGCAGGGCGCGACGGGGCTGGCGCTGGGCGACGCGGCGCTGGGACCGGCCTCGGGCGACGGGGCGTGAACGGGCGGCGCGGCGGTTCGGTGGTCCCGCGGTAAGGGCGGTGGTCCCGGGCGGCCGTGGTCGCCCCCGCGGCGTAGCGTGGCGGACAGGAGCGTATCCGTCGCCGTCTCGTCGGACCGCCGGCCGTGAGCGCGCCGGCCGCCTGTCCCGCCTCCCTCCCGCGGCCCGGCGGCGAAAGGAGGAGCGATGACCGTGACAGCACCGGACAAGGTGAAACAGGAGGCGTTCGCGGGCCGCATGGTCCAGGTGGTCAACGACACCTGCCTGGGGCTGATGGCGGGGCTGGGGCACCAGAGCGGTCTGTTCGACACGATGGCCGGCCGGGCGCCGGGCACCAGTGCGGAGATCGCGGAGGCCGCCGGGCTGAACGAGCGCTATGTGCGGGAGTGGCTGGGCGCGATGGTCGTCGGGGGCGTCGTCGACTACGACCCCGGGGACGGGACGTACGCGCTGCCGCCGGAGCACGCGGCCTCGCTGACGCGGGCGGCGGGCCCCGACAACCTGGCCCGGATCGCCCAGGACTTCGGGATGATGGGCGAGGTGGAGCAGCAGGTGCTGGAGGCGTTCCGCACCGGGCGCGGGCTGCCGTACTCCGCGTATCCGCGGTTCCAGTCCCTCCAGGCCGAGGAGTCCGGGGAGGTCTTCGATCTGGCCCTGGTGAACGCCATCGTGCCGCTGGTGCCCGGTCTGCCCGAGCGGCTGCGGGCCGGGATCGAGGTGCTGGACATCGGCACCGGCCACGGCCACGCGGTCAACGTGCTGGCCGGGGCCTTCCCGGCGAGCCGTTTCCAGGGGATCGACATGTCCGAGGAGGGCATCGCCGCCGCGCGTGCGGAGGCCGCCGCGCTCGGACTGGGCAACACCGCCTTCGACATCGGTGACTGCGCCGAGGTGGACGGTTCCTACGATCTGATCACGGCGTTCGACGTCGTCCACGATCTGGCCCGGCCGGCGCGTGCGCTGGCCGCCGTCCACACCGCGCTGGCCGCGGACGGGGTGTTCCTGATGGGGGACATCGCGGCGTCGAGCCGTCTGGAGGAGAACATCGACCATCCGCTGGGCCCGGCGCTCTACACGTTCTCGGTGTTCTACTGCATGAGCGTCTCGCTGGGCGAGGGCGGTGAGGGGCTGGGCACCGTCTGGGGCGAGCAGACCGCCCGGAGGATGCTCGCCGAGGCCGGTTTCCGCGACGTGGAGACCCGGCGGGTGGAGGGCGACATCCTGAACGTGTACTACGTGGCGCGGCGCTGAGCGGTGGCCGGCGGGGTCAGCCGTCGAGGCCGGACCCCGGCCGGCGCCGCAGCCAGTCCAGCGCGGCAGCGCCCTGTGCGGCCTGGAACGCCCTGACGGTGGGCAGGCCCGGCGGGTCGGGGCGCAGTGCGTGCGCGACGAAGTAACCGGCCAGTGCCGCGAGGACGGCGGTGACCCCGGCGGGTTCGGCGTCCCGGCCGAGCGGGTGCGCGGTGAAGACCGCCTCCGGGTCGGGGCCGCCCTGGGCGGCCACGCTCGGGAGCATGGCCAGCAGGTCGAACCAGGGCGCGGCGCGCCGGGCGTGCGGCCAGTCGACGAAGACGACCCGGTCCTCGGTGAGGAGGATGTTGTCGGCGCGCAGGTCGGCGTGGACGAGGGTGTCGCCGGTGGCGGGTGCCGCCCAGCCCGCCTCCAGGTCCGCGAGGGTGGCGAGGTGCCGGGCCGCCCAGGGGTCGAGGCGGGTGGTGTCCCCCGCCGCGTGCAGGCTCCGCCAGCCGGTGAACATCGAGTCCTCGCGTACGGCGATGTCCGGCGCGTCGAAGGGGGCGGGGGTGAGGAGCGTGCCGAGCCGGGCGACGGCGTCCAGGACGCGGTCGAGTTCCGCCCGGTCCCAGGGGACGCGGGGCTGGTGTCCGTCGATGTCCTCCAGCACGAGCGCGACCGTGGTGCCGTCGTCGTACGAGCCGAGGAGCCCGGGTACGGGGGCGTCCGGCGGCAGGGCGGCGGTGTTGCGGGCCTCCGCGCGGTGCAGACCGGGGCTGCCGGGGTTGGTCTCCGCGCTCACCGCCTTGACGAAGGCGCGGCGGCCGTCCGCGAGGCGGACCCGGGCGGCGACGCCCGGCGAGAATCCGCCGTTCTGGGTGCGGGCCTCGACGACGGGTGCGCCGAGGATGTCCGTGACGGCCTCGCGTACGACGGCGGGCAGATCGGCCCAGTGGTGGCGGAGGCCTTCGGCGGGCGGGGCGGTGACGGTCATGGGCCCATCCTTCCGGTGCGGCGGCCGGACGGGCCAGTGGATTTCGGCGGACTCGGGCGGGGCTCAGTGTGCGGCCGGGCCGGACCGGGTGAGGGAGAGCAGGTCGCGGGCGGGTCCGGTGGGGCGGTGGCCGGAGGGCCAGACGGCGCGGAGCTGGCGGCGGAGCCGGACACCGGCGATGGGCACGGTGACCAGGCGGCGGGCGGAGAGTTCTTCGCCGAGGGCCAGTTCGCTCAGGACGCAGGGGCCGGCGCCGCTCTCCGCGGCGCCCTTCACGGCGGTCGTCGAGGAGAGTTCGAGCAGCGGCGGGGCGAGCGGGCCGTGGACGGCGAGGGCGGCGTCCAGGACCTGGCGGGTGCCGGAGCCGTGCTCGCGCAGGATGAGGGGGGTGGCGGCCAGCTCCCGGGGGGTCAGCGCGGTGCGGCGGCGGGCCCAGGCGTGCGCGGGGGCGACGGCGACGACCAGGCGGTCGTGGGCGATGACGGTCCCGTCGAGCCCTTCGGGGACGGACAGGCCCTCGACGAAGCCGAGGTCCGCCTCGCCGCTCGTCAGCCGGCGGGCGACGGCGGCGGAGTTCCCGGCCAGCAGGGAGACGGCGGTGTCCGGGCGGGCGCCGCGCAGCGCTATCAGCCAGCCGGGGAGCAGGTATTCGGCGATGGTCAGCGAGGCGGCCACCCGCAGCCGGGAGTCGCGGCGGTCGCGCAGCGCCTGGGCGCCGGCGTCGAAGGCCTCGGCGGCCTCCACGACCCGGCGGGCCCAGTCGGTGACGAGCGCGCCCGCGTCGGTGAGCCGGGAGCCGCGCGGCGAGCGGTCCAGGAGGGCGAGGCCCAGGTGCCGTTCCATCGAGCGGACCCGGCTGCTGGCGGCGGGCTGGGTGATGCCGAGGTCCCGGGCGGCGCGGCCGAGGCTGCCGTGGCGGGCGACCGCGAGGAGGAGTTCCAGGGCGCCGAGGTCGGGGACGCGGTGGGACAGCGGTGCGGACGGCTCACTGGACATAAACCCACCTTATGACCTCATAGGGCGGGACTCCCTGGTGGGGGACGATCCGGGCGCCGAAAATCGATGGCATGGCCACCTTTCCGCGCACGCTCCCCGCTCCCCCGCCCTCCGGGACCGCCCGCCGCCCGGCGCTGCGGCACTTCGGTCCCAACTGGTACGCCACGGTGATGGGCACCGCCATCGTGGCGAGCGCGGGCGCCACCCTACCGGTGGACGTGCCGGGGCTGCGCCCGGTCTGCGCCCTGGTCTGGGCGCTGTCCGCGCTGCTGCTGGCCGCGGTGCTCACGGCCCGCGCCGGTCACTGGGCCGCCCACCGCGACCAGGCCCGTGCCCATCTCCTGGACCCGGCGGTGGCACCGTTCTACGGCTGTCTGTCGATGGCGCTGCTCGCCGTCGGGGGCTCCGGGATGGTGGTGGGCCGGGATCTGATCGGGCACGGGGCGGCCCTGGTGCTGGACGTGGTGCTGTTCACCGCGGGCACGGTGACCGGTCTGGTGGCCGCCGCGGCGATCCCGTACCTGATGATCACGCGTCACCGCACCGAGCCGGGGAGCGCGTCCCCGGTGTGGCTGCTGCCGGTGGTGGCGCCGATGGTGTCGGCCGCGCTCGGGCCGCTGCTGGTGACGGAGCTGCCGGCCGGCCAGGGCCGGGAGGCGCTCCTGCTCGGCTGCTACGCGATGTTCGGGCTGAGCCTGCTGGCGACGCTGGTGATGCTGCCGTTGGTCTTCGCCCGGCTGGTCCACCACGGTCCGCTGCCGCTGGTGCTGACGCCCACGCTCTTCCTGGTGCTCGGTCCGCTGGGCCAGTCGACGACCGCGGTGAACGCGCTGGCGGATGTGGCGCCGGGCGCGGTCGGGGCGCCGTACGCGGAGGCCCTGGGTGCCTTCGCGGTGCTGTACGGGGTGCCGGTGATGGGTTTCGCGCTGCTGTGGCTGGCGCTTTCGGTCGCGCTGGTGGTGCGGGCGGTACGGGGCGGGATGACGTTCGCCATGACCTGGTGGGGCTTCACCTTCCCCGTGGGAACGTGCGTCACGGGGGCGTCGGGGCTCGCCCGGCACACCGGTCTGGTGGCCTTCGAGTGGCTGGCGGTGGCGCTGTACGTGCTGCTGGTGGCGGCCTGGGCCGTGGCCGGGGTGCGGACCGTGCGCGGGCTGCTGGACGGGGCGCTGCTCGCCGCCCCGCGTCCGCCGGCCCCGCTCGCCGTCCGTACGGTCTGACCGGGCGCCGGAGGCTCAGCGCCGCGGGTCGAAGGTGGCGTCGATGTGCTCGGCGACGGCGACGAACAGCAGCCGGGTGCCGGGGGCGGCGGCCCGCCAGCGGTGGCGCACCCCGCCCGAGAGGAACAGCGTGTCGCCGCGCTCCAGCCGGTAGGCCTGTCCCTCGGCCTCGACCTCGGCGGCGCCCTCGACGACGTACAGCACCTCGTCGTTGCGGTGCTGGAACTCCCGGCCGGGGTCGATCTCGCCGGAGAACTCCACGGCGGTGAGCTGGTGGCGTCCGCGCACCACCCGGCGCACCCCCTCCTCCTCCGCGCCGCGCACCACGTCGACGGCGCGGGCCGAGTCCGCCGCGGCGCGCAGCCGGGCGGTCGTGGTCTCCAGCGCCTCGGCGACGCGGTCGAGGGAACGGGGGCTGGGTCTGGCCCGTTCGTTCTCGATCTGGCTGAGGAACGGCACGGACAGGCCGCTGCGGGCGGCGACGGCGGCCAGGGTCAGTCCCAGGGACCTGCGCTGTCGCCGGACCGCGGCACCCACCCGGAGTGTTTCCTTCTCGTCCATGTCCCGCTCCCTCCCGACTCGCCATCCTCCCGGTTGCCAGCACCTTACGCACTCCGTTGCGCGAGGACGGCGGGTAATGGCGGGTCCGGACACGCCGGAAGGGGTGGGCTCCGCCGTCGGCGGTGCCCACCCCTTCCTTCGTCCGGGGGCCGGTCAGCTCTGCGGCGCCAGGGTGTCCGCGATGCCGGGGTTCTCGTCCATCCAGGCGCGCACCGCTTCGGCCTCGTGGCCGGTGCCGCGCTTCTGGATCTCGTTCTCCAGTCCGGCGAGCTGGTCCTCGCTGAGCTTGAAGTCCTTGAACCACTCGGTCAGCCGCGGGTACAGCTCCGGGAACTGCTCGGAGGCGATGGTGTGCAGGCGGTCACCGTCGCCGAAGGCCTTCTTCGGGTCCTTCAGCTTGGTCATGGAGTACTCGCTGTACGCCCAGTGCGGGGTCCACAGCAGGACGGCGATGGGCTCCTTCTTGGCGTACGCCCGCTTCAGCTCGGCGAGCATGGCCGGGGTGGAGCCGTCGAGGACCTTGTACTCGTCGTCCAGACCGTAGGCCGGGAGCACGTTCTTCTTCAGGTTCTCCATCGTGGCCGTGCCCGGCTCGATCCCGACGATCCGGTTCTTGAACCGCGAGCCCTTGCCCTTGAGGTCGGCCAGGGACTTCACGTCCTTGACGTAGTCGGGCACCGCGACCTCCAGCGAGGTCGGGCCGTACCAGGAACCGATGTCGGTCAGCTTCGTGCCGTACTTGTCCCAGTAGTTCTTCTGGGTGTACGGGAGCCAGCCGTCGAACTGCACGTCGATCTGGCCGCGGGACATCGCGGCGTACATCGGGCCGACCTCGAACTGCTTCAGGTTGATCGTGTAGCCGCGCTCCTCCAGGACGGCCTTCCACAGGTACGTGGCGGCGATGTCCTCCTCCCAGGGGAACCAGGCCATCTCGATGGGGCGGTCGCGCTCGTCCTTGCCGTTCGCGCCCTTCGCGGCGGCCCCGGCGACCGGGGTCCAGGCGTCGGCGGCGTCCGGGTTGGCCTTCAGCCAGGTGCGGACGGCCTCCTGCTCCTTGCCGGAACCGCTCTTCTGGATCTGCGCCTCCAGACTGGTGAGCTGGTCCTCGGTCATCTTGAAGTTCTTCAGCCACGCCCCGACCTCGGGGTTGTCGGCCGAGAAGCCCTTGCGGGCCAGCGTGTGGATGCCGTCGCCCTTGCCCCAGAGGTTCTTGGGGTCCTTGAGCTTGGTCAGCTCGTACTGGTTGTACGCCCAGTGCGGCGACCAGAGCGGAACGACGATCGGTTCCTTCTTGGCGTACGCGCGCTTCAGCTCGGCCAGCATGGACGGCGTGGAGCCGTCGACGACCTTGTACTCCTTGTCCAGGCCGTAGCCCGGCAGGATCTTGTCCTTGAGCAGGCCCGACTCACCGGCGCTCGGCTCGATGCCGACGATCCGGCCCTTGAAGTCGGACGCCTTCCCCTTGAGGTCGGTGAGCGATTCGACGCCCTTCACGTACGAGGGGACGGCCAGCTCCAGCGAGGTGGGGCCGTACCAGGAGCCCATGTCCTCCAGGCGGTCCTTGTACTTCTTCCAGTACGCGGCGTGCGTGACCGGCAGCCAGGAGTCCGTCTCGAAGTCGATCTGGCCGCCCGCCATGCCCGTGTACAGCGCGCCGGCCTCGTACTGCTTGACCTCGACCTCGAAGCCGCGCCGCTCCAGCAGCTCCTTCCACAGGAACGTGGAGGCGATGCCCTCGTCCCAGGGGATGTAGCCCATGCTGATCTTCTTGCCGGCACCGATCTTCGCCGGGTCCGAGCCCGCGGTGTCGTCCGTGCCGGAGGATCCGAACAGGCCCATGCCGCCGGCGACGAGGGCGAGGACCACGACACCGACCACGGCCACGACGGGCTGCGGGCGGTGGTTCCACACCTTGAGTCCGCCGGCCATCGCCTGCGCCTTGGCGACCGCGCGCCGGCCGAGCGGGGAGACCTCGCGGCCCAGCGCACCGGTCATGCGGTCCAGGTACATCGCCAGGATGACGATGGAGACGCCCGCCTCGAATCCGAGGCCCACGTCGACGTTGCCGATGGCGCGGTAGACGGAGCCGCCGAGGCCGCCGCCGCCGACCATGCCGGCGATGACCACCATGGACAGGCCCAGCATGATGACCTGGTTGACGCCCGCCATGATCGTGGGCAGGGCCAGCGGCAGCTGGACCCGCAGCAGGGTGTTGCGCGAGGTGGTGCCGAAGGCCTCGGCCGCCTCGACGAGTTCGCCGTCGACCTGGCGGATGCCGAGTTCGGTCATCCGGACGCCCGGGGGCAGCGCGAAGATGATGGTGGCGATGATCCCGGGGACCACGCCGACGCCGAAGAAGATGACGCCGGGGATCAGGTAGACCATGGCGGGCATGGTCTGCATGAAGTCCAGGACCGGCCGGATCACCGCGCTGACGGCCCTGGACCGGGAGGCCCAGATCCCGAGCGGGACGGCCAGCACCAGCGTCACGATCGTCGCGACGAGCACCAGGGTGAGGGTGTCCATCGCCTCGTCCCACAGCTCGACGGAGTCGATGAGGGCGAAGCCCGCGAACGCGAGGACACCGGCGAGCAGACCGCGCAGCCACCAGGCGATGACGGCGACGATGCCCGCGAAGAGCAGCGGGGCGGGGGCGGAGAGCACGGCGGCGATGCCGTCGAACATGCCGCTCACCACGGAGCTGATGGCGTCGAAGAGCCAGGACAGATGGGACTGGAGCCAGTCGACGGCGGAGTCGACCCAGTCGCCGAGGTGGAGCCTAAACACCGGCCACCTTCTTCGTGGAGATCGGGGCGGACGGCGTGGCGTCGGCGGGGGTCATGGGCTCGCCGAGGACGGCGAGCAGACGCTCCCGGGGGACGACACCGACGAGCTCGCCCCGGTCGTCGGTCACGGCCACCGCGACCCTGCTGCGCGAGCAGGGCGTGAACAGCTCGATGATCGGCGTGGACTCGGTGACGGTGGCCGGGGTGGCCCGCAGCACGTCGTCCGCGCTCCGCAGCTCCTTGCCCTGGTCGCACAGGGTGCCCATGACGGTCTGCGTCTCGGCCATGATGGCGCCGGCGGTCAGCACCCGGGTGCGGTCCACGTCCTGGGTGAAGGAGGCGACGTAGTCGTTGGCGGGCGTGACGAGGATGTCCTCGGCGGTGCCCAGCTGGACGATCCGGCCGTCGCGCATCACGGCGATGCGGTCGCCGAGGCGCATGGCCTCGTTGAGGTCGTGGGTGATGAAGACGATGGTCTTCTTCAGCCGCTTCTGCAGCTCCAGGAGCTGGTCCTGCATATCGCGGCGGATCAGCGGGTCGAGTGCGCTGAACGACTCGTCCATGAGCAGCAGATCGGCGTCGGTGGCCAGCGCGCGGGCCAGGCCGACGCGCTGCTGCATACCCCCGGACAGCTCGTCGGGCCAGGACTTCTCCCAGCCGGCGAGGCCGGTGAGCTCCAGTGCCTCGGTGGCGCGGCGCTCGCGCTCGGCGCGCGGGACGCCCTGCACCTCCAGGCCGTACGCGGCGTTCTCCAGGACGCTCCGGTGGGGGAAGAGCGCGAAGTGCTGGAACACCATGCTGATCTTGGTGGAGCGGACGTGGCGGAGCTCCGCGGGGCTCAGGGCGGTCAGGTCCTGGCCGTCGAAGAGCACCTGGCCGGCGGTGGGCTCCAGCAGTCCGTTGAGCATGCGCAGCAACGTGGACTTGCCGGACCCCGACAGACCCATCACGACGAAGATCTGGCCGGGCTCCACGGTGAACGAGGCGTCGATCACCGCGGCGGTCGTTCCGTCGGCGCGCAGCTCCTCGCGGTCCGTGCCGCTCTCCAGCTTTTGCACGGCTTGATCGGGTCGTCTGCCGAACACCTTGTACAAGTGCTCGGCCTGCAGCCTTGACACATACACCTCACGCGTTGAACCGAATACGCTCTGCCACCCCCTCCGGCAGACCGTGGAGCGGTGCGGGTTCGGCCCGCATGGCACATGCATTAGTTGAAAATGCGACGTGGTTCGCTCCGATGCCGCGCCTGCCCCCGCTTACACGGAGCAAACACAAGAGTGAGTCAGGTCACAGAAGAGCGGCCTTGATCCGGGAACCGCGTCCGGGGGAGGCGGTGTCGGTGGGGTGCGGCATCATCGGGGTGTGACGCGACGCCTGATGCTCCTCGACACCGCCTCCCTCTACTTCCGCGCCTACTTCGGCGTCCCCGATTCGGTGCGCGCACCGGACGGGACCCCGGTCAACGCCGTGCGCGGACTCCTGGACTTCATCGGCCGGCTGGTGCAGGACCACCGCCCGGACGACCTCGTGGCCTGCTGGGACGCGGACTGGCGTCCGCAGTGGCGGGTCGACCTGATCCCCTCGTACAAGGCGCACCGCGTCGCGGAGGAGACGGACCGGGGTGTGCCCGACGAGGAGGAGACGCCGGACACGCTGGCCCCGCAGGTTCCGGTGATCGCCGAAGTGCTGGACGCGCTCGGCATCGCCCGGGTGGGCGTCGCGGGGTACGAGGCGGACGACGTGATCGGGACCCTGACGGGCCGCGCGACCGGCCCGGTGGACATCGTCACGGGCGACCGGGACCTGTACCAGCTGGTGGACGACGCCGGGGAGGTGCGGGTCCTCTACCCCCTGAAGGGCGTCGGCACCCTCCAGCTGACGGACGAGGCGTGGCTGCGCGAGAAGTACGGGGTGTCCGGCCCCGGGTACGTCGACCTGGCGCTGCTGCGGGGCGACCCGAGCGACGGACTGCCGGGGGTGCCCGGGATCGGCGAGAAGACGGCGGCGAAACTGCTGGACGCCTTCGGCGACCTCGCGGGAATCATGGCCGCTGTCGACGACCCGGCCGCCAAGCTCACACCTTCGCAGCGCAAGCGGCTCGACGAGGCCCGCGACTACGTGGCGGTGGCCCCGAAGGTGGTCCGGGTCGCCGGGGACGTCCCGCTGCCCGCGTTCGACGCCACCCTGCCCACCGCGCCCCGCGATCCGGCCGCACTGGACGCGCTCGCGGAGCGGTGGGGGCTGGGTGGGGCGCTTCAGCGTCTGCTGTCCACACTCGCCGTCTGAGGTGTTAGCTTAGGTAACCCTAAGACTGATGGGCCGTTCGGGGTTCCTCGGTCCGGTTACCGGCAGCAGGGAGACCACCCGTGGCAGAACGACCGGCACGCCAGGCACCCCGTGCGCGGGGTGCGGAGGTCCTGCGCACCGAGCGGATCACCCCGCACATGGTCCGGGTGGTGCTCGGCGGTGACGGCCTCGCCGACTTCGCCCTCTCGGGCTTCACCGACCACTACGTCAAGCTGTGCTTCGCGCCCGAGGGCGCGACGTACGAGCACCCCTTCGACGTGGCCCGCATCCGCGAGGAGTTCCCGCGCGAGCTGTGGCCCACCACGCGTACGTACACGGTGCGTTCCTGGGACCCGGCCACCCGGGAGCTGGCCATCGACTTCGTGGTCCACGGCGACGAGGGCCTGGCCGGTCCGTGGGCGGCGCGTGCCGTTCCCGGCGACCGGGTGACGTTCCTGGGACCGGGCGGCGGTTACGGCCCCGAGGCCTCGGCCGACTGGCATCTGCTGGTGGGCGACGAGAGCGCGCTGCCCGCCGTCGCGGTGGCGGTGGAGCAGATGCCGCCGGGTGCGGTGGTGCACGCCTTCCTGGAGGTGTCCGACGCCTCCGAGGAGCAGAAGCTCGCCACGCCGGACGGCGTCGAGGTCACCTGGCTGCACCGCGGCGAACGCCCGGTGGGCGAGGCACTCGTGGCCGCCGTACGGGAGCTGGAGTTCCCGGCGGGCGAGGTGCAGGCCTTCGTCCACGGCGAGGCGGGCTTCGTGAAGGAGATCCGCCGCCACCTCCGCCTGGAGCGCGGCGTTCCGCTGCCTCGGCTGTCGATCTCCGGCTACTGGCGGCTCGGCCAGAACGACGACGCCTGGCGCTCCGTCAAGCGCGCCTGGAACGAGCAGGTGGAACGCGAGCAGGAGAACGCCGCCTGACCCACGCCTCCCCCCTCTCGACGCCCGCGCCCCGGTTTCCGTACCGGGGCGCGGGCGTCGCCGTACGCGGGAAGACGCGAACGACCGTGCGGGTGCCCGCACGGCGCCTCAGTCGCCCGCGCCCTCGCCGTAGGCGCGCACCGAGGCGTTCACATGGGCGAGGCGGCGCAGGGCACCGAACATCGCCTCGCCCAGGACCGTGCCGACGACGACGCTCTCCACGAGGTCCTCCCGGGCCACCCGCCGCCCGACGTAGTCGAGGTCGGCCCGCGCGATCTCCTCGGCCGCGGTCGCGTAGACGTCGAGCAGTTCGACGAAGCCGCCGTGCCCGGCCCTGCGCAGCGCGACCAGCACCTCGGCGAGCGCCTCCCCGCCCGGACTCCCCGCCCCGGCCAGCCAGCCCCGGCGCTCCAGCAGGTCCGCCACATCCTCGCGCGCGTCGTCGAACTCCGGCCCGGCGTCGTCCGCCTGGGCCGGCGTCAGACGCTTCGCGGCCGCCCCGAGCACGTCGTGCACGGTCCGCACGGGGTCCGCCGTGGCCTTCAGCACCTCCCCGATGGCCGACAGCGACAGCCCTCCGACATCCAGCAGGGCGCGGATCAGCCGCAGCCGGCGCTCGTGCCCCTCGTCGTAGCTGGCCTGGTTGGGGCTGGTCAGCCGACCGGCGGGCAGCAGTCCCTCCCGCACATAGAACTTGATCGTCGGAACCGGAACCCCGGACCTGCGGCTCAACTCGCCGATGCGCACCGCGCGTTCTCCCCACTTCCTGCTTGCCAGACCGAACCCCATCATAGATAGTTCCCCTATCGGATAGCGGTAAGCTCCGCTATCTATAACTCCCTGGGGGGACCTATGCCTCAATGGCGTACCTGGCACCGTCCGTTAGTTCTCTTCGCCGCTTCCATGGTGGTCATGACGATCGTCTCGGCCGTCGGCCTGCTGGTCGACGACCGCGTCCTGGCGGGGGCGGCGATCTGGGCCAAGCCCTTCAAGTTCGCCGTGTCGTTCGTGGTGTACGCGCTGGCGCTGGCGTGGATGCTGACGCTGCTCACCCGGGGCCGACGCATCGGCCGGTGGGCGGGGACGGTGGTCGCGGTGGCCAGCCTCGTGGAGATGGCGATCATCACGGGGCAGGTGGTCCGGGGGAAGCGAAGCCATTTCAACCACGCCACACCGTTCGACTCGGCACTGTTCGACGCGATGGCCGTGACGGTCGTGGTCCTCTGGGCCGGCACCCTGGTCATCGCGGTCCTGCTGCTCCGGGCCCGAATACCGGACCGGGCCGCCGCCTGGGCGATACGGTCCGGCGTGGTCCTCGCCCTGGTGGGCGCGGGGCTCGGATTCCTGATGACGCAACCGACCGAGGAGCAGCGGGCGGCGGGCGACCTGGACACGGCCGACGTGATCGGCGGACACGCCGTGGGCGTCCCGGACGGCGGCCCCTCGATGCCGTTCACCGGCTGGTCGACGACCGGCGGGGACCTGCGCGTCCCGCACTTCGTGGGCATGCACGCGCTCCAGTTGCTGCCGCTCCTTCTGATGACGCTGGTGGCCCTGGCGCCGCGCTTCGCCCGGCTGCGCGACCCCCGGGTCCGCCTGCGGCTGGTGCTGGTCGCCTCCGCGGCGTACGCGGCACTCACCGCCCTGGTCACCTGGCAGGCGCTGCGCGGTCAGCCGCTCGTCCACCCGGACGGCGCGACCCTCGCGGCAGCCGCCCTGATCGTGGCCGCCACGGCGGCCGGGACGTACGGAGCGCTGCGCCCCTCCCCCGCGCCCGGACCGGACCCGTCCGGCGCCCCCGAACAGCCCTCTTCCCCTTCCGCGAAGGAGTCCGTGTCATGACCGGTGCGCTCTTCGAGGCCGCCTTCCTGCTGGCGGCGCCGTTCTGGCTGATGATGATCTTCCTGCCCGGCCGGGAGGTGACGGCCCGCGTCGCCCGGTCACCGCTGACGGTGCTGCCGGTCCTGGCCGTCTACCTGACGATGGCCCTGCCCGTCCTCCCGGAACTCTGGACGGCGGTACGCAGTCCGGACGTCGACACCTTCCGCGACCTCACCGCCCTGGCGAACGGGGCCGGGGCCGTCTGGGCACAGGTGATCGCCTGGGATCTGCTGCTGGGGCAGTGGATGTATCTGGAGGGCCGGCGGCTGGGCGTCACGCCCTATGTGATGGGCCCGTTGCTGGTGCTCACGATCCTGCTCTCGCCGTTCGCCCTGCTGGTCTTCCTCGCCCTGCGCGCGGCCCGGCTGCGCGGGGCCCGGTCCGCGTCGGCGTCCGATACGGCCGGGAGCCGGTCCGCACCCGTCCGGGACGCGGTTGCGGACCGGTGAGCCCCGGCGCTCAGACGGACTTCTGGTAGGAGCGGAAGGTGCGGGTGGACAGCCAGACGGCAACCGCGGCGAGCGCCAGCAGCGCCGCGCCCCGGCCGAGCACGAGACCCCAGTCGGGATTCCCGTTCAGCGCCGACCGGCCGGCGACCATGGCCCAGTTGACCGGGTTGAAGTCGGCGACGCGGCTCATCCACGACGGCATCTGGCTCGGTGCCATGAAGGACGACGACAGGAAGGTCAGCGGCAGCAGCAGGAAGGTGTTGATGCCGATGATCGACTCCCGCTGGCGCACCAGCATGCCGAGCGCGTTGGACAGCGCCCCGAAGATCGTCCCGAGCAGGATCGAGGCCGTGACGAGCACGAACAGCCCGACGGCCCCGCCCGGGTAGGCGGCTCCGGCCGCCCGGCCGAGCAGGATGATGACCAGGGACTGCAGCGCCGTACTGATGCCCGTCTGCACCACGTTGGCGTTCATCAGCGCGTTGCGGCTGACCGGCGTGGTCAGGAAGCGGTTGAGCGTGCCGCGCTCGATCTCCTCCAGGGTTCCCATGCCGGCCCACATGCTCGATCCGAGGGCGCTCATCACCACGATGCCGGGGATCAGGTAGTCCAGGTAGGAGGTGGTGCCGAACCCGCCGAGTTCGACGACCTTCCTGAAGAGGTTGCCGAACAGGAACAGCCAGATCACCGGCTGGATCAGCGAGATGACGACGAAGACCGGCTGACGCAGGATCTGCATCAGCTGGCGCTGGGTCATGTACCAGGTCTGGGCCAACGACTGACTGCTCATCGGACGCCTCCCGCGACGGCCGGGGCGGGAGCGGAGGCGGACGGGGCGTCCGCCTCCGCGAAGCGGCGGCCGGCGTAGCGCAGATACACGTCGTCGAGGGACGGACGGGCCACGGTGGCCGAGGCCACGCCCGTACCGGCCCGCTCCAGGGCGGCGAGCAGCACCGGGACGGCGGCGGCGCCGTCCTCGGCGCGGACGCTGACCCGGCGGCCGTCGGCCAGGACCTCGTGCACCCCGGGCAGCCCGTCGAGCACGGCGGTCGTGCCGTCGGGGACATGGGCGGCGCGCAGTTCCAGGTGGACGGCGTCGCCGCGCAGTTCGCCCTTGAGCGCGTCGGGGGTGCCCTCGACGACGACCCGGCCGCGGTCGACGATGGCGACGCGTTCGGCGAGGCGGTCGGCCTCCTCCAGATAGTGCGTGGTGAGCACGATGGTCAGCCCCTCCTCACCGGCCAGCCGGGAGATCTCGTCCCACATGGCGGTGCGGGCCTCCGGGTCGAGGCCGGTCGTCGGCTCGTCCAGGAAGAGCACCTCGGGGCGGTGGACCAGGCCGATCGCCACGTCGAGTCGGCGCTGCATCCCGCCGGAGTACCCCTTCACCAGGCGCTTCCCGGCATCGGCGAGGTCGAAGCGTTCCAGCTGCTCATCGGCGCGGCGCTGGACGGCGGTGCCGCGCATTCCGTAGAGCCGGCCCTGGAGCAGCAGGTTCTCCCGGCCGGTGGCGACCGGGTCGGCGCCGGACTTCTGGGCGACCACACCGATCGACCGGCGGACCCGGTCGGGGTGGGTGAGGACGTCGTGCCCGGCGACGGACGCGGTGCCGGAGTCCGGGCGGGCGAGGGTGGTGAGGATCTTGACGGTGGTGGACTTCCCGGCGCCGTTGGGCCCGAGGAGCCCGAATACGGTGCCGGGCGAGACGGTGAGGTCCATGCCGTTCAGCGCGGTGACGTCACCGGGATAGGTCTTGATCAGCTGCCGCGCCTCGACGGCGGGCGCACGGGTGCTCATGGCGGAGCTCTCCTGTGGTCGGCGGGGCGCACGGTGTTCCGTGCGCCCGATGGGCCGAACCGGTCCGCGTGAGTGTCGCCGGGCTATCCTGGGTGTGCCGCACCTCGATGGCCCGCACGCCCTCACGGCGTGTCCGGTCCGGGGTTCGAGACCCCGACGGGTGCTGCTGCAACAGCCCCCGCCGGGGTCTTCCTCTCTTCGCCCTCTCCCGGGTCAGTTCTCCTGGCCGGGGTCAAGGACGATGTCCTGCTCGTCGAGGTCCTTCCACTCCTCGGGCACCGCGCCCGTGTCGTGGAAGGTCCTCCACTCTTCGATGCCTTCGAGCGTGGACTCGGTCAGCTCCTTGCGGAAGCTCCTCACCCACTCCAGCTGCGCCTCGATCATGTGCAGCTGGAATTCGGTCTCGATGATGAAGATGCGGGGAAGCGTGTCACCCAATTGAGTGAGGACGCCCCGGAACGCCGCGGCCTGTACGACGAGTGTCTGCTCCCGGTCCGCCAGCAGTTCCGCCACCTCGCCCGGCGGCAGCACCGGGAGGAGGGAGAGGGCCGTCTCGAAGACGGGGAACTCGTCGGCCGGCACCGCGATCAGATCGGAGAGCCACGCGAGCATCTCGTCCCGCCCCGCCTCGGTCAGGCCGTACAACGTGCGCTCGGGGCGGTTCCCCTCCCGCTGCACGCCCGTGACCTCGACATATCCGTGCTTCTCCAGGTTCTGGACCACGGTGTAGAGCGAGCCGAAGTTGATCTTCACGCTGTGCTGCTTGCCTCGGCGGCGGAGGGTCTGGGCGATCTGGTACGGGTGCATGGGGCCCTCGTCGAGCAGCACCATGACCGTGAGCGCCAGCGGATTGCTGAGCTTGCGCCGCTTGGCCACCGCCCCCCACCCCCTTCTCCGCCATCGAATACTCGTCCACGAACATATCGCGAATCCCTTCGGAGGGTCAACCACGATGTATCGCGAATCTTCGAGGGCATGGAAGGATCGCGTTCCTGGACGCAACCGCCGCACGACCGGCCCCCGGAGCCCCGGAGGCACCGCCCGTCGCCCCGGAAGGAGACCCGCGTGAAGGAAGCCGTACGCATCAACCGACCGAAGAGGGACGACGTACCCGGCCGCCCCGGGGCGCGCCCGGACCGCACCGCGGACGCCGGCGCCCCTCCCACCGGCGTGAACGGCGCGCAAAGGGGCATCCGTTCACCGTGGGCGGCCGCACGGGACGCCGGCCCACCCCCCTGACGCGGCGGTCGAGGCGCCCGACCGGGCCGGGTCGTCCCGGGCGGGCCACGACCGCTTCGCGGTGATCGCCCCGCACATCTGGCCGTTGGGAGGCGGCCGGTGTGCGGGGCGCACTGATGTCCGCACCTCACTCGTCGGAGTGAGGGACACATCCGAACGGCGATGGGGTACGAATCCCTGTCGTGAGCGACGATCAGAAGCAACCGCCGAACGGAAGCGAAAGCGAAAGTGAAAGCGGAAACGAAACCGGGGAAGGAACCGGCCCCGACGCCGAGCACCGGGACCACCCCCCGGCGTCCCGGCCGCCGCGCCTGTTGCGTACCACGTGCGCCGCACTGGCCGGGTTGATCGCCGGATTCTGCGCCCTGGCCGTGGCCGAGTTCGTCGCGGCGGTGGTCCGCCCCGAGGCGGGTCCGGTCGCCGCGGTGGGCGGCGCGGTGATCGATCGCACTCCCCCGGCGCTCAAGGACTTCGCCGTACGGAACTTCGGCACGCGCGACAAGCTGGTGCTGGAGCTGGGCATCGTGGTCCTGCTGGCGGTCTTCGCGGTGCTCGTCGGGCTGCTGGCGCTGCGGCACCGGCGGACCGGCGCGGCGGCGGTGCTGCTCTTCGGCGGGATCGGGGCGGCCGCGGCCGTCGGCCGGCCGGAGGGCCGGCTGTCCGACGCCCTGCCGTCGGTGGTGGGCGCCGTGGTGGCGGCGGGGGTGCTGTACCTCCTCGTCGGACGGCTCGCACCGGTCCGCGCGCCCGTCCCCGGGCGGGCCGAAGACACCTTCGACCGAAGGCGGTTCGTCGTCGCCGCGGCGGTCGCGGCGACGGCCTCGGCCGGCGCCGGGTTCCTCGGCCGTCGGCTGACCTCCTCCGTCCAGGCCGGGGCCGAGGCCTCCCGGCGCGATCTGGTGCTGCCCGTACCGGACTCGCCCGCCCGCCCGGTTCCCCCGGGCGCCGACCTCCGCGTCCGCGGGCTCGGCCCGTTCACCACCCCGGCCGGCGACTTCTACCGCGTGGACACGGCTCTGGTCGTCCCGCGCGTCGACGCCGACGGCTGGCGGCTGCGGATCCACGGCCGCGGCGTCCGCACCCCGCTGACGCTCACTCTGCGGGACCTGCTGCGCCGCGAGACCGTCGAGCGCGACATCACGCTGGCCTGCGTCTCCAACGAGGTCGGCGGTCCGTACGTGGGCAACGCCCGGTGGCTCGGCGTACGACTGGCCGACGTGCTGCGCGAGGCCGGGGTGGAGCCGCCCTCACGGGGCGGGCCCGCTGATCAGTTGGTGGCCCGGTCGGTGGACGGCATGACGATCGGCACCCCGGTCGAAGCCGTCATGGACGGACGGGACGCCCTGCTCGCTTTCGGTATGAACGGGGAACCGCTTCCGTTCACGCACGGCTTCCCGGTGCGGATGGTGGTCCCCGGCCTGTACGGATACGTATCGGCCTGCAAATGGATCAAGGACATCGAACTGACGACGTTCGCCGACTACGACGCGTACTGGGTGAAGCGGTCATGGTCCGCGCAGGCACCCGTCAAGACCCAGTCCCGCATCGACACCCCCCGCCCCCTGTCCTCCCCGAAGGCCGGCCGCGTCCCGGTCGCCGGGGTCGCCTGGGCCCAGCACCGGGGCATCTCCCGGGTCGAGGTCCGGGTCGACGACGGCCCGTGGCACACCGCACGCCTGGCCGCCCAGGACAGCCGGGACACCTGGCGCCAGTGGGTGTGGGACTGGCCGGCCACGTCCGGCCGCCACACCCTCCAAGTCCGCGCGACCGACGGCACCGGGGCCACCCAGACCGCCCGGCGCACGGACACCGTGCCCGACGGAGCGACCGGTCACCACACGGTGGTGCTCGACGTGTCCTGACGGACGTACCCCACCCCTCCGGGCACGGCCTCCCTGATCCGACCCGTCCGACCCACCAGCCAAACGATCAGCCAAACGATCAAACGAAAAAGCCAACCGCTCAATCGACCAAACGATCAAGTGATCACGCAAAGCGAAGATTCGCTCACGCAGAGCGAAAAGGAGCACATCATGAACGTCCTGCACACCCGTCGCGCCGCCGTCACCCTGACCGCCGCGCTCGTCCTTCCCCTGGCCCTGACGGCCTGTTCCGGTGAGTCGGAGGACAGCGCCGCGGGCTCCGAGGCGAGCTCGTCCAAGGCTTCCGCGCCCGCGTCCGAGGCCGCTGTCGATCCCATGAAGGCACCGTTCGGACCGGGCTGTTCGGCGGTGCCGAAGAGCGGCGCGGGGTCGTTCAACGGCATGGCCGCGGACCCGGTCGCCACGGCCGCCTCGCACAATCCCTCGCTGTCGACCCTGGTCGCGGCCGTGAAGAAGGCCGATCTGGTCGACACCCTGAACAACGCCCGGAACATCACCGTGTTCGCCCCGACCGACGCGGCGTTCGCCAAGGTCCCGAAGGCCGACCTCGACAAGCTCCTCGCCGACAAGGCAGCGCTCACCAAGGTGCTGACGTATCACGTGGTGGGCCGGAAGCTGACGCCGGAACAGCTGGCGCACGGCTCCTTCGGCACGCTGGAGAAGAGCGAACTGAAGACCTCGGGCTCGGGCGTGGCATACACCGTGAACGACACGTCCAAGGTCGTCTGCGGGAACGTGCCGACCGCCAACGCGACCGTGTACCTCGTCGACACCGTGCTCATGCCGACCGACTGACGCGCACGGATCTCCCCTGCGACGGCCTACGGAGGACCGAACCTCCGTAGGCTGCCCGTATGAACTCCTCGCACAGACGGGACCGAGCGGCGGGCACCGTGGTCGGATCGGCCGTGGGTGACGCGCTGGGAGCACCGTTCGAGTTCGGGCCGCCGGGGGTCTACAGCGCCCGCTTCCCCGACGGCGCGGGCACGATGTGCGGCGGCGGGGGCTGGGATCCGGGCGAGGCGACGGACGACACGCAGATGGCGGTGCTCGTCGCGGAATCCCTCCTGGAGTGCGGCGGCCTGGACCTGCCCGACCTCTTCGCCCGGTTCCAGCGGTGGGCGGCCGGCGATCCGAAGGACATCGGCCTCCAGACGGAGGCGGTCCTGACCGGTGGGGACCCGTGGAACCTCGCGGCGGCACTGCATTTCCAGGTCAACGCCCGTGCGGCGGGCAACGGTTCACTGATGCGCGCCGCCACCTCCGCGGTGCGCTTCGCCGCCCCGGACCGTCCGGCCGCCGAGGCGCGGGGTCCGACCATGGAGGCCGCCCGCCGGATCGCCGCCCTCACCCACGGGGACCGCGCCGCCTGGGAGGGCACCGCCGTGCTGCACGAGCTGGTCCGGGTGGCGCTGGGCGGCGACGACCCGCTCGCCGCCGTTCCGGACGCACTGGCCTGTGTGGACGCCGCGCACCGCGAACGGTGGGCCACCGTTCTCGCCGCCGACTGGCGGCCGGAGTGCGCGACGGAGTTCAACGGTGCGGTGTGGCCGTGCCTGGGTACGGCGCTGTGGGCGTTGCGCACGACGGGGTCGTACGAGGAGGCGCTCGCCTCGGCCGTCGACGTGGGCGGGGACACGGACACCGTGGCGGCGGTCACGGGAGCGCTCGCCGGGGCCGTGTACGGTCTCGCGGCCATTCCCGCGCGCTGGACGGAACCCCTGCACGTCCCGCTGCCCGGGTACGGCGACCGCGTGCTGCGGACGCCGGAGCTGGTCTCCCTGGCCCAGCAGCTGGACGACGCCGCGACCGGTGCGAATCCTGCGGATATTCCGACGCCTTGACTCTGCACATAAGGGACATATAAGAGCAGAATGGCAGAGCAGGCCGCTTGTCGAACAGAGCAGCACCGAGGCCTGCGCGACCGAAGGAGACGAGCTTCATGTCAAACGTCTCGCATGTCGGCCATGACATGGCCGGACATCCCGATGTCTCCGAAATGCGCGACCGCTACGACCGGATGATGGGCGGGCGCGATGTGGCGCTCGTGGACGCCCCGGTCTTCCTGGTCGGTCTGTACTGCGCCGTCTCGCCGTGGGTACTGCACTTCACGACCTCGCAGGCCCCGCTGGTGACCCACAACCTGGTCATGGGCATCGCGATCGCCGTGCTGGGACTCGGGTTCACCGTGATGCCGCAGCGCATGTACGGCCTGAGCTGGGCCATCTGCGCCATGGGCGCCTGGATGATCATCTCGCCGTGGGTGGTGGGCAGCAGCCCCGACACCGGCGTCGTGCTCAACAACGTCATCATCGGCGGTCTGACCGCCCTGCTGGGCCTGGTCTGCGCCGGTGCGTCCATGAGGAGCGGGAGCAGGCACGCCAAGACCTGACGTCCGGACCCGCGCCCCGCACCCGCCGCGTCCCCGGACGCACGCCGTCCGGGCCGGAGAAAGGATCCACGATTCCGCACGACCGTCGGCCGGCCCGCACAGGGACCGGCCGATCGGCGTACCCGAGGACCCGGGGCCCGTGGGCTCAGCCCACCGAGCTGTACGCCACCACGCCCCGCAGCACCTCGTCCACGGCCTTGCGCGCGCTGCGCGCCACCGAACTCTCCTCGCGCGGCGCGGCGGCGGCGATCTGCCCGAGCACATCGATCACCTGCTTGCACCACCGCACGAAGTCACCGGCCGGCATCTCCGCCTCGCGCAGCACCTCGTCCAGGCTCCGCCCGGAGGCCCACATGTAGACGGCCCAGGCGAATCCGAGGTCGGGCTCGCGCTGGCCGACCCCCTCCGCCTGGTTGATCTTGAAGTCCTCCTCCAGGGCGTCGAGCCGGCCCCAGATGCGGACCATCTCGCCGAGCGCGGTCCGCGCGGGCCCGGACGGCAGCTTCGGGGCCACCGCGTCGTCGGACTGCCGCGCCTCGTACACCAGGGCCGAAACGCACGCGGCCAGCTCGGCCGGGTTGAGCCCCTCCCACACCCCGGCCCGCAGGCACTCGCTGGCGAGCAGGTCCAGCTCCCCGTAGAGCCGGGCCAGCCGCCGGCCGTGCTCGGTGACCTCACTGCCCCGCAGATAGTCCAGCTCGGTCAGCAGGGCCACGATCCGGTCGAAGGTGCGGGCGATCGTGTTCGTCCGTCCCTCGATCCGCCGCTCCAGCTGCCGGGTGTCGCGCTGGAGGCGGTAGTAGCGCTCGGCCCAGCGGGCGTGGTCCTCGCGCTCGTCGCATCCATGGCACGGGTGCGCGCGCAGCTCGGTCCGCAGACGGGCGATCTCGCGGTCGTCGGCAGCGGCGGACCGCTGCCGTCGGTGCCGGTCCGGCACGATGTGCCCGGCCTTGGTCCGCAGGGCGGAGGCCAGATCGCGGCGCGACTGCGGCGAGCGGGGATTGAAGGACTTCGGGATCCTCATCCGCTCCAGCGCCTCCACCGGCACCGGGAAGTCGATCGATGCCAGCCGCTTCACCTGGCGCTCCGCCGTCAGCACCAGGGGCCGCGGCCCGTCGTGGTACTCCGTGCCCCGGTGTCCGTGCCCATTGGTCCGTCCGCCCGGGAGCCCCGGGTCGAGGACCAGCGCCAGACCGGCGAACTTCCCGGTCGGGACATGGATGACATCGCCCGGCTTGAGCTTCTCCAGCGAGGCCGCGGCGGCCGCGCGCCGCTGGGTCGCCCCCTGTTTGGCCAGCTCCGTCTCGCGGTCCTTGAGCTCGCGGCGCAGCCGCGCGTACTCCTCGAAGTCGCCGAGGTGGCAGGTCATGCCCTCCCGGTACCCCTCCAGGCCCTCCTCGTTCTTCTGGACCTGGCGGGAGATCCCGACGACCGAGCGGTCCGCCTGGAACTGGGCGAAGGAGGTCTCCAGCAGCTCGCGCGAACGGTGTCGGCCGAACTGCTGGACCAGGTTGACCGCCATGTTGTACGAGGGGCGGAAGCTGGAGCGCAGGGGATACGTCCGCGTCCCGGCGAGTCCGGCCAGTCCGCCCGGGTCCATGCCACGCTGCCAGAGGACCACGGCGTGGCCCTCCACGTCGATGCCGCGGCGTCCGGCCCGGCCGGTGAGCTGGGTGTACTCGCCCGGGGTGATGTCGGCGTGCTGCTCGCCGTTCCACTTGACGAGCTTCTCCAGGACCACCGAGCGCGCCGGCATGTTGATGCCGAGGGCCAGGGTCTCCGTGGCGAAGACCGCCTTGACGAGGCCGCGGACGAACAGCTCCTCGACGACCTCCTTGAACGTGGGCAGCATGCCGGCGTGGTGCGCGGCGATGCCCCGCTCCAGGCCTTCGAGCCATTCGTAATAGCCGAGGACGTGCAGGTCCTCGGTGGGGATGGACGCGGTGCGCTGTTCGACGATCTCGCGGACCAGCCGCCGCTTCTCCTCGTCGTTGAGGCGCAGCCCGGCGTGCAGGCACTGCTGGACGGCGGCCTCGCAGCCGGCCCGGCTGAAGATGAAGGTGATGGCGGGCAGCAGCCCCTCGGCGTCCAGCCGGTCGATGACCTCGGGCCGCGAGGGGGTCCAGATCCTGCTGCGCTGGCGCCGCTCGCGCTCGCGGTCGGCCTCGCGGACCATCTTCCCACGGCGGCGTTCGCGCGGGTTGTACCCGCGCTGGTTCTCCATGCGGGCGAGCCGGACGAGGTCGGGGTTGACCTCGCGGCGTCCCGCGCCGCGGCCGCCGTGGTCGCTCTCCTCCTCGAAGAGGTCGTACATCCGGCGCCCGGCCAGCACGTGCTGCCAGAGCGGGACGGGGCGGTGCTCGGAGACGATCACCTCGGTGTCGCCGCGGACGGTGTCCAGCCAGTCGCCGAACTCCTCCGCGTTGGACACGGTCGCCGACAGGGACACCAGCGTGACCGACTCGGGGAGGTGGATGATCACTTCCTCCCAGACGGCGCCCCGGAAGCGGTCGGAGAGGTAGTGGACCTCGTCCATGACCACGTGACCGAGGCCGTCCAGCGCCTGGGAGCCCGCGTACAGCATGTTCCTCAGCACCTCGGTGGTCATGACGACCACCGGTGCGTCGGCGTTGACGCTGTTGTCCCCGGTCAGCAGGCCGACCCTGTCCGCGCCGTAGCGCTTGACGAGGTCGGCGAACTTCTGGTTGGACAGCGCCTTGATCGGCGTGGTGTAGAAGCATTTGCGGCCCTGGGCCAGGGCGAGGTGGACGGCGAACTCGCCCACGATCGTCTTGCCCGAACCCGTCGGGGCGGCGACGAGCACACCCTTGCCGGCCTCCAGCGCCTTGCACGCCTCGATCTGGTAGGGGTCCAGATCGAACTCGTACATCTCGCGGAACGGTCCGAGCGCGGTCGCCCGATCGGCGGCCCGGAGCCTGGAAGCCTGGTATCGCTCAGCTGGTGAGAGGTCTTCTGTCATCTTGTCCACGAGCCTACCCGCCGCCTCCGACAGTGACGCGATCTTTATCGGGCGGTCGGAGGCACCGCACCGAGCACCCGGGCCGCGCCCGGCACACAGGTGGCGGCGACCGGCAGCGGGCCGAGCGGTTCGCCGTCCGCGTACGCGGTGACGCCGACCGCCTCCAGTTCGACGGAGGCGGCCCGGTGCACGGTGACGACGGGGTGGTCGAGGTGCGTCCCCTTGTAGACCCGGGGGAAGACCTTGAGGAGGGTGGTACGGCTGCAGTCGCCCACCACGGTCACGTCGAAGAGGCCGTCGTCCATGACGGCGTCGGCGCAGATCCGCATCCCGCCGCCGTAGGAGGTGCCGTTGCCGACGGCGATCAGCGTCGCCTCGATCTCCCGGACCGGCCCGCCGTCCAGCCGGACGCGGTAGGCGGTCGGGCGGAACGCGGCGAGTTCGGCGAGGATCGCCAGGTCGTACTTGAAGCGCCCACCGATCCAGCGCATCCGGTTGCCCCGGTCGTTGACCCGGGAGTCGAAGCCGGAGGCGAGCACGGAGCCGAACCACCGCTCACCGGTCCGGCCGAGGTCGATCGTGCGCACCGTGCCCTGTTTGAGGGCCTCGGCCGCCAGCCGTCCCGCCGCGGCGGGATCCCGTATCGGCAGGCCCAGGGCGCGGGCGAAGTCGTTGCCGGTGCCGACGGCGACGACACCGAGCGGGGTCGTCGTCCCGGCGACGGCCTGGAGGGCGAGGGACATCAGTCCGTCCCCGCCGACGGCTATGAGCGCGCCGGTTCCGCCGGCCACGGCCTCGCGGGCCCGGCGCAGGGCGTCGTCCGCGTCCTCCCCGAGGACCGTACGGACGGAGAATCCGGCGTCCCGCAACGCGGAAGCGGCCGGCTGCGCGGCACGCGCGCCCCGGCCGCTTCCCGCGGTGGGATTGACGAAGAGGGTGATCTCGCTGGTCACCCGGGGGACCTTACCGGTCAGGTGATGTCGTCGAAACCGTCTCGCCGGGAGGACCGTCCGCCGTCCCGTTCCCCGTCGGCCTGCTCGGGCAGCGAGGCGGAGACGTGCTCCATGTCGCCGAGGTCCGAGGGCGTGAGGTCCAGATCGGACGCCTCGTCGTCGTCCAGTTCGGCATCGGGGTTGCCACGGCGCCGACGGCTGTCGTTGACCATGCAGATTCCGAGCGCCAGGAAGTACAGCAGCACGATCGGCGCGGCCAGCGTGATCATCGTGAGCGGGTCGCCGGTCGGGGTGGCGACGGCCGCGAAGATCGTGATGCCCATGACCATGGCGCGCCACCAGGAGGCGAGCCGCTTGGCCGAGAGCACCCCGGTGAAGTTCAGCAGGACCAGCAGGAGCGGGAGCTCGAAGGCCAGACCGAACACGATCACCATGCGCGTGACGATGTTGAGGTAGTCGTCGACGGGCAGCAGGTTGGTCGTGTTGTCCGGGGTGAAGCCGAGCAGAACCTCCGCGGTCTGCGGCATGAGGACGTACGCGAGGGCGGCGCCCACGAGGAACAGCGGCACTCCGGCGCCCACGAAGCTCAGCGCGTACTTCTTCTCGTGCTTGTGCAGGCCCGGGGCGAGGAACGCCCAGAGCTGGTAGAGCCAGACCGGGGTGGAGAAGACCACACCCGCCATGAGGGAGACCTTGAGCGCGATGGAGAACGGACCGACCAGGCCGTTGACCGTCATCTCCGCACAGGGCCGACCGTTGACCTGCTTGTGCTGGCCGTCGGCGCAGCCGACCGATCCGAGGATCGGCCGGATCAGGAAGTCGATCAGTTCCTTGTAGAAGAAGGCCGTGATCGATGTGATCACGATGACCGCCACGACCGAGATCAGCAGTCGGTTACGCAACTCTCGCAGGTGATCAGCGAGGGGCATCCGCCCCTCGCTGTCCTTCTCCTGCTTGCGGGCAGACTTGAGCAACCCACTTCCCTCGTCTCGTGCGGCAGCTTCCGGGAGGACCCGTCGGCGATCAGCTCTGGGTGGTGGGCTTCGGCTCGCTCACCGGGCGGGAGCTGGTGACGTCGCCGGGGGCGGCCTGGATCGTACGCGCGGCGGGCTGCTGGGCGCTCTGGTCGGCGGCGGCCTCGGTGGTGGCTGTGGCCGCGGGCTCGTCGTCCTTGCGCATCGCCTTGGCCTCGCTCTTCAGGATGCGGGCCGACTTGCCGAGCGAACGGGCCATGTCGGGAAGCTTCTTGGCACCGAACAGCAGCAGAATGACAGCGATGATCAGAACGATCTCGAGAGGCTTCAGATTGCCCATGATGTGCTTCCTTCTCGCTGAGGCGGCTGGAGGTGGGCTCACTGCCCTTGGCCGGACACACGTCCGACCCTTCGCTGGCAGCGATCGTAACCCGCGGGAGTAAACGCGAGGCAATGCCCGTGCATACTTTCGTAGCGGCCCGCACCTCCCTGCCTGGGCCGTTCCGAGCAGCCTACCTCCCGGAACGGGGAAACTGGAGGCCGCGTCCACGGGCGGGACAGCACGGCTAGGAGCGGTTCTGCCCGCTTCCGGCGGCGAGATCGACGGCCGCCCGTTCCAGGTCCTCGGCCGCCCGGTTGATGCGCTCGGTGGTGGCGGCCACCTGCCGGCCGAGGCGCTGTGCCTCGACGAAGACCTTGACGGCCAGCACGCCCAGAACGGCGATCCCGAGGAATCCCAGGGCGATGGCGAGCATGGGCCAGAACATGCGCGGAGCCTCGATGTGTCTCGTGTACGGAGTCGGATGGGCCGTCAGACACCGGGGTGCAGGCGGAGCGTGCGCACCCCGCCGCCGGTGAGGAGTTCCACTATCCGCTCCCCCGCCGGCCGGCGGACCGATGCCTCGCAGGAGGGGCAGGTGAAGGAGTAGAAGGTGGTCCGGCTGCTGGCGCCGATCGCGAGCCGGAACTCCGCGGCGGCCAGCTCGAACCGGGCCCGGCACTCCGGGCACGCCGCCTTGAACCGCACCGATTCGGGCACGACGACCGTCGGCACGGCCGGGACGTCCGACACCACAGGCATATGAGTCATCGCTCCTCGGTCGTCCCCCGGGCCGGTTCGTCGTACGCGGCGAGCGCCGCACGGGCCGCGTCCCGCGCGCTGCGGGCCAGCTCCGGCGGCGAGACGATGCGTCCCTCCCGGCCGAGCCGCAGCGCCAGCCGGCGCAGCGACGCCGGGTCGGGGGTGCGCAGCGTGATCCGCAGCCCGCCGTCGGGCAGCTCCTCCGCGCGGTCGTGCGGATAGTACTCGGCGACCCAACGGCCGCCGGGGCCGACCTCGACCACGACCTCCGGGTCCTCGGCCGCGGGCTGGACCAGCCCCTCGGACAGGTCCCGCAGCTCCAGCTCCGGGGGCGCGGCGGGCTCGTCGAGAAGCCGGATCTCGGCGACCCGGTCGAGCCGGAAGGTCCGCCGGTCCTCCGAGGAGCGGCACCAGGCCTCCATATAGGTGTGCCCGACGGCGAACAGCCGGATCGGGTCCACCTCGCGCTCGGTGAGCTCGTCGCGGGCGGGAGAGTAGTAGCGCAGCCAGAGTCTGCGGCGCTCCGAGATCGCCCGGTCCACGTCGGCGAAGACGCCGCCCTCGGACTCGAAGGTGACCGAGAGCCGGGAGCTGGCGGCGCCCACCTCACCGGCGGCGGTCTCCAGCTTGGCGGTGGCGCGCAGCAGCGCCTGGCGGTCGCTCTCGCGCAGTCCGGGCAGGGTGGCCACGGCGCGGGCGGCGACCAGCAGGGCCGTCGCCTCGTCGGCCGCGAGCCGCAGCGGCTCGGCGACGTCGTCGGGGTTGTGCCACCAGATCCGGTCGCCGTCGGTGTCGATGTCGAGCAGGTCGCCGCCGCGGAAGCTGGTGCCGCACATGGGCAGCACGTCGAGGTCCGAGATCAGTTCGTCCTCGGTGATCCCGAAGGCACGGGCGACGTCCTGGACGTGGGCGCCGGGGCGCTCGCGCAGATAGGTCACCAGGGAGAGCATCCGGCGCGTCTGGTCGATGGCGTTCGCGGCCATGAATACGGTCCCCTCAGTCCTTGGCCACGGCGCGCAGCCGGTCCACCACGTCGGCCCGCAGGTCAGCGGGTCCGGTCACGACGACGTCGGGGCCGAACTCGACGAGCCAGGCGTCCAGACCGTGTCCGTACGGGATCTCCAACTCCTCCCACCCGTCTCCGAGTTCCCGGACCGATATGGCCCGTGCCCGCAGCGGGTAGCCGGAGTCGGCGCGGAGCCTGATGAGCGCGGTGCGGGTGGCGGTCTCGCCGGCCCAGCTCTCGACGGTCTCGCGGACGGTGACCACGTCGGGGACCTCGGCGGTGAAGGCGCCGGCCCGGGAGCGGACCTTGCCGCTGATCCGGGAGAGCCGGAACACCCGCTCCGCCCCGCGGTCGCGGTCCCAGCCCGCCAGGTACCAGTGGCCGCGCCAGCACTCCAGCGTCCACGGTTCGACGTGGCGCTGCTCGGGACGGGCGGCGTTGGCCTTGCGGTAGTCGAAGGTGACCGGGCGGCGGTCGCGGCAGGCGAGCATCAGGGGTTCGAAGGCGGCCTCGTGGACGGGGATGCGCGGCTCCAGGGCGCTGTGCACCTCGTAGGTGTCCTCGGTCTCCGGCATGCCGGCGGCGCGCAGCTTCTGCAGGGCGCCGCTGGCGGCGCCGGCGAGCCGGGCCTGCTGCCACACCTTGGCGGCCAGTCCGAGGGCGGCGGCCTCCTCCGCGTCGAGCGTGATGGGGGGCAGCCGGTTGCTGTCGCGGCGGGCGAGGTAGCCGGTGTCGCCGTCCAGGTTCTCGACGGTCTCGATGACCAGTCCGAGTTCGCGCAGATCGTCCTTGTCGCGCTCGAACATCCGGTTGAAGGCGTCGTCGGAGGCGGCTTCGAGGTAGGCCTCGATGGATCCGCGCAGCTCGCGCTTGCTGAGCGGGCGCCGGGTCCCGAGCAGACACAGTGCCAGGTTCATCAGCCGCTCGGCCTTGGCAATCGCCATCGACGCCCTTTCTGTTTCGCTCTACGACCGTCGACCGTACCGCTCCGGCGTGCCGGGACAAAAGCGAGGGCCCGCGCCTTGCGGCACGGGCCCTCGGAGCGGTACGGGCGCCGGTCAGACGGCGACCAGGTCGCAGACGAAGATCAGCGTCTCGCCCGGGGCGATCGCGCCGCCGCCGGCGCCGCGGTCGCCGTACGCGAGGTGCGCGGGGATGGTCAGCCGGCGGCGCCCGCCGACCTTCATGCCCTGCACGCCCTGGTCCCAGCCCTTGATGACCTGTCCGGCACCGAGCTGGAACTCGAGCGGCCGGCCGCGGTTCCAGGAGGCGTCGAACTCCTCGCCGGTGGAGAAGGCGACTCCGACGTAGTGGACGGAGACGGTCTGGCCTGCCTTGGCCTCGGCGCCCTCGCCCACCCAGATGTCCTCGATCTCCAGTTCCGTCGGCGCCGGGCCTTCCGGGAAGTCGATCTCCGGCTTGTCGATGCTCACTGACTGGCTCCTCTTTACTGATGAACTGCTCAACCGGGACAGTCTTACATCTTCGCGAGGACGTCCACGGCGAAGACCAGCGTGGAGTTCTTGGGGATGCTCTGCTGCTCCTTGTCGCCGAACGCCTGGTCCGGCGGGATGACGAGGAGCACCCGGCTGCCGATCTTCTTGCCGATCAGCCCGTCCTTGAGGCCCTTGAGCGTGACCTGGGCCAGCGGGAAGGTCTGCGTCTTGCCGGTCGCGTAGGTGCTGTCGAAGGTCTTTCCGTCCTTCCACAGCAGGCCCACGTAGTTCACGATGACGCTGTCGGTCTCCTTGATGACGTCGCCCTTGGACTCCAGGACGTAGTTGGAGACGAGCTTCTTCGGCGGGTCCGTCTTGGTGGGGATCTTGACGGTGGGGGCCTTGCCGTCGGTGTTGGTGCCGACCTTGGGCAGGGCCACGTCGGTCTGCGGGACCTCGGTGCCCTTGGCCGACGTGGGGATCTGCTGCGCCTTCAGGACGTCGACGACGAAGACGAGGGTGGCGTTGGGCTTGATGTCGCCCTGGCCCTGGGCGCCGTAGCCGAGGTCCGGCGGGATGACGAGCTGGACCCTGCTGCCGACCTTCTGGCCGACCAGGCCCTTGTCCCAGCCCTGGATGACCATGCCTGCGCCGAGGGTCAGGTCGAACGGCTGCTTGCGGTCGAAGCTGTTGTCGAACGGCTTGTCGGAGTCCCAGGACTGGCCCAGGTAGTTGACCTGGATCGCGTCGCCGTTCTTGAGCGTCGCGCCGTCCCCTTCGCTGATGACCTTGGTCTTCAGCTCCTTGGGCGGGGTTCCCGTGCCCTTGGCCAGGGTGGGCTTCTCACCGAACTTCGCGCCCGCGGTGATGGCGGGGAAGCCGCCCTTGGTGGGGGCGGACGCGGAGGCGGAAGCGGAGTCGGAGCCCTTGTCGTCGCTGCCGCAGGCCGCTGATACCAGCAGCAGGGGGACGACGAGAAGGCCGGCAAGTCGGCGCACTGGTTCCTCAGATCTCAGACGACACATTAGGGGGTCCCCGACACTCTAGGGCGTGCGCCGGGCCCCGTACGAGGAACGTACGGGGCCCGCGTCGCGCGTGGGGCCGGGGGACGGCCCGGAGTGGTCTCACATACCCGCGATCAGCTTCTCCACTCTGTCGTCGACCGAGCGGAACGGGTCCTTGCAGAGCACGGTGCGCTGCGCCTGGTCGTTGAGCTTGAGATGGACCCAGTCGACGGTGAAGTCGCGGCGCTGCTCCTGGGCCCGGCGGATGAAGTCGCCGCGCAGGCGCGCCCTGGTGGTCTGCGGGGGCACGGACTTGCCCTCGAAGATCTTCAGGTCGTTGCAGACGCGGGCCGCCTGCCCCTTGCGCTCCAGGAGGTAGTAGAGGCCTCGGCGGCGGTGGATGTCGTGGTAGGCGAGGTCTATCTGGGCGACCCTCGGGTTCGACATCGTCATGTTGTGCTTGGCCCGGTACCGCTCGATGAGCTTGTACTTCATGACCCAGTCGATCTCGGTGTCGAGCCGGTCGAGGTCCTGGGCCTCGATGGCGTCGAGCGTACGGCCCCACAGTTCGAGCACGCGCTCGACGTTGCCGGTGCGGATGCCGCGGCGGTCCACGAAGTCCACGGCCTTCTCGTAGTACTCGCGCTGCACCTCGATGGCGGAGGCCTCGCGGCCGCTGGCCAGGCGGACCTTGCGCTGCCCCGTGATGTCGTGGCTGACCTCGCGGATCGCCCGGATCGGGTTCTCCAGCGTCAGATCGCGCATCACCGTGCCCGCCTCGATCATGCGGAGCACGAGGTCGGTGGCCCCGACCTTGAGGAGCATCGTCGTCTCGGACATGTTGGAGTCGCCGACGATGACGTGGAGACGGCGGTAGCGCTCCGCGTCCGCGTGCGGTTCGTCGCGGGTGTTGATGATCGGACGCGAACGCGTGGTCGCGGAACTGACACCCTCCCAGATGTGCTCGGCACGCTGGCTGACGCAGTAGACCGCGCCCCGGGGGGTCTGCAGCACCTTGCCCGCGCCGCAGATCAGCTGCCTGGTGACGAGGAAGGGAATGAGGATGTCCGCGAGCCGGGAGAATTCTCCGTGCCGGGCCACGAGGTAGTTCTCGTGGCATCCGTAGGAGTTTCCCGCGGAGTCGGTGTTGTTCTTGAAGAGATAGACGTCGCCCGCGATTCCCTCCTCGTGCAGGCGGCGCTCGGCGTCGACGAGCAGGCCTTCGAGAATGCGCTCACCGGCCTTGTCGTGGGTGACCAGTTCGGTCAGGTTGTCGCATTCGGGGGTTGCATATTCCGGATGCGATCCCACGTCGAGGTAGAGGCGGGCGCCGTTCCGCAGAAAGACATTGCTGCTGCGGCCCCATGACACAACACGGCGGAAGAGGTAGCGCGCCACTTCATCAGGGGACAGTCGGCGCTGTCCCCTGAACGTGCACGTGACGCCGTACTCGTTCTCCAGCCCGAAAATGCGGCGGTCCATGACTGAACATTACGCCTGATGGCCCGAGCTGAAACCGGGTTCGACGGCACCGTTTCGATCATTTTCCGATCCTCGCACCGCGACGGCGGTACGCCCGGGAGCTGCGAGGACCTTTCCGGTGGCCAGCAGGACGAGCAGCGCGGCCACTCCCCCGGCGCCCGCCACGGCGAAGCTCCACGAGGTCCCGCCCAGTTCCACGGCCGGGCCCGCCACGGCCGTGCCGGCCGCCGCGCCCACCCCGAAGGTCGTCACCAGCCAGGAGAACGCCTCGGTCACCGTGCCGCGCGGGGCGTGCCGGTCCACCACGATGAACGAACAGGCGACGGCGGGGGCGAGGAACACCCCGGAGACCGCGGCCAGCACCGTCATCGCGACCGGCCCCGGGGTCAGCACCAGAGGCAGATAGCCGAGCGCCAGCAGCGCCACGATCACCCGGAGCCGGCGCTCGGGCGCCCCGGACCACTGCCGCGCCCCGTACACGGCCCCGCCGATCAGCGCCCCCAGCCCCAGCGCCGCCATCAGCCAGCCGTAGACGGACTCGCGGCCCTGGTCGTCGGCGTAGGCCACGCCCGCGACGGTGATCGAGCCGAGTGCGAGCCCGACGAAGAAGAACGAGCCCAGCAGGGCCAGCAGCCCGCGCGAGCGCAGGGCGCCGAGCCAGTGCGCCTCGCGCGGGGCGGAACGCCACTCCCGGGAGGGCCGGGAGACGACGACGGAGAGCGCGCCGAGGACGCCTATGGCGTTGATGACGAGCAGGGCGGCGGCCGGGGACCAGAGGGAGACCAGCAGGGTCACCAGCAGCGGTCCGACGGTGAACATGACCTCCTGGGCCACCGCGTCCATGGCGTACGCGCGGTGCACCCGCTGCTCCTCGCCGCCCAGCACACTCGGCCACAGGGCCCGCAGTCCGCCCTCCAGCGGCGGGGTGAAGAGGCCGGCCACGACCACGGCCGCGTACGCGAGCGGCAGCGTCCCGAGCCCGGCCGCGGCGAGGAGGGCCATGCCGAGGGCGGAGACGACGGCGGCCGGGAGCTGGACCCTGGGCTGCCCGTACAGGTCGACGGCGCGGCCCAGCAGCGGCTGGCCGACCGCCGTTGCCAGGCCGTAGACCGCGGCGAGCGCCCCCGCGAGGGCATAGCTGCCGCCCTCGGCGCGGGTGAACAGCACGATGGCGATGTTGGCGGTGCCGTTCGGCAGCCGGCCCACCAGGGTGCCCGTCAGCAGCCGGGCGGCGTGCCGCGCCCGGAGGATGTCCAGATATCCCGCGGCCATGGCCCGCCCCTCTTCCTGGGAGCGCCGGTCGGAGCACCCGAAGTTTTACGTATAACTTCCGGGTTCATACGTACCATGAGGCCAGTCCGCAGGTCCACCTCAGCGCGCCTGCCCGAGCGGTCCGGAGGCCCGCGTGACCACCCCAGCACCGCCCGGCCCGCCCCGCCCCACCAGCCGCGACGTGGCACGGGCCGCCGGTGTCTCCCAGGCGACGGTTTCCCTGGTCCTCGGCGACAAATGGCGCGGCCGGGTCTCCGAGGCCACCGCGGGACGGGTGCGGGAGGCCGCCCGCGGGCTGGGCTACCGGCCCAATCTCGCCGCCCGGAATCTGCGGCTCGGCCGCACCCGCACCGCGCTGCTCGTCGTCCCCGCCCTGACCAACGAGTTCTTCGCCCGGGTCTACACGGGCGCCGCCGCGGTCGCCGCCGCCCATGAGTTCGGGGTCGTCCTCTACCCCTCACCGGACGGGATCGGCCCGGCCCGGGACCCCTTCGCCTCGGCCCGCGCGGCCCTGGACGGGGTGATCGCCTCCTCCATGGCGGCCGACGCGCTCGGCGCCCTGCACGGGGCCGGACTCCCGCTCGTGATGCTCGACAGCGATCCGGCCGCGCCCGGCCCCGCCGCCCGGGTCAACCTGGACATCGCCGACGGCATGCGGCAGGTGATGGACCATCTCCTCGGGCTCGGCCACCGCCGCTTCGTCCACCTCGCCTCGGCGGTCGGCTCCTGGACCTTCGCCGTCCGGGCCCGCGCCCTGCACGAGGCAGTGCGCGCGGTCCCCGGCGCCGAGGTCGTCACCGTCCCCGCCGCCCTGGACGTCCGGGCCGGACGGCGGGCCGCCGAGGAGGCGCTGGCGGGCCCGGGACCGCGCCCCACCGCGCTGGTCTGCGACGACGACATCCTGGCCGCGGGAGCCTGCAAGGCAGTCAGGCGGCTGGGACTGCGGGTCCCCGACGACCTGTCCGTCACCGGCTTCGACGATCTGGCCCTCGCCACGGCCGTGGAACCGGAGCTCACCACGGTGCGGCTGCCCGCCGAGGAGGTCGGGGAACGCGGGATGCGCGCCCTGCTGGCCGTGCTGGACGGCCGTCCGGCCGAGACCGGCGGCCTGCCCGTGCGGCTGGTGGTCCGGGGCTCCAGCGCGGCGCCACCGGCCCGCCCCACCGCATGACGGTGCCCCGGCCCGCCGGAAGGGCGGACCGGGGCACCACGGGCCGGGGCGGGCCGGCTACTCCACGTCGCCGCCCGAGTCGGTGGACCCGCCTGCGTCGGGGGCGGCCTTCTTCTTGTCCGTGCCGCCGGACTCCGGCGTGGCCGCGGAGGTGTCCGCGCCCTCGCCGTCCTCGGCGTCCGACGGCGCGTCCGTGGGCGTGGAGCCCGCACCGTCGGCCTCCAGCAGCCGGGCCAGCTGCCGTCCGACGATCCGCTTGAACTTGCGCTGCTGCGGTCGCGTGCGGTCCAGGACCGCGACCTCGAGACGCTCCGCGGGGATCTCCCGCTCGCTTCCGTTGGGATCGCGGGAGAGCGCCTGCACCGCGAGCTTCAGCGCCTCGGCGAGCGACATTCCGTCACGGTGCCGCTGGTCGAGGAAGGTGCTGATCTGCTCGGCGTTGCCGCCGACCGCGACCGAGCCGTGCTCGTCCACGATGGAGCCGTCGTGCGGCAGCCGGTAGATCTGGTCGCCCTCCGGCTGGGCACCCACCTCGGCGACCACCAGCTCCACCTCGTACGGCTTCTCGGCCGCACTGGAGAAAATGGTGCCGAGCGTCTGCGCGTAGACGTTCGCCAGTCCACGCGCCGTCACGTCGTCGCGGTCGTAGGTGTATCCGCGCAGATCGGCGTAGCGCACGCCGCCGATGCGGAGATTCTCGTACTCGTTGTACTTTCCGGCGGCGGCGAAACCGATCCGGTCGTAGATCTCGCTGAACTTGTGCAGCGCACGGGACGGGTTCTCGCCGACGAACACAATGCCGTCGGCGTACTGCAGCACAACCAGGCTGCGACCACGGGCGATGCCCTTCCGGGCGTATTCCGCCCGGTCGGCCATGGCCTGCTGAGGTGAGACATAGAACGGCGTCGACACCGGCTATCCGTCCCTTTCTGTCAGTGGCAGGAGCATCGAAGAAGCCAGGGAACGGGGCGTCAGAGCAGCGCGGCGCGGGGGCCGTCGGGGTGTTCCAGCCGGCGTTCCAGAATCGAGCGGGCGATCTCCGAGGATTCCGCCTCGGGCAGCCTCCGGAAACCCTCCTCGGTGATGACGGTGACGATCGGATAGATCCGCCGGGCGACGTCCGGGCCACCGGTCGCCGAGTCGTCGTCCGCCGCGTCGTACAGCGCCTGCACGACCAGCGTCAGCGCCTCCGCCTCCGTCAGGTCCTCGCGGTAGAGCTTCTTCATCGAGCCCCGGGCGAAGATGGAGCCGGATCCGGTCGACGCGTAGCCGACGTGCTCCTCGGAACGCCCGCCGGTGACGTCGTAGCTGAAGATGCGGCCCCGCTCGCGGTCCACGTCGTACCCGGCGAAGAGCGGCACCACGGCCAGCCCCTGCATGGCCATCGCGAGATTGCTGCGGATCATGGTGGAGAGCCGGTTGGCCTTGCCCTCCAGGGAGAGCTGGGCGCCCTCGACCTTCTCGAAATGCTCCAGCTCCAGCTGGAAGAGCTTGACCATCTCCACGGCCAGACCCGCCGTACCGGCGATGCCCACCGCCGAGTACTCGTCGGCCGGGAAGACCTTCTCGATGTCGCGCTGCGCGATCATGTTCCCCATGGTCGCCCGCCGGTCACCGGCCAGGACGACGCCGCCGGGGAAGGTCGCCGCGACGATCGTCGTGCCGTGCGGCGCCTCGACGACCCCGCTGGTGACCGGGAGCTGCCGGTTGCCCGGAAGCAGCTCGGGCGACTGTGCGGACAGGAAGTCCATGAAGGAGGACGATCCAGGCGTCAGGAAGGCTGCTGGTAGACGCCCGGTGCTACGAGTGTTGGCTTCCACGCGTTTCCCTCCAGGTAAGCGATGGCCCCGCGCAAGGTGTCAGGAGCGTCTGCCAACTTGCCTACGGCCGAATTGCAGTTGAAGCACCGTATGCCACGGACCCTACCCGTCCGAGGGCGGTGATCCACATGTGTGGCGGAGGCATTCGGACCGATCACCCGGTGCGCGCCGTGGGGGGGGGGGGGGGCCCCCCCCCCCCCCCCCCCCCCCCCCGCCCCCCCCCCCCCCCCCCGCCCCCCCCCCCCCCCCCGCCGGGAGACCCTGGGGAAAAA
>NZ_JBHVIN010000016.1:0-25042 GCF_042799575.1 Streptomyces sp. NPDC057682 | reverse complement strand
GGCGCCGGCCGCGGCGCCCCGGGGGGGGGGGGGGGGCGGCGGGGGGGGGGGGGGGCGGGGCGCGGCCCGCCCGGGGGGGGGGGGGGGGGCGGGCCCCCCCCCCCCCCCCCCCCACGACCGCCGTCGGCCCGAGAGGGCCCCGTCCTGCTACTCGCCACCCTTTTGGACGAACGAGCGAACGAAATCCTCGGCGTTGGACTCGAGCACGTCGTCGATCTCGTCGAGGACGTCGTCCACGTCGTCGCTCAGCTTCTCCTGGCGCTCCTTGAGGTCCTCGGATGCCTGCGCGTCCTGCGCCTGCTCCTCGGTGCCCTCGGTGGAACGCGTCGCCTTCTGCTGTCCGCCGCCGGTGTCCTTGGTCGCCATGTAGCTCACCCCGCTCGGTTCGAAGCACTTGATCAGACCCTACCCAGAGGGTCCGACATTGGCCCGGTACTTGTCTCAACGTCCGGAGGTCATCGGAATGATTCCCAGCGGGCGGTCCTTTCAGCCGCCCGAGAGCACCTGGACCAGCTCTTCAGCGGTGCTGCAGCGGTCCAGGAGTGCCTTGACGTGTTCCCGGGTGCCCCGCAGCGGTTCCATCGTCGGAACCCGCTGGAGGGAGTCATGGCCCGGCAGGTCGAAGATGACCGAGTCCCAGGAGGCCGCGGCCACGTCGTCCGCGTACTGCTCCAGACAGCGACCGCGGAAATACGCCCTGGTGTCGTCCGGAGGGGCCGTACGGGCCCTGTCGACCTCGGTCTCGTCCAGGAGCCGCTTCATCCGGCCGCGGGCCACCAGGCGGTTGTACAGGCCCTTCTCGGCCCGTACGTCGGCGTACTGGAGGTCCACCAGGTGCAGCCGCGCCGCGTCCCAGTCCAGGCTGTCGCGCCGGCGGTAGCCCTCCATCAGCTCCCGCTTGGCGATCCAGTCCAGCTCGCGGGAGAGGCTCATCGGATCGTTCTCCAGCCGGTTGAGGGTGTCCTCCCAGCGGCTCAGCACGTCCTTGGTCTGCTCGTCGGCGTCCGCGCCGTAGCGCTCCTCGACGTACTTGCGGGCCAGCTCGAAATACTCCATCTGCAACTGCACCGCGGTCAGTGTCCGGCCGCTGCGCAGCGTGATCAGCTGCCGCAGTCCGGGGTCGTGCGAGACCTGGTGCAGGGTGCGGACCGGCTGGTCGACGGCCAGGTCGACGTTGATGAAGCCGTCCTCGATCATGGACAGCACCAGCGAGGTGGTGCCCAGCTTGAGGTAGGTGGAGATCTCCGAGAGATTGGCGTCGCCGATGATGACGTGGAGCCTGCGGTACTTCTCGGCGTCGGAGTGCGGTTCGTCGCGGGTGTTGATGATGGGGCGCTTGAGGGTGGTCTCCAGGCCCACCTCGACCTCGAAGTAGTCGGCGCGCTGGCTGATCTGGAAGCCGTGCTCGTGGCCGTCCTGGCCGATTCCGACCCGTCCGGCGCCGGTGACGACCTGCCGCGAGACGAAGAACGGCGTCAGATGGCGCACGATGTCGGAGAACGGCGTCTCCCGCTTCATCAGGTAGTTCTCGTGCGTGCCGTACGAGGCGCCCTTGTTGTCGGTGTTGTTCTTGTAGAGGAGGATCGGCTGGGCGCCCGGCAGCTGGGCCGCGCGCTCGGCGGCCTCCGCCATGATCCGCTCGCCGGCCTTGTCCCACAGGACCGCGTCCCGGGGGTTGGTGATCTCCGGCGAGCTGTACTCGGGGTGTGCGTGGTCGACGTAGAGCCGCGCCCCGTTGGTGAGGATGACGTTGGCCAGGCCGATGTCCTCGTCCGTGAGCTGGCTCGCGTCGGCGGTCTCGCGGGCGAGGTCGAAGCCTCGCGCGTCGCGCAGCGGATTCTCCTCCTCGAAGTCCCAGCGGGCGCGCCGCGCCCGGTGCATCGCCGCCGCGTAGGCGTTGACGATCTGGGACGAGGTGAGCATGGCATTGGCGTTGGGATGACCGGGCACGGAGATCCCGTACTCCGTCTCGATGCCCATTACTCGCCGTACGGTCATGCGGCCCTCCTTGCCCGGCGGCGCTCCCCTTCCGGGGGCGACGCTCACGTACCGCTGCTTCTCCGGTGTGTGCGCGGTCCGTCCGTCCCCGCACTGCCCGACCGGGCGGTACGCCAGAGCCTAGAGCGCCTCTGTGCTGGTGGGGAGATCAATTACGTCATTCCTGCGGTGTCGCGGGAGCTGTCCGGAAAGCAACCGGCTGCGGACACCCTGCCGGGCATCCGCAGCCGGTCCGCCTTCTAGAGGTACTGCCCGGTGTTGGCCACCGTGTCGATGGAGCGGCCGGTGTCCGCGCCCTGCTTTCCGGTGACGAGCGTGCGGATGAAGACGATCCGCTCGCCCTTCTTGCCGGAGATCCTCGCCCAGTCGTCCGGGTTGGTCGTGTTGGGCAGGTCCTCGTTCTCCTTGAACTCGTCCACGCAGGCCTGGAGGAGGTGGGAGACGCGAAGGCCCTTCTGGCCCTCTTCGAGGAAGGCCTTGATGGCCATCTTCTTGGCCCGGTCGACGATGTTCTGGATCATCGCGCCGGAGTTGAAGTCCTTGAAGTACAGGACCTCCTTGTCGCCGTTGGCGTACGTCACCTCGAGGAAGCGGTTCTCCTCGGACTCGGTGTACATGCGCTCCACGACCGACTGGATCATGGCGTGGGCGGCGGCCTCCTTGGAGCCGGTGTGCTCGGCGAGGTCGTCCGCGTGCAGCGGCAGCGAGGGGGTGAGGTACTTCGCGAAGATGTCCTTCGCCGCCTCGGCGTCCGGACGCTCGATCTTGATCTTCACATCGAGGCGGCCGGGACGCAGGATCGCGGGGTCGATCATGTCCTCGCGGTTGGAGGCGCCGATGACGATGACGTTCTCCAGGCCCTCGACACCGTCGATCTCGGCGAGCAGCTGGGGGACGATGGTGTTCTCCACGTCCGAGCTGACACCGGAACCACGGGTGCGGAAGAGCGACTCCATCTCGTCGAAGAAGACGATGACGGGAGTGCCCTCGCTCGCCTTCTCACGGGCCCGCTGGAAGACCAGGCGGATGTGGCGCTCGGTCTCGCCGACGTACTTGTTGAGGAGCTCGGGGCCCTTGATGTTGAGGAAGTAGCTCTTCCCGGCCGGCTGGCCGGTGACCTCGGCGACCTTCTTGGCAAGGGAGTTGGCGACGGCCTTGGCGATGAGCGTCTTGCCGCAGCCGGGCGGGCCGTACAGCAGGATGCCCTTCGGGGGCCGCAGTTCGTGTTCCTTGAAGAGGTCCGGGTGGAGATAGGGCAGCTCGACCGCGTCCCGGATCAGTTCGATCTGGTCGCCGAGTCCGCCGATCTTGTCGTAGTCGATGTCCGGGACTTCTTCGAGGACGAGTTCCTCGACCTCGCTCTTGGGAACGACCTCGTAGACGTAGCCGGAGCGGGGTTCGAGCAGGAGGGCGTCGCCGGGGCGGATGGTGATGTCCAGCAGGGGCTCGGCGAGCCGCACCACCCGTTCCTCGTCGGTGTGCCCGACCACCAGGGCCCGTTCGCCGTCCTCCAGGATCTCCTTGAGGGTGACGATGTCCCCGGCGCGCTCGAACTCCATGGCGTCGACCACGTTGAGCGCTTCGTTGAGCATGACTTCCTGGCCGCGCCGGAGCTCGTCCAGTTCGACGCTGGGGCTGACGTTCACCCGGAGCTTGCGGCCCCCGGTGAAGATGTCGCAGGTGCCGTCCTCGTTCGCCTGCAGGAACACACCGAAACCGGCCGGCGGCTGTGCGAGCCGGTCGACCTCCTCCTTGAGGGCCACGATCTGGTCGCGGGCCTCGCGGAGCGTGTTGGCGAGCCGCTCGTTCTGCGCGGACACGCCTGCGAGGTTGGTCTGCAACTCGACGATCCGCTCTTCGAGAATCCTCGTATGACGCGGAGAGTCGGCGAGCTTACGTCGCAGGACGGCGATTTCCTGCTCAAGATAGGCGACCTGGCCGGCCGGGTCTTCGGACCCCCGTCCGGGCCGGATGCCGCGGTTGATGTCGTCGTCGTGGGCTGCCACGGTCCTCACCTCCTCCAAAGGGAGCTGGACGCTTCCTGACCCTACCTGGGTGGGTGATGATTGAAACCCCTAGATCACAAACACTGCGGTGTGTGTCCGATCTTCACCCTTGCGCTCTCCCTCGTCCCAGGGGAATACCCACCCTTCAACATCGGAAAGCCGCCGGTTGTATCGTCGAAGCGTTCAACACCCGCCAGGGCTGGCATTTTCTGGTTCGGATACGCAGGGAACGGCAGGAGAAATGACCGTGCAGCAGGACGCTCCCAACGGTGGCGAGACGCAGGACCTGGAGGTCTGGATCGACCAGGACCTGTGCACCGGGGACGGGATCTGCGTGCAGTACGCACCCGAGGTCTTCGAGCTGGACATCGACGGCCTCGCGTACGTGAAGAGCGCGGAGGACGAGTTGCTCCAGGACGCGGGGGCCACGACGCCGGTCCCGCTGCCGCTGCTCCAGGACGTCGTGGACTCCGCCAAGGAGTGTCCGGGCGACTGCATCCACGTACGTCGGGTTTCGGACAGGGTCGAGGTCTACGGCCCCGAGGCCGCCTGACGGCCGCCCCGGGCGGGGCGGCGGGCTCGGGGGTCAGATACCGGTGTCCGCGGGATCGGTGGACTGGCTGCTGCGGACGAAGGCGCCGTTCTGCCACTGCCACGTGACCTTCTCCTGCTCGTCGGGGCAGCAGGAGGGCACCTCGGGCGAGGAGTAGCCGAGCAGAGTGGCGGCGACGACGCCGTCGCGCACCGCGAAGTCGCCGACGCTCATCTTCTGTACGGGGTCCACCAGGGTCGCCACGATCCTCGGTGCGGCCCCGTTCCCCTTGCCCGGGGTGAGGACGTAGACACCGCTGGGCGGGGTGCCCGATCCGGCTGCGCAGTGGACCACCGCGACGGTCTCGGGGCGCTCGTCGCCGTCGAGGTCGCCGGGGACCTGCTTGGCGACCGTGTAGCCCGCCTGACCGCAGTCCAGGGGGAAGGCGGCGCGGGCCGGGTCGGGGGCGGCGGCCGGGGCGGCGGCGTGCGAGGCCGCGGCGCGGTGGGGCGTGGAGGCCGAGGCGCTCGAATCCGGCTGGAGCAGGCCGGCGGCCGCGACGACGGCGGCCATGGCGGTCGCCGTGGCCACCCAGTGCAGCGGCGTGGTGTCGTTGTGCGCGAGGTCCGGGAGCGCGGAGGTCTGCACGCGGGATGTCTCCTGTGGTTCCTGTGGAGCCGAATACCGGAAGCGGCGGCTCTGTCGGCGGGACGTCGTCGGCCGGGTGGGGTGGCCAGCATCGTGCCACACCTCACACGGCAGCGGAACGGTGGGGTCGCTCCCGGGATCGTCCCTCCCGTGCGCGGGGTCGCGTACGGGCAACGAAGAGGCGCCGCCGCCGGGTTCCCGGGTCGGTCCGGAATCCCGGCGACGACGCCGGTACATGGGGGCGGGCTCAGTCGCGGTCGGAGCCGCCGCGCCCGGCGCCCGGTCCCTCGTAGTCCTCGCCGTAAGCGCCCTTGGAGGGACGGCGGCGGCGGGCGGGGGCGGTAACGCCGTCGGCCAGCCGGCGGGCGGTGACCAGGAAGCCGGTGTGCCCGATCATGCGGTGGTCCGGACGGACGGCCAGGCCCTCGACGTGCCAGTTGCGGATCATCGACTCCCAGGGCTGCGGTTCGGCGAAGCAGCCGATCGCGCGGATGGACTCCACGGTCCGGGAGAGCTGGGTGGTGGTGGCCACGTAGGCGCAGAGGATGCCGCCGGGGACCAGTGCCTTGGAGACGACGTCCAGGCACTCCCAGGGGGCGAGCATGTCCAGGACCACGCGGTCGACGTCGGTCTCCGTCAGGTTGTCCTGGAGGTCGCCGACCGTGAGCTGCCAGGCGGGGTGGGGGCTGCCGAAGTAGCGCTCCACGTTCTGCTGGGCGATCTCGGCGAAGTCCTCGCGGCGCTCGTAGGAGTGCAGCATGCCCTGTTCACCGATGGCGCGGAGCAGGAAGGTGGACAGCGCCCCGGAGCCGACCCCGGCCTCCACGACGCGGGCGCCGGGGAAGATGTCGGCGAAGGCCAGGATCTGCCCCGCGTCCTTGGGGTAGACCACGGCGGCGCCGCGGGGCATGGACAGGACGTAGTCGGGGAGCAGGGGGCGCAGCGCGAGGTAGGCGACGTTTCCCGTGGTACGGACAACACTGCCCTCGGGGGCACCGATCAGCTCGTCGTGGGGGAAGGAACCCTTGTGGGTGTGGAAGTTCTTCCCGGCCTCGAGCGTGAAGGTGTGGTGGCGTCCCTTGGGATCGGTGAGCTGGACCTGGTCCCCGACCTTGAAGGGCCCGCGTCGGCGGGCGGCACCGGTCGGTTCAGACATGTGACCAGCGTACCGGTGTTTCCGGGGCCTCCGTCCGCCCGTCCGGCCCGTGGGAGCGGGGGTCAGGCGGCGGGACGGGCCATGGCGGCGACGAAGGCGCGTTCGACGTCGGCGGTGGAGAGCACTCCGTAGATCTCGCCGGTCTCCTCGACGACCAGGTACTCGGTGGCGGGGCTGGCCTTGAGGCGGTCGAGCAGGGCCTCTCCGGCGAGTTCGGCGGAGACCCGCATCCCCTCGGTGAGGTCCTGGGCGAGGCCGCTGACGGCGACCCAGGGGCGGCGGTGCTCGGGGACGGCGACGATGGCGGACTCCCGGACGAGGGCCTGGGGCTCGCCGGTGGCGTCGACGACGACGAGGGCGCGGGCACCGGCCTCGTTGGCCCGGCGCAGGGCCTCGGAGAGCGGGGTGGCGGCCTCGACCGGGACGGCCCGCCGGGTGAGGGTGCGGGCGCGCAGGTCGGGCAGGTGCTCGCGCAGCCTGGCCATGCGCAGGCTGTTGCCGGCGCCGGTCCAGATGATCGCGGCGAGGATCGCGGCGAGCAGGGCGTCGGTGACCGTGTCCATGCCGCTGATGTCGCGGTTGCCGTTGCCCAGGGTGTCGGTGCGGGTGAGCAGCGGCAGGCCGACCAGGGTGATGACGGCGAGGGCGCGGCCGACCCAGGCGGCGGCGACGGTGCCGCTCATGGGGCGGCCGGTGAGCTTCCAGACGACGGCGCGCAGCATGCGTCCGCCGTCCAGCGGGAGGCCGGGCAGCAGGTTGAACGCGGCGACGATGAGGTTGGAGATCATCAGCCCGCCCAGCAGGACGCCGGGCACGGTGCCGCCCTCGACGAACTTCATCGGGACGTAGAAGACCCCGGCGAGGACCAGGGACAGCAGCGGGCCGACGAAGGCGAGGAGGAATTCGCGGCCGGGGGTCTCGGTCTCCTTCTCGATCTCGGAGACGCCGCCGAAGAACTGGAGCTGGATGCGGCGGACCGGGAGCTTGTAGCGCAGCGCGACGACCGTGTGGGCCAGCTCGTGGACGAGCACGGAGGCGTAGAAGGCGATCGCGAAGAAGAGGGCGACCAGATAGCGCGCCGCGCCGAGGTCGGGCAGGACGCGGTCGAGCTGGCCGCCGAAGACCCAGGTGATCAGGGCCGCGACGAGGAACCAGCTCGGCGCCACGTAGACGGGCACGCCGAAGGGACGGCCCATGAGGATGCCGCCCCCGGGCTCGTCGCGGTGTCCGGGTGCGCCCTTGCCGGGGCCGTCGCCGGGGCCCGTACCCCCTGCGCCGGGCTGCGGCCGCCCGCTGTCGCCGCTCTCGTCCACGAGGTCCCTTCGGTCGGTGCCGTTTCGGCACGATGATGCAGTGTTCGAGGGTCTGTGGTCGATGGTATGCCGATTGATGTCAGTGGCGGGCCGTAGGGTCGTGGTCATGACCTCAGTGCCGCGGCCCTCCCAGCCGCCCTCGTCCCTTTCGCCATCGCGGGCGAGCGACTTCATGCAGTGCCCGCTGCTGTACCGCTTCCGGGTCATCGACCGGCTGCCCGAGAAGCCCAGTGAAGCGGCTACCCGGGGAACGCTGGTGCACGCGGTGCTGGAGCGGCTCTTCGACAATCCGGCCGCGGAGCGGACGCCCGGCCGGGCGACGTCGCTGGTCCCGGGTCAGTGGGACCGGCTGCTGGAGTCGCGGCCCGAGCTGGCGGAGCTGTTCGCGGAGGACGACGGGGGCGAGCGGCTGGCGCGGTGGCTGTCGGAGGCGGAGCGGCTGGTGGAGCGCTGGTTCTCGCTGGAGGACCCGACGCGGCTGGAGCCCGCCGAGCGCGAGCTGTTCGTGGAGACGGAGCTGGAGTCGGGGCTGCGGCTGCGCGGCGTGATCGACCGGATCGACGTGGCGCCGACGGGCGAGGTCCGGATCGTGGACTACAAGACGGGGAAGGCGCCGCGTCCGGAGTACGCGGAGGGCGCGCTGTTCCAGATGAAGTTCTACGCGCTGGTGATCTGGCGGCTGAAGGGCGTGGTGCCGCGCCGGCTCCAGCTGGTCTATCTGGGCAGCGGGGACGTGATGACGTACGACCCGGTGATCGGGGATCTGGAGCGGGTGGAGCGCAAACTGCTGGCGCTGTGGGACGCGATCGCGCTGGCCACCGAGACGGGCGAGTGGCGACCGCGGCCGACGAAGCTGTGCGGCTGGTGCGACCACCAGGCGCTCTGTCCGGAATTCGGCGGGACTCCCCCGGTGTATCCGCTGTCGGTGCGCCCGGCGGAATCGGCGCAGGATGTCCAGGGCAGAATGGACCCGGTCCGCACCGGGGCCGGACGGCCTGTGGCCCTTGAAGGGCAGTGAGGAGATCCTGTGGCGATCCGCGTCCTGCTGGTCGACGACCAGCCGCTGCTGCGCACCGGCTTCCGGATGATTCTGGAGGCGGAGGGCGATCTGGCGGTGGTGGGCGAGGCCGGTGACGGTCTCCAGGCACTCGACCAGGTGCGGGCGCTCCAGCCCGATGTGGTGCTGATGGACATCCGGATGCCGCGGATGGACGGGGTCGAGGCGACCCGGCAGATCACCGGGCCCGGCCGGGACGGACCGGCGAAGGTGCTGGTGCTGACCACCTTCGACCTCGACGAGTACGTGGTGGAGGCGCTGCGCGCCGGGGCCAGCGGCTTTCTGCTGAAGGACGCGCCCGCCAATGAGCTGGTGCAGGCGATCCGGGTGGTGGCGGCGGGCGAGGCGATGCTCGCGCCGAGCATCACGCGCCGGCTGCTCGACAAGTACGCGGATCATCTGCCGTCCGGCGAGGAGCCGGTTCCGGACACGCTGCACACGCTGACGGACCGCGAGGTGGAGGTCCTGAAGCTGGTGGCGCGCGGTCTGTCGAACGCGGAGATCGCCGCGGACCTCTTCGTCAGCGAGACGACGGTCAAGACGCATGTGGGCCATGTGCTGACGAAGCTGGGGCTGCGCGACCGGGTGCAGGCCGCGGTGTACGCGTACGAGAGCGGACTGGTGCGCCCCGGCGCCCAGTGATCCGGCCGGATCCCGGGGCCGGGGCGCTGTCCGGGCCGGTGGTCACTCCCGGCCGATCTCCCAGAGCCGCAGGGCGGAGCCGGAGTCGACGCTCCGGGCGGCGCCGGTGACGCCGTCGCGGGCGGCGACGTACTGCTTGGCCTGCCAGAGGGGGAGGACGGGGACGTCCCGGGCGACGATGTCCTGGAGCCGGGTGAACATCGTGGTGGCGGCGGAGCGGTCGCTCTCGCGCCGGGACTGCGGGATGAGCCTGCGCTCGGCGTCCTCGGAGCGGTAGGGCGAGCCGAGGACGTTGTCCGGGCCGAGGAACGGGGCCGTGAAGTTGTCCGGGTCCGGGAAGTCGGGGGTGCGGCTCATGCCGTAGACGGCGTAGTCGCCGCGGAGCCGGGCGGCCCGGTAGGTGGCCCACGGCACGCCCCGGACGGTGACGTCGAAGAGTCCGCTGTCGTTGAGCTGCTGCCGCAGCATCCGGAATTCGGCGGCGGTGGCCGGGCCGTCGTGGTCGGTCGGGTAGTGCAGGGTGAGCCGGACCGGGGTCGGTATCTTCGCCTTCCTGAACATCGCCGCCGCCTTGTCCGCGCTGGGTTCGCCGTAGACGTCGAAAAAGGCGCTGGTGTGTCCGGTGACGCCGGAGGGGATCAGCGAGTAGAGCGGTTCGGCGGTCGAGCCGTAGACCTGGCCGGTGATCCGGTCGCGGTCGACGATCTGGGCCATGGCCCGGCGGACGGCCGTGTTCCGTACGGCGGGGTCCTCGGTGTCGAAGCCGAGGTAGCCGATGGTGAGACCGGACATCTCGGTCAGTGCGCTGCCCCCACCGGTCCGCTCGCGCAGCCGCTGGGCCTGCTGGGGCGAGAGGGTGCGGGTCATCAGGTCGACGCGTCCGGCGTCGAAGGCCCGGCCCAGGGCGGTGGTGTCGGGGTAGAGGGCGAGTTCGACGCCCTCGTTCCGTATCCGCAGGCTCCCCCGGTAGCGGGGGTTCGGGGTGAAGGCGATCTTCGTGACCCGGCCGTCGCGGACCTGCGGCTTCATGGTGTAGGGCCCGGAGCCGTCCACCTGGAAGCCCTCGCGCGGGGCGTCCGCGGGGTAGCTGCCGCGCGGGACGATGCCCGCGGTGGGTGTGGCGAGCTTGTACGGGAAGGTCGCGTCGGAGGCGCGCAGATGGAAGACGACCTCGCGGTCGTTCACGGCCTCGACGGTGTCCAGGGTGTCGAGGAGCGCGGCGGGGCCGTGGGGGGTCCTGATCCGCAGCACGCGCTGGATGGAGTACGTGACGTCCTCGGCGGTCAGCTCGCCGCCGTCGGCGAAGGTGAGTCCGGAGCGCAGCGTGCACCGGTAGCTCTCGCTCCCGGTGTCGGTGAAGCCGCACTTCTCGGCGGCCTCGGGGACCGGTGCGCCGCCGTCGTCGGGCAGCCGTACGAGGGTCTGGAGGGTCTGGCGGAGCACGGAGCGGGCGCCCGAGCCGTCGGCCACGGCGGGGTCGAACGGGGCCGGGGCCTCCCGCGGGGCGACGAACCGGTCCGTGGTGCCGACGACGATGCTGCCGCCGTCCTCTCCCCCGCCGTCCGGCACGCCGCAGGCGGCGAGCAGCGGCGCGAGCAGGCCGACGACGGCCGGCAGCACCAGAGTCTTGCGGTTCATGGTGGTCGTTCTCCCTCGTGCGGACCTGGGAGAACGACCTTAGTGGGCGGGGCGGACGGCCTTGACCGACGGGTCAGGACGCCCCGGTGACCAGTCGCCGCAGGAAGGCGAGGTCGACCTCTTCGAGGGATCCGACGACGACCCGGCCGTCGGCGGGCGCGATCGGTGAGACGGAGGGGACGGCGACCACCCGGCAGCCGGCGGCCTCGGCGGCGGCCACACCGGTCGCGGTGTCCTCGATGACGGCGCAGAGCCGGGGGTCGGCGCCGAAGCCGCGTGCGGCGGTGAGATAGGGCTCGGGGTGCGGCTTGGTGCGGGTGACCTCGTCGCCCGCGACGGTGAGCGCGAAGTGGTGGCGGCCCACGGAGTCCAGGACCCGGTCGATGATCCGGCGGTGCGAGGCGGAGACGAGGGCGGTGGGCACCTCGTGTCTGGCCAGCTCGTCGAGCAGCCGCTGCGCGCCCGGCATCAGCGGGACCCCGCGGGCGATGCGCTGCTCGAAGCGGTCGTTGAGCAGCACGGTGAGTTCGTCGAGGGTGACGTCGGCGCCGGTGACGTCCATCAGATAGCCGGCGCTGCGGGTCATCGGGCCGCCGACCACCACGTCCCGCCAGGCCTCGTCGAGACGGTGCCCCAGATCGGCGAAGACCTCCACCTCGGCGTCCCACCAGAAGCCCTCGGTGTCGACCAGGGTGCCGTCCATGTCGAGGAGGACGGCCCGCAGGCCCGCTTCCTCGGCCGTACGGGTCAGTGACACGGGGATCGTACTGGTCATCCGGCACACCTTTCATGAGGGACGAGAAGGCCGGCCGCCATTCCCGAAGGAGAGCGACCGGCCTGCACTGGACCGACCAGTGTACGGCTCGTCGTGCTACGGCGCGTGGAACGCGGCCTTACCGGGCGTTGAAGTACTTCGCCTCGGGGTGGTGGATGACGATCGCGTCCGTGGACTGCTCGGGGTGGAGCTGGAACTCCTCGGACAGGTGGACCCCGATCCGCTCCGGCTGGAGGAGGTCGGCGATCTTCGCCCGGTCCTCCAGGTCGGGGCAGGCCCCGTAGCCGAGGGAGAAGCGCGCGCCCCGGTACTTGAGCGCGAACATGTCCTCGACGTCGGCGGGGTCCTCGCCCGCGAAGCCGAGCTCGGAGCGGACCCGGGCGTGCCAGTATTCGGCCAGGGCCTCCGCGAGCTGGACGGAGAGTCCGTGCAGCTCCAGGTAGTCGCGGTAGGAGTTGGCCTCGAAGAGCTTGGCGGTCTCCGCGCCGATCCTCGATCCGACGGTGACGACCTGGAGGCCGATCACATCGGTCTCGCCGGACTCCTCCGGGCGGAAGAAGTCCGCGAGGCAGAGCCGGCGGCCCCGGCGCTGGCGGGGGAAGGTGAAGCGGGTGCGCTCCGAGCCGTCCTCGTGCAGCAGGATCACGTCGTCGCCCTTGGAGACGCACGGGTAGTAGCCGTAGACGACGGCGGCTTCGAGCAGGTTCTCGGTGTGGAGCTTGTCGAGCCAGCCGCGCAGGTGCGGGCGGCCCTCGGTCTCGGCCAGCTCCTCGTACGTCGGTCCGTCGCCGGCCCTGGCCTGCTTGAGGCCCCACTGGCCCTTGAAGAGGGCGCCCTCGTCGAGCCAGGAGGCGTACTCCTTGAGCTGGATGCCCTTGACGACGCGGCTGCCCCAGAACGGCGGGGTGGGCACCGGGTTGTCGACGGCGACGTCGGAGCGCACGCCCTCCTCGGGCTCCTGGACCTCCGGCACGGCGGTGTCGCGCTTGGGCACGCGGCGCTGCTTCAGCTCGGGCAGGACGGCGCCGGGGACGCCGCGCTTGACGGCGATCAGGGCGTCCATCAGCCGCAGGCCCTCGAAGGCGTCGCGGGCGTAGCGGACCTCGCCCTCGTAGATCTCGTGGAGGTCCTGCTCGACATAGGCGCGGGTCAGGGCGGCGCCGCCGAGGATCACCGGGTAGTCGGCGGCCAGCTTGCGCTGGTTCAGCTCCTCCAGGTTCTCCTTCATGATCACGGTGGACTTGACGAGGAGGCCGGACATGCCGATGACGTCGGCCTTGTGCTCCTCGGCGGCGTCCAGGATCGCGGAGACGGGCTGCTTGATGCCGATGTTGACGACGTTGTAGCCGTTGTTGGACAGGATGATGTCGACGAGGTTCTTGCCGATGTCGTGGACGTCGCCCCGGACGGTGGCCAGGACGATGGTGCCCTTGCCCTGGGCGTCCGACTTCTCCATGTGCGGTTCCAGATGGGCCACCGCGGTCTTCATGACCTCGGCGGACTGGAGGACGAACGGCAGCTGCATCTGGCCGGAGCCGAACAGTTCGCCGACGACCTTCATGCCCTCCAGGAGGGTGTTGTTGACGATGTCGAGCGCGGGGGTGTCCTTCAGGGCCTCGTCGAGGTCGGCCTCCAGGCCGTTCTTCTCGCCGTCGATGATGCGGCGCTGGAGGCGCTCGTCCAGCGGAAGGGCGAGCAGTTCCTCGGCCTTGCCCTCCTTCATGGACTTCATGTTGACGCCCTCGAACAGCTCCATGAGCCGCTGGAGCGGGTCGTAGCCCTCGGCGCGGCGGTCGTGGATCAGGTCGAGGGCGACCTTGACCTGCTCCTCCTCCAGGCGGGCGATGGGCAGGATCTTCGAGGCGTGGACGATCGCGGAGTCCAGGCCCGCCTTGACGCACTCGTCGAGGAAGACCGAGTTCAGGACGACCCGGGCGGCCGGGTTGAGGCCGAAGGAGATGTTGGAGAGGCCGAGCGTGGTCTGGACGGCGGGGTGGCGCTTCTTCAGCTCGCGGATGGCCTCGATGGTGGCGATGCCGTCCTTGCGCGACTCCTCCTGCCCGGTGCAGATGGTGAAGGTGAGGCAGTCGATGAGGATGTCCGACTCGTTGATGCCCCAGTTACCGGTGAGGTCCGCGATCAGCCGCTCGGCGATGGCGACCTTGTGCTCGGCGGTGCGGGCCTGGCCCTGCTCGTCGATGGTCAGGGCGATGAGCGCGGCGCCGTGCTCGGCGGCCAGTGCGGTCACCTTGACGAAGCGGGACTCGGGGCCGTCGCCGTCCTCGTAGTTCACCGAGTTCAGGACGGCGCGGCCGCCGAGCTTCTCCAGGCCGGCGCGGAGCACGGGCAGCTCGGTGGAGTCCAGCACGATCGGCAGGGTGGAGGCGGTGGCGAAGCGGCCGGCCAGTTCCTGCATGTCCGCGACGCCGTCGCGGCCCACGTAGTCGACGCAGAGGTCGAGCATGTGGGCGCCCTCGCGGATCTGGTCGCGGGCCATCTCCACGCAGTCGTCCCAGCGCGCCGCCAGCATGGCCTCGCGGAACTTCTTGGAGCCGTTGGCGTTGGTCCGCTCGCCGATGGCGAGGTACGAGGTGTCCTGGCGGAAGGGCACCGTCTGGTAGAGCGAGGCGGCGCCGGGCTCGGGGTGCGGTTCGCGGACGGCCGGGGTCAGGCCCCGGACCCGCTCCACGACCTGGCGCAGGTGCTCGGGGGTCGTACCGCAGCAGCCGCCGACCAGGGAGAGGCCGTACTCGCGGACGAAGGTCTCCTGCGCGTCGGCCAGCTCCGCCGCGGAGAGCGGATAGTGCGCGCCGTCCTTGCCGAGGACGGGCAGGCCGGCGTTGGGCATGCAGGAGAGCGGGATCGTCGAGTGGCGGGCGAGGTAGCGCAGGTGCTCGCTCATCTCGGCCGGGCCGGTGGCGCAGTTGAGGCCGATGAGGTCGATGCCGAGCGGTTCCAGGGCGGTGAGCGCGGCGCCGATCTCGGAGCCGAGCAGCATCGTGCCGGTGGTCTCGACGGTGACCGAGCAGATCACGGGCAGGTCGGCGCCGGTGGCCGCGAGGGCGCGCCGGGCGCCGATGACGGAGGCCTTGGTCTGGAGCAGGTCCTGGGTGGTCTCGATCAGCAGGGCGTCGGCGCCGCCGGCGATCAGGCCCTCGGCGTTCTTCTGGTACGCGTCGCGGAGCCGGTCGTACGGGGCGTGGCCGAGGGTGGGGAGCTTGGTGCCGGGGCCCATGGAGCCGAGCACCCAGCGCTGCTGTCCGGTGGAGGCGGTGAAGGCGTCGGCGGTCTCGCGGGCGATGCGCGCGCCGGCCTCGGAGAGTTCGAGGACCCGGTCGGCGATGTCGTACTCGCCGAGGGCGGCCAGGTTGGCGCCGAAGGTGTTGGTCTCCACGCAGTCGACGCCGACCGCGAAGTACTCCTCGTGGACCGAGCGCACGATGTCGGGGCGGGTGACGTTCAGGATCTCGTTGCAGCCTTCGAGGTTCTCGAAGTCCTCCAGCGTGGGGTCCTGGGCCTGGAGCATGGTGCCCATCGCTCCGTCGGCCACCACCACACGGGTGGCGAGTGCCTCGCGCAGGGCTGCGGCTCGGTTCCGGCTCTCGGCGGAAGGGGTCGGCGACGGGGCCATGGATTTACTCCCAGGGGTGCGACGGCTGTCGGCTTTGCGCCCTCGGTGGAGAGCGCACCCGGCCAGGGTAGCCGGGTCCGGACCAGGGTCGTCACACCGTCCGGGGATCGGACGGCATCCTGTCAGGAAGCTTTCAGGCGTCGGGGTCCGAAGATTTCCGTTGCTGTCGAGCAGGGGTCGGCATCGACCGATAGTGTTCAGCATTGTCGAACAAGGTGGAGGAGTACGGCGCGATGGCCAAGAACATCCAGTCCCTGGAGCGGGCGGCCGCGATGCTGCGTCTGCTGGCGGGCGGCGAGCGGCGGCTGGGCCTCTCGGACATCGCCTCCTCCCTGGACCTGGCCAAGGGCACCGCGCACGGCATCCTGCGCACGCTCCAGCACGAGGGCTTCGTCGAGCAGGACGAGGCCTCGGGCCGCTACCAGCTGGGCGCCGAGCTGCTGCGCCTGGGCAACAGCTATCTGGACGTGCACGAACTGCGCGCCCGCGCCCTGGTGTGGACCGACGACCTGGCGAGATCCAGCGGCGAGAGCGTCCATCTGGGCGTGCTGCACCAGCACGGCGTGCTGATCGTCCACCATGTCTTCCGGCCCGACGACAGCCGGCAGGTGCTTGAGGTGGGGGCCATGCAACCGCTGCACTCCACGGCACTGGGCAAGGTGCTGGCCGCGTTCGACCCGGTGGCCCACACCGAGGCCGTGGAGGCGGAGCGGCGCTCCTTCACCCCCCGCACCGTCACCGACCCCGACGCCTTCGAGGCGACGCTCGACCTCACCCGCGCGCGGGGCTGGGCGGACGACGTGGAGGAGACCTGGGAGGGGGTGGCCGCGGTGGCCGCCCCCATCCACGACCGGCGGCGGATGCCCGTGGGCGCCGTCGCGGTGACCGGCGCGGTGGAGCGGGTCTGCGCGGGCGGTGAGCTGCGGCCGGAGCTGGTGGCGGCGGTCCGCGACTGCGCCCGCGCGGTCTCCCGGGACCTGGGGGCCCGCCGCTTCTGATCCCGCCGGGCCCCTTGACCGTCGAGTTTTGGGGAACAGAACCCTTGACGCCTCATTCACCCGAACGAAACACTGCCGTTCACCGGTCGGCATTGTCGAACGACTAACGGAAAATAACGTTAGGGTGTGACGGTGCCCAGGGCCGGCAACGCCCTCCCACGAGGGCGCGGACCACCGGAGGGACCCGTGGTTCGGCTTCCCTGGACGAAGGACAAAGGAGTCGCGGGTGTCCAGCTCCGACATCTTCATCGGCGAGACCATCGGTACCGCCGTGCTCATCCTGCTCGGCGGCGGTGTGTGCGCCGCCGTCACGCTCAAGCACTCGAAGGCGCGGGACGCCGGCTGGCTCGCCATCACCTTCGGGTGGGGCTTCGCGGTGCTGACCGGCGCCTATCTGGCGGGCGGGGTCTCCGGCGCGCATCTCAACCCGGCGGTCACCATCGGCCTGGCGATCGAGGGCGGCACCGAGTGGAGCGACGTTCCGCTGTATCTCGCCTCGGAGCTGCTGGGCGCGATGATCGGCGCCGTACTGGTCTGGCTGACGTACTACGGGCAGTTCCGGGCGCACCTCACGGATCCGGAGATCCTCGGCACCCATGCGGGTGAGGAGGGCATGGTCGACCAGTCGGCCGCGCCCGCCGCGGGTCCGGTGCTCGGGATCTTCTCGACGGGCCCGGAGATCCGCAACGCCGTGCAGAACGTCCTCACCGAGGTCATCGCCACGCTCGTGCTGGTCCTGGCGATCCTGACCCAGGGGCTCAATGCGGACGGCGACGGCCTCGGCACCCTCGGCGCGCTGATCACCTCCCTGGTGGTCGTCGGCATCGGCCTCTCGCTCGGCGGCCCGACCGGCTACGCGATCAACCCGGTTCGCGACCTCGGTCCGCGTATCGTGCACGCGCTGCTTCCGCTGCCGAACAAGGGCGGATCCGACTGGGGTTACGCCTGGGTCCCCGTCGTCGGCCCCCTGATCGGCGGCGCGCTGGCGGGCGGGCTCTACAACGTCGCGTTCGCCTGAGCGGCGGAGCACGACCGCACGTCCCGACCCCGTCGCAACCCCACGACCACACAGACCTTCCGGGAGCACACCGTGACCGACGCACACACCACCGGCAGCCACGGCGCCGGGCCGTTCATCGCGGCCATCGACCAGGGCACCACCTCCAGCCGCTGCATCGTCTTCGACAAGGACGGCCGGATCGTCTCCGTCGACCAGAAGGAGCACGAGCAGATCTTCCCGAAGCCCGGATGGGTGGAGCACGACGCGGCGGAGATCTGGGAGAACGTCCAGGAGGTCGTCGCCGGCGCCATCGTCAAGGCCGGCATCACGGCCGCCGACGTGAAGGCGATCGGCATCACCAACCAGCGCGAGACGACCCTGCTCTGGGACCGGCACACCGGTGTGCCCGTCCACAACGCCCTCGTCTGGCAGGACACCCGTACCGACGCGCTCTGCAAGGAGCTGGGCCGCAACGTCGGCCAGGACCGCTTCCGCCGCGAGACCGGGCTGCCGCTCGCCTCGTACTTCGCCGGGCCCAAGGTCCGCTGGCTGCTCGACAACGTCGAGGGGCTGCGCGAGCGCGCCGAGCGGGGCGACATCCTCTTCGGCACGATGGACTCCTGGGTCATCTGGAACCTGACCGGCGGCACCGACGGCGGTGTCCACGTCACCGACGTCACCAACGCCTCCCGCACCCTCCTGATGAACCTGCACTCCCTGAGCTGGGACCCCAAGATCCTCAGCTCCATGGACATCCCGGCCGAGGTGCTGCCGGAGATCCGCTCCTCGGCCGAGATCTACGGCACCACGAAGGGCGGCGTGCTCGACGGGGTGCCGGTCGCCTCCGCGCTCGGGGACCAGCAGGCCGCGCTCTTCGGCCAGACCTGCTTCTCCGAGGGCGAGGCCAAGTCCACGTACGGCACCGGCACCTTCATGCTCCTGAACACCGGCGAGACGCCCGTCAACTCCTACAACGGCCTGCTGACCACGGTCGGCTACCGGATCGGCGACCAGAAGCCGGTCTACGCCCTGGAGGGCTCCATCGCGGTCACCGGCTCGCTGGTGCAGTGGATGCGCGACCAGATGGGCCTGATCCAGTCCGCCGCCGAGATCGAGACCCTGGCCCTGTCGGTCGAGGACAACGGCGGCGCCTACTTCGTCCCGGCCTTCTCCGGGCTGTTCGCCCCGTACTGGCGCCCCGACGCCCGCGGTGTCATCGCCGGCCTCACCCGTTACGTCACCAAGGCGCACATCGCCCGTGCCGTGCTGGAGGCCACCGCCTGGCAGACCCGCGAGATCAGCGACGCCATGACCAAGGACTCCGGCGTCGAGCTGACCGCGCTCAAGGTCGACGGCGGCATGACCTCCAACAACCTGCTGATGCAGACGCTCGCCGACGTCCTGGACGCACCCGTGGTGCGGCCCATGGTCGCGGAGACCACCTGCCTCGGCGCCGCCTACGCCGCCGGCCTGGCCGTCGGCTTCTGGCCCGACACCGACGCCCTGCGCGCCAACTGGCGCCGGGCCGCCGAGTGGACCCCCCGCATGGACGCGGACACCCGCGCCCGCGAGTACAAGAGCTGGCTCAAGGCCGTGGAACGCACCAAGGGCTGGCTCGACGACGAGGAGTGACCGACATGACCACCCTGCAGAGCGTCCCCGCACTCGGGACGCACCCGGCCTCCGGCTCCCTTCCGAGCCGCGCCGAGACCCGGGAGCAGCTCTCCAAGGCAACGTACGACCTCCTGGTGATCGGCGGCGGCATCCTGGGCATCTCCACCGCCTGGCACGCCGCGCAGTCCGGACTGCGGGTGGCCCTGGTGGACGCCGGCGACTTCGCCGGCGCCACCTCGTCCGCCTCCTCCAAGCTGCTCCACGGCGGTCTGCGCTATCTGCAGACCGGCGCGGTGAAGCTGGTGGCGGAGAACCACTTCGAGCGCCGTGCGGTCTCCCGTCAGGTCGCCCCGCACCTGGCCAATCCGCTCACCTTCTACCTGCCGGTGTACAAGGGCGGGCCGCACGGCGCGGCGAAGCTCGGCGCGGGCGTCTTCGCGTACTCGGCGCTCTCCGCGTTCGGCGACGGCGTCGGCCATGTGATCAGCCCGGCGCGGGCGGTGCGCGACGTGCCGGAGCTGCGGACCGAGAACCTGCGGGCCGTCGCGGTCTACGGCGACGACCAGATGAACGACGCGCGGATGGCGCTGATGACGGTGCGCGCGGCGGTCGACGCGGGGGCGGCCGTCCTCAACCACGCGGCGGTCACCGGGCTGCGGTTCACCCGGGGCCGGGTGACGGGCGCGGAGCTGCGCGACCGGCTGGACGGCAGCGAGTTCGGGGTGGACGCCCGGCTGGTGCTGAACGCGACCGGGCCGTGGGTGGACCATCTGCGGCGGATGGAGGACCCGGGGGCGGCGCCCTCGATACGCCTGTCCAAGGGCGCGCACCTGGTGCTGAAGCGGACCCGGCCGTGGCGGGCCGCGCTGGCCACGCCCATCGACAAGTACCGCATCACCTTCGCCCTGCCGTGGGAGGACATGCTGCTGCTCGGCACGACGGACGAGGTGTACGAGGGCGATCCGGCGGATGTGGCGGTGACCCCGCAGGACACCGCGCAGATCCTGGACGAGGCGGCCCTCTCGGTCCGCGACCAGCAGCTGTCGCCCGAGCTGATCACGTACTCCTTCGCCGGACTGCGGGTGCTGCCGGGCGGGCCGGGCGACACCTCCCGGGCCAGGCGCGAGACGGTGGTGACCGAGGGCCGGGGCGGGATGCTGTCGGTGGCCGGCGGGAAGTGGACGACCTTCCGCCACATCGGCCGTACGGTGATGAACAAGCTGGCCGTCCTGCCGGGCCACCCGCTCGGGGAGGGGCTGGAGCCGGTCTCCCGGCTGCCGCGCAAGCTCCCGCTGCCAGGCATCGCCAATCCGAACGCGGTCGCCCACCGGCTGCTGACCGACGGCGCCGCCCCCGGCGCGGGGATGGCGGTGGACACGGCGCGGCATCTGGCCACGCACTACGGTTCGCTCGCCTTCGACATCGCCCGGCTGGCCAACGAGAACCCGGCGCTCGGCGAGCGGATCCATCCGGACGCCCCGGAGATCTGGGCGCAGGTCGTCTACGCGCGGGACCGCGAATGGGCCGAGACCGCCGACGACGTGCTGCGGCGGCGGACGACGCTGACGATCCGGGGGCTGGCGGACGAGGTGCTCGGGGCCAGGGTGGAGGCGCTGCTCGCCGAGGGGCGGGACTGAGGGGCCGGCGGCCTCCCGGACGGTCCGAACCGTACGCCCGGCCCCGTGCGGGGACGCATAATGGGGCGATACATCGGATGTCTGGAGGTCGCCCATGGCTGTCACCGACGAGGCCATCGAGAAGATCAAGGAAATGATCGTCTCGGGCGCGCTACGGCCGGGCGATCGCCTCCCCAAGGAGAGCGAACTCGCCGCGGAACTGGGCCTGTCCCGCAACTCTCTGCGGGAGGCGGTGCGCGCGCTGTCGCTGATCCGCATCCTCGACGTGCGCCAGGGCGACGGCACGTACGTCACCAGCCTCGATCCCCAGCTGCTGCTGGAGGCCCTGAGCTTCGTGGTGGACTTCCACCGCGACGACACGGTGCTGGAGTTCCTGGCGGTCCGCCGGATCCTGGAACCGGCCGCGACCGCGATGGCGGCGCTCCGGATCGAGGAGGAGCGGATCGACGCGCTCGACGCGCAGCTGGACGCGCTGGGCGCCCACCCCTCGGTGGAGGAACTGGTGGCCGCCGACCTGGAGTTCCACCGGAGCATCGTGGGCGCGTCCGGCAACACGGTGCTCTGCTCCCTGCTCGACGGCCTGTCGGGACCGACGACGCGGGCCCGGGTCTGGCGCGGTCTGACCCAGGAGGACGCGGTGAGCCGCACCCTGCACGAGCACCGGGCGATCCTCGCGGCGCTCCGGGACCGTGACGCGGAGGCGGCCAGGTCGTGGGCGACGGTCCACGTGGCGAGCGTGGAGCAGTGGCTGCGCTCGACGCTGTAGCCGTGCGGAACGGGGCGTCCGGTACGGGCGTACGCGCCCGGGTACCCGGCGGCCGGGGCGGTCCGGCCCCGGCCGCGTCCCCGGTTCAGCTCCCGGCGGGGCGCAGGCGCAGTCCCTGCATGCCGCCGTCGACGGCCAGGGCGGTTCCGGTCACGGAGGCCGCGGCGGGGCTCGCGAGGTAGACGACGGCGGCGGCCACTTCGTCGGCGGAGACCAGCCGGCCCAGCGGCTGGCGGGCGTTGAGGGCCGCGCGCTCGGCCTCCGGGTCGTCGGCCTGCCCGAGGAGGCGGCCGATCCACGGGGTGTCGGCGGTGCCGGGGTTGACGCAGTTCACCCGGATCCCCTCGTGGACGTGGTCGGCGGCCATGGCGAGGGTGAGCGAGAGGACGGCGCCCTTGCTGGCGCTGTAGAGCGCGCGCTGGGGGAGACCGGCCGTCGCGGCGATCGAGCAGGTGTGGGTGACGGAGGCGGCGCCGGGGCGGTCGGCGGCGGCGCGCCGCAGATGGGGCAGGGCGTGCCGGGCGGTGCGGACCATGCCGAGGACGTTGATGTCCAGGACCCGGGCCCACTCGGCGTCGTCGTTGTCCTCGACGGTGCCGATGGCGCCGATGCCGGCGTTGGAGACGAGCGTGTGCAGGGAGCCGAGTTCGGCGGCGGCCCGGTCGACGGCCTCGCGCACGGCTGCGTCGTCGGTGACGTCGGCGGTGACGGCGAGGGTGCCCTCGGGGGCCCGTGTGGTGTCCCGGTCCAGTACGGCGACGCGGGCCCCGCGCTCCAGGAGCAGGGTCGCGACCGCGGCACCGATCCCGGAGGCGCCGCCGGTCACCAGGGCGTTCATTCCGTCGAAGTCGTGTGCGCCGTTCATCGGGCGTCCTCCTTGTCGGTGCGGCGGGCCTGCCAGACGGCGCCCTCCGGGAAGCGGTGTGCGGTGATCGACTCGGGGTGCATCCGGGCGGAGAAGCCCGGGGCGGCCGGGGCGGTGTAGCGCCCGGAGGTGATGACCGTCGGGTCGACGAAGTGTTCGTGGAGATGGTCGACGTACTCGATGACCCGGTCCTCCCAGCTGCCGGAGACCGCGACGTAGTCGAACATCGAGAGGTGCTGGACCAGTTCGCACAGGCCGACGCCCCCGGCGTGCGGGCAGACCGGCACGCCGAACTTCGCGGCGAGCAGCAGGATCGCCAGGTTCTCGTTGACCCCGGCGACCCGGGCGGCGTCGATCTGGACGAAGTCGACGGCCCCGGCCTGGAGCAGCTGCTTGAACACGACGCGGTTGGCGACGTGTTCGCCGGTGGCGACCTTGACCGGCTGGCCGGCCCGCACGGCCGCGTGGCCGAGGATGTCGTCGGGGCTGGTCGGCTCCTCGATCCAGTGCGGGTCGTACGGGGCGAGCGCGGTCATCCACTCCACCGCGCCGGCCACGTCCCAGCGCTGGTTGGCGTCGACGGCGATCCGCACGCCGGGGCCGACGGCCTCGCGGGCGAGCGCCATTCTGCGGACGTCGTCGCCGAGGTCGCCGCCGACCTTCAGCTTGATCTGGGTGAAGCCGTCGGCGACGGCCTCCTGCGCCAGCCGGACGAGCTTGTCGTCGGAGTAGCCGAGCCAGCCGGGCGAGGTGGTGTAGGCGGGGTAGCCCTCGGCGCGGAGCCGTGCGGCGCGCTCGGCGCGGCCGGGTTCGGCGGCGCGCAGGATCTCCAGCGCCTCCTCGGGGGTGAGGGCGTCGGTGAGGTAGCGGAAGTCGACGAGGGAGACCAGCTCCTCCGGTGTCATCGCGGCCAGGAACTCCCAGACGGGCAGGCCCGCGTGCTTGGCGGCCAGGTCCCAGGCCGCGTTGACGACCGCGCCGGCCGCCATGTGCATCACGCCCTTCTCCGGTCCCAGCCAGCGCAGTTGGGAGTCATGGGTGAGGTCGCGGTGGAGTGCTCCGAGGTCGGCGGCGGTCCGCGGCACCGGGCGGCCGACCACATGGGGGCGCAGCGCCTGGATGGCGGCGGCCATGACGTCGTTGCCGCGCCCGATGGTGAAGCAGAAGCCGTGCCCCTCGGCGGGCTCGCTCCCGCCGTCCGGTGCGGCGGCGTCGGTGCGCAGCACCACGTAGGCGGCCGAGTAGTCGGGGTCGGGGTTCATGGCGTCCGAGCCGTCCAGCTGTTCCGAGGTCGGGAACCGGATGTCGTGGACCTCGACGTCCGTGACGGTCTGACTCATGTGCGCCCCCAGGGGTAATAACATCGGACCTCTGCTCTGGTCATCCGATGTATAACCCCAAGAGAGCGCGATCGTCCAGTGCAGTACGCGAAAATCCCCTACACAGCTCGGATGTCTTCATGGCCTGATACCCAGATGTCATCGCTCTACGGGCGGGCCGGCCCGGGTTCACCCGGCCGTGCGCGAGGGCTGCGGCAGCAGTGGCCGGAAGCCGTAAGGTTGTTCCGTACGCAAGGGAACTTCGGAAGGAGGCCTGGGTGATCGAGCTCGACGGGGTTCCCGAGCTGGTCGACCCGGTCATGGTGGCCGCGTTCGAGGGGTGGAACGACGCCGGTGACGCCGCCTCCACGGCGGTGGCGCATCTGGACCGGGAGTGGAAGGGCGAGGTGTTCGCGGCGCTCGACGCCGAGGACTACTACGACTTCCAGGTCAACCGCCCGACGGTCTGGCTGGACGGCGGGACGCGCAAGATCACCTGGCCGACCACCCGGCTCTCCGTGGTCCGCGTCGGCGGCGAGAAACCGCGCGACCTGGTGCTGGTCCGGGGCATCGAACCGTCGATGCGCTGGCGCTCGTTCTGCAACGAACTGCTGGGCTTCGCCCATGAGCTGGGCGTGGAGATGGTGGTGGTGCTCGGCGCGCTGCTCGGCGACACCCCGCACACCCGGCCGGTGCCCGTCAGCGGGGTCACGTCCGATCCGGACCTGGCCCGGACCATGGACCTGGAGGAGACCAGGTACGAGGGGCCGACCGGCATCGTCGGCATCCTCCAGGAGGCCTGCACACACGCGGGCGTGCCCGCCGTCAGCCTCTGGGCGGCGGTGCCGCACTACGTCTCGCAGCCGCCCAACCCGAAGGCCACGCTGGCGCTGCTGAACCGCCTGGAGGATCTGATCGGGCTGCGCATCCCGCTGGGCGAGCTGCCCGAGGACGCCCGTGCCTGGCAGCTCGGCGTCGATCAACTGGCCGCCGAGGACAGCGAGGTGGCGGAGTACGTGCAGACGCTGGAGGAGGCCCGGGACACCGCGGAGCTGCCCGAGGCGAGCGGCGAGGCCATCGCCCGGGAGTTCGAGCGCTATCTGCGGCGCCGGGACCCCGGCCCGGGCCAAGCTCCGGGCGGGCACGCCACGGAGAGCGGCGACGCCTCGTATCTGCGGGACACCTCCAGCGGCCGGACCAGGCCGCCGAAGCCCCTCCGGCCGGAGAACGGTCCGGGGGCGGCGGGCAACGCCGGCGGATCCGGCCGGCGCGGCCCGGCGAAGCCGACCGGGGACTCCCCGGGGGAGCCGCCCGAGGAGGCCTCGGGCGATTCCCCGGACGATTCCCCCGAGGAGTGATCCGGGAAACGGGGGAGCCGGGCGGGTGCGCACCCGCGCCGCGCCCCCGTGTAGCGGCGGTCGCTCGGGAGCGTGTCCCTGCCTTCGCG
>NZ_JBHVIN010000015.1:247367-267116 GCF_042799575.1 Streptomyces sp. NPDC057682 | reverse complement strand
GCCCCCGCGGATGCGGGGGCCGTCCCCTGTCACGCCCGTCAGGCAGAGGATTCCCCGCCCCCGGTGGTGTCGCGCAGGACCCTCTTGAGGATCTTGCCGCTGGGGTTGCGCGGCAGTTCGTCCATGAAGTGGACGGTGCGGGGCTTCTTGTACGAGGCGATGCGCTCCTTGGCGAACGCGATGAGTTCGGCCTCCGTGACCGGGTCCGCGTCCGCGCGCAGGACGACCGCCGCCGTGACGGCCTCGCCCCAGGTGGCGTGGGGCGTGCCGTAGACCGCCACGTCGAGGACCGCCGGATGCTCGGCGAGCACCGACTCGACCTCGATGGGGTAGACGTTCTCGCCGCCCGTGATGACCATGTCCTTGATGCGGTCGGTGATGAAGAGGTAGCCCTCGGCGTCGAGACAGCCGGCGTCACCGGTGCGCAGGAAGCCGTCCTCGGTGAGGGTCTTCGCGTTCTCCTCCGGGCGGTTCCAGTAGCCGGGCATCACCTGGTGGGAGCGGACCAGGATCTCGCCCACCTCGCCCCGGGGCAGCGGCTCGCCCGTCACCGGGTCGGTGATCCTCAGGTCGACGTACGGGAAGGGCAGCCCCGCCGAGCGCAGCAGATGCGCGCGGGGGCCGTCCGGATCGTGGTCCTCGCTGAGCAGCCGGGTGGAGGAGCCGACGTTCTCGGTCTGTCCGTACTTCTGGTAGAAGGCGCAGCCGAAGATCTTCATGGAGCGGCGCAGCAGGGCCGGGGTGATCGGTGACGAACCGTAGACGATGGTCTCCAGCGCGGAGAAGTCGCGGTCCTCGATGCCCGGGACGGTGGTGAGCATATGGAGGATGGAGGGAGCGAAGAAGGCGTGCGTGATCCGTTCCCGTTCCATCAGCTCCACGGCGTCCGTGGGGCGGAAGTCGGGCATGGTGACGGTCCGGGCGCCCGCGTTGAGGGCCTGGATGAGCCAGCCGGTGCCGGCGATGTGGAAGACCGGCATGGCGTTCAGGGCGATCGCCTCGGGGCGCCATTCCATCTCGGCGAGCTGCGCGGGGCCGGCGATGGTGTTCTCCAGGGTGAGCTGGACGCCCTTGGGCAGCCCGGTGGTGCCGGAGGTGTACAGCTGGAGGTAGACGGCGTTCTCGGAGCCCCGGCCGGGGTCCTCGTCCGCGGCGCCGCTCAGCCACGTCTCGTACGCGTACGCCCCCGCCTCGCCGTCGCCGTCGCCGTCGATGACGAGCGGGGTGCCGGGGCGGGCCTCGGCGACGCTCCGGGCCGGGCCGAGGAACTCGGACTGGGTGATCATGAGCGCGAGTTCGGCGTCGGCGGCGATCCGGGTGAGTTCGCGTGCGGCGAGGCGCCAGTTCAGCGGGGTCGCCACGAGGCCCGCCTTGGCGCAGGCGAGCAGGACCTCCGCGCCGAGGATGCCGGGGCGCGCGAGGTACCCGACGCGTTGTCCCGGGGTGAGGCCCTCGGCGAGGAGCGCCTGGGCGAGGCGGTTGCTGCGTGTGTCGAGCGCGCCGTAGCCGAGCGTGCGGCCGCCCTCGCTCACGGCGGGGGCGCCGGGGGCCCTGCGGGCGTGGGCGCGTACGGCGTCGGGCAGAAAGGGACCCATGTGCGGAAGTCCTCCATCGGCATCGTCGACGGGGCCGGACGCGCACGGGGGCGCTCGGGTCCGGCTCGCATCGGAGGGGTGGGCGGCCACGTTCGGACAGCGCCCGGCATCAAGGAGCGGGGCGTGCCCGTTCCGTCGGCAGCGGCCCCGTCCGGGCCGCGCGCGTGGTGCTTGCAGTGAGCATGGCCCGCGTACGGGTCCCGGTCAATGACCTGAACGAACGTTCTGCAAGGAAAAGGGGGCCAACCGGCGGGCAGCCCCTCGCGGCTCAGCCCCGGGGTCCCCCGGCGACGTAGAGCACCTGGCCGGTCACGAATCCGGCGGCCTCACCGGCGAAGAACGACACCGCGTGGGCGATGTCGGCGGGCTCGCCGACCCGCCCCACGGGGGTGTTGGCGGCGGCCCGCGCCTTGAAGCCCTCGAAGGACAGTCCGACGCGTTCGGCGGTCTTCGCCGTCATCTCCGTGGCGATGAAGCCGGGCGCGACGGCGTTGGCCGTGATGCCGAACTTCCCCAGTTCGACGGCCAGGGTCTTGGTGAAGCCCTGCATCCCGGCCTTGGCCGCGGAGTAGTTGACCTGACCGCGGTTGCCGAGGGCGGCGGTGGAGGACAGATTGACGACACGGCCCCATCCGGCGGCCGTCATGTGCTTCTGACAGGCCCGGGTCATCAGGAACGCCCCGCGCAGATGCACGCCGAGCACACCGTCCCAGTCCTCCTCGGTCATCCTGAAGAGGAGGTTGTCGCGGGTGATCCCGGCGTTGTTGACGAGGACGAGCGGGGCTCCGAGCTCGGCGGCGACACGCTCGACCGCCGCCTCGGCCCTCGCCGCGTCGGCGACGTCCACGCCGACCGCGAGCGCCGTCCCGCCCTCCTTCCCGATGGCGGCGACGGTGTCGGCGCAGGCCGTCTCGTCGAGGTCGAGCACGGCGACGGCGAAGCCGTCCCGGGCGAGGCGGAGCGCGGTGGCGGCGCCGATGCCGCGGGCTGCTCCGGTGACGACGGCGACCTTCTGGGCCGACTCGGACACGGTGGACTCCTGATGGGCTGAAGGGGTGGGGCGGTTCGGGGACGAGGGCGCGGTCAGGCGTGGACGCGCACCGGGTGCGTGAAGCGGACCTTGTCCGTCAGGCGAACGTGACGGTCGCGGTGACGGCGGGGGCGGCGCCGGCGGTCCGGGCGGACAGGGCCGCCGAGGCGCCGTCGGCCGCCGGGGTCCCGGCGACGGTGAAGGGCTCGGGGGCGAACAGCGGCGCCCGGGACCGGAAGGCGAACGACGTCACCCGCCGGTCGGGCGCGTACCGGCGCGGCAGTTCCAGCAGCGCCAGGGCGAGCAGCGGCCCGTGGACGACGAGGTCCGGGTAGCCCTCGGTGTCGCGGGCGTAGGCGCGGTCGTAGTGGATGCGGTGCGCGTTGTACGTGAGCGCGCTGAAGCGGAACAGCAGGGTCTCGTCCGGGCGGAGCGTGAACTCCCACGGCTCCCGGGGGTGTCCGTCCTCCGACGGCCCGGCGGTCCGGGCCGCGGGGCGGCCGTCGGGCTGCTTGTAGACGATGTCCTGCTCCTCGACGGTGCGCGGCTGCCCGTCCACCGTCCAGGTGTGCCGCACGGTCACCAGGAGCAGCAGGCCGGAGCCGCCCTCGCGGAGCCGTACGGAGACGACCTCGCTGCGCCGGGTCACCCGGTCGCCGACGAGGATCGGGGCGTGGAAGGCGACCCGGCCGCCGCCGAACATCCGGCGCCGGCGGGGCAGCGGCGGGAGGAACAGCCCGTCCGTGGGATGTCCGTCCTCGCCCAGTCCGGCCTGGGCGGGCCGGTCCAGGAGGTGGAGCCAGTGCCACAGGGGCGGCAGCGGGTCACCTTCGTCACGGACGGCGGGCTCCACGTCGAACAGGCCGGACAGGGCCAGGCCGGGTGCGGCGTCGACGGACCCGGTGGTCTCCACGGGGCCGGGACGCCATCCGGCCTCGATCGCGGCGAACGCCTCGGCGGCTCCGGCGGTCATCCGAGCGCCTCCGCCGTGCCGAGGAGGGCGGTGGCCTGGCTCGACAGGACGCCACCGTTGCCGTTGACCAGGGCGACGTTCACGTTCGGCTGCTGGCGCGCCCCGCCCTCGCCCCTCAGCTGCCGTACGGCCTCGATGATGAGGAAGATGCCGTACATGCCGGGGTGGCAGTACGCGAGGCCGCCGCCGTTGGTGTTGACGGCGAGCTCTCCGCCGGGCGCGATGCGTCCGTCCGCGACGAAGGCACCGCCCTCGCCCTTGGCGCAGAAGCCCAGGTCCTCCAGGAACAGCAAGGTGTTGATGGTGAAGGCGTCGTAGAGCTGGACCACGTCGACGTCGGCGGGTTTCAGTCCGGCCATCGCGTAGGCGCGCCGTCCGGAGTCGGTGGCGGCCGTCGTCGTGAGATCGGGCATCTGCGAGATGGAACGGTGCCAGGTCGCCTCGCCGCCGCCGAGGAGGTAGGCGGGGGTGACGCCTAGGTCACGGGCCCGTTCGGCGCTGGTGAGGACGACCGCGCCCCCGCCGTCGGTGACGAGGCAGCAGTCCCTGGACGTCAGCGGGTGGCTGATCATGCGGGAGTCGAGCACCTCGTCGGCGGTGAGCGGTCCCTGCCCGTAGGTGAACGCCTTCGGGTTGAGCTGGGCCCAGTCCCGGGCGGCGACGGCGACCTCGGCCAGGTGTTCCCGGGTGGTGCCGAACTCGTGCATGTGCCGGGAGGCGGCGAGCGCGTACATGGAGACGGGGTAGCGCGGCCGGTAGGCCTCCTCCCAGGGCAGCAGTTTCGTCGGCGAGACGAGGCGCCCGCCGTCGGAGCGCTGGGTGGAGCCGTAGGCGATGAGGGCGGTCGTGCACAGTCCGGACGCGATCGCCAGGGACGCGTGGAGCAGATGAGCGACGAAGGAGCTGCCGCCGATGTTGGTCGAGTCGGCGTAGACCGGGCGGATGCCCAGGTACTCCGCGACGTCGAGGGTGGGGAAGGGCAGGTAGGACGAGGCGCAGAAGAATCCGTCGACGTCGGACTTCTTCAGCCCGGCGTCCTTCAGGGCGCGGGCCGTCGCCTGGCCCATGAGGTCGAAGTGGGTCAGTCCGGGGGCCACCTGCCCCAGGTCGGACTCGGCGACGCCGACGACGGCGGCCCGGCCGCGCAGTCCGGCGGTGGCGCTCATGCGCGTACCTCCAGGGGGCGGAAGACGGCGAGCGGTTCGCCGTCCTCGGTGATGACGGCGACGGCGACCCGTGCGCCGATGGTGACGTCCTCGGGCGCGACGCCCTCCACCCGGCTCATCATCCGGAAGCCTTCGTCGAGGTCGACGAGGGCGACGTTGTACGGGGCGCTGCCGCGCGGGTGCAGCACGGTCGTCGCGTAGACGGTGCCGAGCCCGGCGCAGGGCCGCCAGCGGAGGGATTCGGCTCCGCAGTGCGGGCACAGGACGCGCGGGTGGAAGACCGGGCGTGCGCAGTCCTGGCAGTGCTGGAAGCGCAGCTCACCGGCCGCGAGGCCGTCGGCGTAACCCTGGGCGGGGGCGGTCATCGGCGGCCTCCGTCGTCGATGCGGTGGCGGGCGATGTGCTGGCGGGCGATGACGTTCCGCTGGATCTCGTTGGTGCCCTCGCCGACGATCATCAGCGGGGCGTCCCGGAAGTAGCGCTCGACGTCGAACTCCGTGGAGTAGCCGTAACCGCCGTGCACCCGGACCGCGTTGAGCGCGATCTCCATGCAGACCTCGGAGGCGAACAGCTTCGCCATGCCGGCCTCCAGGTCGGCGCGTTCCCCCGCGTCGACGCGGGCGGCGGCGTCGAGGGTCAGCAGGCGGGCCGCCCGGAGCCTGGTGGCGCCGTCGGCCAGGTAGTTGCCGATGGACTGGTGCTGCCAGATGGGCTGCCCGAAGGTCTGGCGTTCCTGGGCGTAGCGGGTGGCGTCGTTCAGGGCGGCCTGGGCGACGCCGAGGGCGCGGGAGGCGACCTGGATGCGGCCGATCTCCAGTCCGCGCATCATCTGCGCGAAGCCGGAGCCGGCCTCCCCGCCGAGGACGGCCGATTCGGGGACGGTGACGCCGTCGAAGACGACCTCGCAGCTCTCGACGCCCTTGTAGCCCAGTTTGGGGAGGTCCCGGGAGACCTGGTAGCCGGCGTCCTTCTCGACCAGGAGGATCGAGAAGCCCTTGCCCTGCCGGGGTTCGGTGCGGCACAGCAGGGCGATGAGGCCGGCGCGCCGGGAGTTGGTGATCCAGGTCTTGGTGCCGTGGACCGTCCAGGTGCCGTCCGCGAGCACGGCCCGGGTGCCCATGGCCTGGAGGTCGGAGCCGCCGCCGGGTTCGGTGAGCGCCATCGTGGCGCGGATCTCGCCGGTGGCCAGGCGCGGCAGATGGGCGGCCCGCTGCTCGGGGGTGCCGAAGGTACGGATGAGGTAGGTGACCACGGAGTGGCCGCCCATGGCCCCGGACAGGGACATCCAGCCGCGTGCGAGTTCCTGGGCGACCAGGGCGAAGCAGGCGGTGGAGACGTCCGTGCCGCCGTGTTCGGCGGGGGCGAGCAGTCCGTACACGCCCAGCCGCTTCATCTGTTCGATGAGCCGTTCGGGGTAGGTGTCGGTGTGCTCCAGCTCCCGGACCACGGGCAGGACCTCGTGGTCCACGAAGTCCGCGACGACCTCGACGATGGCGCGTTCGTCCTCGGAGAGGCCGGCGATGAGTGGGATCTCGGTCATGGCCATGGCTTACTTCGCTCCCTTGAGCAGGGCACGGCCGATGATCAGCTTCTGGATCTCGCTGGTGCCCTCGTAGATGCGGAACAGACGGGCGTCGCGGAAGCAGCGTTCCACGACGGTGCCGCGCATGTAGCCCATGCCGCCGTGGATCTGCACGGCGAGGTCGGCGGCCCGGGACACCATCTCCGAGCAGTACAGCTTCACGGCGGAGGGGCCGATCCTGCGGTCCTCCCCGGAGTCGTACCGGCGCGCGGCCTCCAGGACGGCGGCCCGCCCGGTGTACACGCCGGTCTGGATCTCGGCCAGCATCGCCTGGACGAGCTGGAACTCGCCGATCGGCCGCCCGCCCTGTCTGCTGGTGGCGGCGTGGGCGACGGACTCCTCCAGGATCCTTTCGGCCATGCCGACGCAGAGCGCGGCGATGTGGACGCGGCCGCGGACGAGCGAGGTCATGGCGGCCCCGAAGCCGGCCCCCTCCTCGCCGCCGACCAGCGCGTCCGCGCCGACGCGTACGCCGTCGAGGAAGACCTCGGCGGTCCAGGCGCCGGCCTGTCCGGTCTTGTGGTCCTTGGGGCCGACCGACACACCGGGCAGCCCGGCCTGGACGAGGAAGACCGAGATGCCCCTGGTCCCGTACGTCTCCTCGCCCGTGCGGGCGAAGACGACGAACAGGCCGGCCAGCGGCGCGTTGGTGATGAACCGCTTGGAGCCGGTGAGGACATAGCCGTCGCCGTCGTGGACCGCGCGGGTGGTCAGTCCGGACGGGTCGGATCCCGCCTCGGCCTCGGTCAGCGCGAAGGAGGCGACCTCGCCCGCGGCGAGGCGGGGCAGCCAGGTGCGGCGCTGTTCCTCGGTCCCGGCGTTCACCAGGACCTTGCCGGCGATTCCGTTGTTCGTGCCGAACATCGACCGGAACGCCGGGGTGGTGTACCCGAACTCGAAGGCGAGCCGCACGTCCTCGACGAGGTTCGCGCCGAGGCCACCGTACTCCTCGGGCAGCGTGTAGCCGAACAGGCCCATGTCGACGGCCTTGGCCCGGATGTCCGCGGGGATGGCGTCGGTGGCCTCGATCTCGTCCTCGCGCGGGACGACGTCCTCGCGTACGAAGCGGCGTACCGCGTCCCTGACCGCGCGGAAGTCGTCTGCGTCCATGGTCGGTGTCCTTTCGGCGGCCGGGCCACGGAGACGGCCGGGCCACGGCAGGTGGAAGTGATGAGGTGTCAGAGCAGTTCGAGGACGGTGGCGTTGGCCATGCCGCCGCCCTCGCACATGGACTGCAGGCCGTAGCGGATGCCCCGGTCCCTCATGTGGTGCACGAGCGTCGTCATCAGCCGGGCGCCGGAGCCTCCGAGCGGGTGGCCGAGGGCCATGGCGCCGCCGTTGGGGTTCATCCGCGCGTAGTCGGCGCCGAGCACGCGTTGCCAGCCGAGCGATACGGAGGCGAAGGCCTCGTTGATCTCGTACGCGCCGATCTCGTCGAGGGCGATCCCCGAACGCCGCAGCACCTTCTCCGTGGCCGGGATCGGACCCTTGAGCATGGTGATCGGGTCGACGCCGGTGACGGTGCCGGTGTGGAAGCGGGCCAGGGGCGTCCAGCCGTTGCGCGCGGCGATCTCGGAGGTGGTGATCAGAAGGGCCGCCGCACCGTCGGAGATCTGCGAGGCGTTGCCCGCGGAGATGACGCCGTCCTCCTTGAACGGCGTCCTCAGCTCGCCGAGCTTCTCCACGGTGCCGCCGCGGCGCACGCCCTCGTCGGTGTCGACGACCGTGCCGTCCTCCAGGGCGACCGGCGCGATCTGGCCCGTGAAGCGGCCCTCGTCGATGGCGCGGGCGGCGCGGGCGTGCGAGTCGACGGCGTGCTGGTCGAGCTCTTCACGGCTCAGCCCGAACTCCTCGGCGATCATCTCGGCGCCGATGCCCTGGTTGAACCGGTAGTGGTCGTAGCGCTGCATGACGAGCGGCCCGTACGGCCGGCCGGCGGCACCGCCCGCGCGGGCCGAGCCCATGGGCACCCGGGACATGGACTCGACGCCGCCGGCGACGGCGATGTCGTACTGGCCCGCGATGACGCCGGCGGCGACCTGGTGCACGGCCTGCTGCGAGGAGCCGCACTGCCGGTCGACGGTCAGGCCGGGGACGCTCTCCGGCCAGCCCGCGGCGAGGACCGCGTACCGGCCGACGCCGCCGGTCTGCTCGCCGACCTGCGAGACACAGCCCCAGACGACGTCGTCCACGGTGACCGGGTCGAGGCCGTTGCGCTCCGCGAGCGCCTTCAGGACGTGCGCGGACAGGTCCACGGGGTGGATCCCGGACAGGGCGCCGCCGGGCTTGCCCTTGCCGACCGGGGTGCGTACGGCATCGACGATGACTGCGTCACGCATCGTGAATCTCCTTGTGCGAGCGGGTGGGGTGGGGCGTTGCCGGGTCTACTTGGGGGACATGCGGATGGCGCCGTCGAGGCGGATGACCTCGCCGTTCAGCATCGGGTTGGTGATGATGTGCTCGGCCAGCGCGCCGTACTCGTCGGGTTCCCCGAGGCGCGCGGGGTGCGGGACCTGGGCGCCGAGGGCGTCCTTGACCTCCTGGGAGGCGCGGCCGAGCAGAGGGGTGTTGAAGAGGCCGGGCGCGATGGTCACCACACGGATCCCCAGACCGGCGAGGTCGCGGGCGGCGGGCAGGGTCAGCCCGACGATGCCGCCCTTGGAGGCGGAGTACGCGACCTGGCCGATCTGGCCCTCGTAGGCCGCGACGGACGCGGTGTTGACGATGACGCCCCGCTCGCCTTCGGTCACCTCGTTCCGGGCGATCTCGGCGGCGGCCAGCCGCAGCACGTTGAAGGTGCCGATGAGGTTCACGGTGACGATCCGGGTGAACTGCTCCAGCGGGTAGGCGCCTTCCCGGTTCACGGTGCGGCGCGAGCCGCCGATGCCGGCGCAGTTGACGGCGATGCGCAGCGGGGCGAGCGCGGCGGCCGCGGCGACGGCAGCGGCGGCGTCGGCCTCGCTGGTGACGTCGCCGGGGACGAAGACCGCGCCGATGTCCTCGGCGACGGCGGCGCCGTCGGAGCCGGGCAGGTCGAGCAGGACAACCTTGCCTCCGGCGGCGAGCAGCTTCCTGGCGGTGGCGAGTCCGAGGCCGGAGGCACCACCGGTGATGACGGCGGACGAACCGTTGATCTGCATGTCTGGCCCTTCGGTACGGGGTGGGTGAGCGGAACGGAGGAAGCGGGGGACGGGAGCGGTGGGGACGGGAGCCGGCGGGGCGGGTGGAGCGGGACGGGAGCCGGCGGGCGGAGCGGGGCGGGTGAGGCTCGGGGCTCAGAGGCCGAGGTCCTTGGCGATGATCGTTTTCATGATTTCGCTGGTGCCTCCGTAGATCCGCGCCACGCGGGCGTCCGCGTAGAGGCGGGCGATCGGGTATTCGAGGATGTAGCCGTAACCGCCGTGCAGCTGGAGGCACTTGTCGATGACGCGGCCGGACGCCTCGGTACTGAAGAGCTTGGCCTTGGCGGCGTCGGCGACCGAGAGTTCGCCCCGGTCGTGCAGTTCGACGGCCTTGTCGACCAGGGTGCGCAGCGCCTCGGTCTCGGCGGCGCATTCGGCGAGGACGAACTTGGTGTTCTGGAAGGAGGCGACAGGCTTGCCGAAGACCTGGCGGTCCTTGACGTAGTCGGTGGCGAAGCGGATGGCGGCCTCGGCGGCCGCCGCGTTGAAGACGGCGATGGACAGCCGCTCCTGGGCCAGGTTCCGGGTGAGGTAGTCGAAGGCCCTGCCCTCTTCGCCCAGCAGGTTCCCGACGGGCACCTTCACGTCGGTGAAGGACAGCTCAGCGGTGTCGGAGGCCTTCAGGCCCATCTTCTGGAGCCTGCGGCCGACGGCGTAGCCCTCGGAGGACCTGTCGACGCAGAGGATCGACAGCCCGCCCCGGCGGTCGTCGGCGGGCGCCGGCGAGGTGCGGCAGACCACGAGGACCAGATCGGCGGTGACACCGCCGGTGATGAAGGTCTTGGCGCCGTTGAGGACGTAGTGCGTGCCGTCCTCGGACAGTTCCGCCCGGGTGGTCATGCCGGCCAGGTCGGAGCCGGTGCCCGGCTCGGTCATGGCGATCGCGGGCAGCAGGTCGCCGCGAACGAAGGCGGGCAGCCAGCGCCGCTTCTGCTCCTCGTTCGTGCAGGTCAGCAGATACGGCAGGATCATCAGCGCGTAGGCCTGGTAGTTGCCGAGGCTGACGCCGACGCGGTGGGTCTCCTCCGCGATCACGGCGGCGTACTTGATCGTGGTCTCGCCGGCGCCGCCGTACGCGGCCGGCACGTTGATGCCGAGGACGCCCAGTTCGCCCAGGCGCCGGTAGAAGTCGCGCGGTGGGTGCCCCTGCTCCTGCCAGGCGTCGAACTCGGGCACGACCTCCTTGGCGATGAAGTCCCGGACGGTCGTCCGGAACGCCTCGTGGTCGTCGGTGAACAGTGTGCGCCGCACGAGCAGCCTCCTCAGCGAGTGGGACGTCTCCGATCCCCATTCGAACGATCGTTAAGCTAGTCCCGTCAGTGCGGGTACGTCCATGGGCCGTCATGTCGCCCACGTCACATCGCCCATCCGACCACCCCGGGCCGGGACACCTCCGCGCCCCCGCCGACACGCCCGCCCGGCCCGTCCAGCCCCTTTCCCGACTCCGCTTCCGCTACCCAGGAGGGTGGACAAGCATCCCCCGGCCTCATAACTTAACGAATGTTCGGCCAGATGAATCGTGCTCGTTCACCGCGCCCGCGCCGCAGCCAACGGAGCCCCCATGCACCCGCGCAAGCCCAAGGGAATGCCCACCTCACTCGACTATCCGCAGGACGCCACGATCGGCGACATCCTCGCCGGATCCGCCCGCCGCTACCCCCGACGCGTCGCGCTCCGGGACGGCGAGGACACGCTGACCTACGCGGAGCTCCACGACCGGGCACACCGCGTCGCCCAGGGCCTGCGCGCCCACGGCATCGCGCCGGGCGACGTGGTGGCCCTGCACCAGCCCAACTCGCTGTGGTTCACCGTCACGTACTACGGCGTCCTCCTCGCGGGGGCGACCGTGACCCCGGTGAATCCCGCGCTGCCGCCCGCCGCGCTGCGCGAGCAGCTCGCCGAGGTCGCCACCCGCGCCGTCCTCACCCACCCGGCGACCGAACCCGCCCTGCGCGCGGCGGGCACGGACGGCCTGGTGCTGGTCGCCGCCGTTCCGCCCACGCGGGCCGCTCCGGCACCTGCCGGGGCGGACGGCCCGCCGCCGGGCACCACCCCGTTCGAGGACCTGCTCACGGCCCCCGATACCCCACTTCCGGCCGTCTCGCCCGAGGCGCTCGCCCATCTGTCGTTCACCGGCGGCACGACCGGCCGCTCCAAGGCCGTGATGGTGCGGCACCGCCACGTCGTCGCCAACGTCGTGCAGTTCACCTGCTGGCGCACGGGCGCCCTGCCCGCCCGGGACGAGCACGGCGGCGTCCACCTGGAGGCGGTGCCCTCGGCCCGTACGGCGACGATGACCGGGCCCGGCAGCGGCACCGGGATCGCCGTGGCGCCGCTGTTCCACGCGATGGGCCTGATCAGCCAGACCAACAACGTCCTGGCCGGACAGACGGCGATCCTGACCGGCGGCCGGTTCGATCCGGTGCGTTACCTGTCGCTGGTGGCCGAGCGCCACGTCACCCATGTGACGGGCTCTCCGGCCCTGCTGCACGCGCTCATCGCCGCGTCCGACGGGCGCTGCTACCCCGAGGTCGTGACGGTGAACTCCGGCGCCGCGCCCATCGACACCACGACGTCGGCCGCCCTGGCCCGCCTCTTCCCGAACGCCTCGGTGGTGGAGGGCTACGGCCTGACCGAGGCGACCATGGGCCTGGTCACCGGACTCGTCGACCCCGAGGACCCGGTCCCGGTCGGCTCGGCGGGGCTGCCCGTCTTCGACACGGAGATCGAGATCCGCGACCCCGTCGACACCGGGCGCGTCCTGCCGGCCGGCGAGACCGGGGAGCTCTGGGCGCGCGGCCCCCAGGTCACCTCCGGCTATCTGGGCCACCCCGAGCTGACCGCGCAGCAGTACGTCGACGGCTGGCTGCGCACCGGCGACCTCGCGCACCAGGACGAGCGCGGGCATGTCTTCATCGTGGGCCGGGCCAAGGACATGCTCATCTACAAGGGCTACAACGTGTACCCCGGCCGGCTGGAGGAGCTGCTCGCCGCCCATCCGGACGTCGACCAGGTGTCGGTGATCGGCGCGCCGTCGCCGTCCGTGGGCGAGATCCCGGTGGCCTACGTGGTGCCCCGCCCCTCGGCCGTGCCCGGACCGGACCTGGCCCGGCGGCTCATGGACCACGTGGCCGAGCGGGTCGCCCCGTACCAGAAGGTGCGGGAGATCCACTTCGTCGGGGACCTGCCCACGTCCGCCGCCGGCAAGATCCTCAAGACGGAGCTCCGGCGCCTCCACCGCTCCGGCGACGCCGCCTAGACCGTCCCGTCCGGCCGGTCCCGTCCGGCCCGCGCGCGTACCTCACCGCCGTACGGGGCGATCCGCCTCCCGGCCGGCGGGGCCCGCCGCCCTTCCCGTAACGATCGTTCGACCAATATCAGAGCAAGGAGTGTGTGCCGTGCGCCGTACGGTGTTCAACGAGGACCACGAGGCGTTCCGCGCGATGCTGCGGAGCTTCATCGAGAAGGAGGTGGAGCCGCAGCAGGAGGCGTGGGCCGCCGAGGGCCACCCGCCGCGCGACTTCTACCGCCGCCTCGGCGAACTGGGGATCCTCGGTACGGAGGTGCCGGCCGAGTACGGCGGGGCCGGGGAGACCAGCTTCAAGTACCAGGCCGTCGTCATGGAGGAGACCCAGCGGGCCGCCGTCTCCTTCGGCAGCTACTCCGTGCACGCCAATCTGATCCTTCCGTATCTGATGGCGTACGGGAACGAGGAGCAGAAGCGGCGCTGGCTGCCCGGGTTCGCCTCCGGCGACCTCATGACCGCGATCGCGATGACCGAGCCGGGCACCGGCTCCGACCTCGCCGGAATGACCACGCGCGCCGAACTCTCCGCCGACGGCACGCACTACGTGCTCAACGGCGCGAAGACCTTCATCACCGGCGGTGCGCTGGCCGATCTGGTCCTGGTCGTGTGCCGGACCTCCCCCGCCACGCCGGAGAACCGGCGGGCCGGTCTGTCCATCCTCTGTGTGGAGTCCGCCTCCGAGGGCTTCACCGTCGGCCGCAGGCTGCAGAAGATCGGCCTGAAGACCTCCGACACCGCCGAACTGTCCTTCGTGGACGTGCGGGTGCCGGTGGAGAACCTGCTGGGCGAGGAGGGCGCGGGCTTCTCCTACCTCACGCACAACCTGCCGCAGGAGCGGCTGACCATCGCGCTGGGCGCGGCCGCCTCGGCCGCCGCCGCGCTCCGGTTCGCCACCGGCTACGTCCGGGACCGCCAGGTCTTCGGCAGGCCGGTCGCCGCCTTCCAGAACACCAAGTTCGTCCTCGCGGAATGCGCGACCGAGGTGGAGGCGATGCAGGTGATGGCCGACCGGGCGCTCGACCTGCACGACGTGGGCGAACTGTCCGTCGCCGACGCCGCGAAGGCGAAGCTGTTCTGCACCGAGGCCGCCGGCCGGGTGATCGACAAGTGCCTTCAGCTGCACGGCGGTTACGGCTACATCATGGAGTACCCGATCGCCCGTCTGTACGCGGACACCCGGGTCTCGCGGATCTACGGGGGCACCAGCGAGGTCATGAAGACGATCATCGCCAAGGACCTCGGGCTCTGATCCGGCGGGGCACCGGCACCCGGAGCACCAACACCCCGGAACAGCGAGAGCCCGGACGGCGTGCGAACACCGTCCGGGCTCTCGGGCATGTACGGGAGGACACCGCGAAGAGGTGCTACGCCGCGGACGGGGGCTCCCCGTCCGGCCGACGGCCGAGCAGCCGAAGGGCACGCAGATGCACGGGGCGGTCGACCATGGCCCCGTCGACGGCGATGGCGCCCGCGTCGGGGCCCTGCGCCTCGAAGGCCGCGACGACCCGGGCGGCCCAGGCCGTCTCCTCGTCGGTGGGGGCGAACACGGCGTGGGCGGCGGCGATCTGTCCGGGATGGACGCAGAACTTGCCGCCGAATCCGACGGACCGGGCCCTGCGGGCCTGCTCCTCGAAGAGGGCCGGATCGCGGAAGTCGGTCTCCGCACCGTCGAGCGCGCCGATGCCGGCCGCCGCGGCGGCGTTGGCGATCCGGGCGCGCGCGTACGTCAGTTCCCCCGCGTCCCGGGTGCGGGGGACGCCGAGGGCCGCGGTGTAGTCCTCGGAGCCGAGTGACACCGCGGTGAGGCGCGCGGGGACCGTACGGCAGATGTCCTCGATCCGGGCGAGCCCTTCGGGGGACTCGATCCAGGCCATGAGACGGACGGATCCGGGCGCCAGGTCCCGAGTGCGTTCCAGGTACGTCAGATAGTGGTCGACCCGGACGAGGTCCCCGGGATGGTCCACCTTGGGCAGGTGCAGCCCGTGCAGGCCGGGGCCGACGACCGCGTCCAGATCGGCTTCGAGAAGGCCGGATTCGGGGCCGTTGGGTCGGACCCACAGTTCACGGCCGTTCGCGGGATAGCCGGGAAGGCTCGCGGCGACGCGCCGCCGCGCCGCCGCCTTGTCGGCGGCGGCGACCGCGTCCTCCAGGTCGAAGCAGAGTCCGTCGGCCCCGGCGTCGCGGGCACGGTCCATGAACCTCTCGCTGCTGCCGGGGACGGAGAGCAGCGAACGCAGCGGGCGGGCGGTCACCACCGGTCGCTCCGGCGCACCGCTCCCCGGCCCGTCGTCGGCGCCCGGTCCGGCTCGGCGGGAGCGCGGAGGGACCGGACCGGGGAGACCGGGAGGGACACGGTGGTGCACCGGGTGCGACGCCGCGACCTCCGCTCCTCCCGGGCGGCCGTCCGTCGGGCGGGGTGCCGTGCCGTGCTGCGTGGGTCCATGGGCCGTGTCGTCCTTCCTCGTGGCGCGGTCGGTGCCCGCCCGCGCGTGGGTATACGTACAGGGCGTACGTGTCGGGGTGTGTGCGGGGCGGCGGCCGGCCGGGCACCGCGGACGACACCGCGGCGTCAGGGCAGGGCGTACGTCCACGGGATGCCGTCCGTCAGGCGCTGCCGACCACGCCGTCGCGGCGCAGTTCCGTCAGTGCTTCGTCCGTCACACCGAGGGCGGCCAGGACCTCGTGGGTGTCGGCGCCGATGACGGGGGCGTCGGCGGGTTCCGCTCCGGGCGTGCCGGAGAAGCGCGGGGCCGCGGCGGGTTCGGGGGCGTCGAGGGCACCGCGCCGGTAGGTGCCCCGGGCCACGTTGTGCGGGTGCCGGGCGGCCTCCGTCAGCGAGAGGACCGGGGTGACGCAGGCGCCCCTGCCGTCGAACTCCTCGGCCCAGGCGTCCCGTTCGCGGGTCGCGAAGATCGCGGTGAGCCGCGCCTTCATGGCGGGCCAGGCGGTGCGGTCGTACTGCCGGGCGAAGGCGGGGTCGCCGGCGAGTCCGAGGACGTCCAGCAGGGCGGCGTAGAAGGGCGGTTCGATGGCGCCCAGGGCCACGTGCCGGTCGTCGGCGCAGCGGTAGACGCCGTAGAACGGGGCCCCGCCGTCGAGCAGGTTGACGCCGGGCCGGTCCTCCCAGGCGCCACGGGCCAGGAAGCCGTACGTCATGGCGAGGAGGAGTGCCGAGCCGTCGGTCATGGCGGCGTCCACGACCTGGCCGCGCCCCGTCGCCCGGGCCCGGAGCAGGGCGCTGACCACGCCGAGGGCCAGCAGCATGCCGCCGCCCCCGAAGTCGCCGACGAGGTTGACGGGCACGACGGGATCGCCGCCCGCCGGGGCGATGGCGTGCAGGGCGCCGGTGAGCGCGATGTAGTTGATGTCGTGGCCGGGCTCCTGGGCCAGCGGCCCGTCCTGCCCCCAGCCCGTCATCCGTCCGTAGACCAGCGCGTCGTGTCCCTCCGCGCAGTCCTCCGGGCCCAGTCCGAGCCGCTCGGCGACGCCGGGCCGGAAACCCTCGATGACCGCGTCGGCCGAGGCGATCAGTCGGCGGACCAGCGCGGCGCCCCCGGGCCGCTTCAGGTCGACGGTGACGGAGCGGCGGCCCCGGTGCAGCACCGGGTGCGCCGTGGCTCTGCCGGCCTCGGCGGGCCGGTCGACACGGATCACCTCGGCACCGAGGTCCGCGAGCACCATCCCGGCGAACGGCGCGGGCCCGATGCCCCCGAGTTCGACGATCCGGATCCCGGCGAGGGGCCCGTGCCCGGTGCGCGCGTCGTCCCGGTGCGCCCCGGCGTCCGTCCGCCGCCCGTGCCCGGGGCGGCCGGACGCACCGCCCGGTCCGTGCCCCGGAACCCCGGCCGCGCTCATCGTCCGGTCCAGCGGGGCGCGCGCTTCTCGGCGAAGGCGCGGGGGCCCTCCTCGGCGTCCTCGGAGGTGAAGACCGGGGCGGAGAGCTCCAGCATGCGGGCCCAGCCGTCGGTGACGGGCTCCTCGGCCTGTCCCGCGATGATCTCCTTGGTGACGCGGACGGCCAGCGGCCCGTTCGCCGCGATCTCCCCGGCGAGTCCGAGGGCGCCGTCGAGTGCGCCGCCCCGCTCGGTGATCCGGTTGACCAGGCCGAAGGAGTAGGCCTGGTTGGCCTCCAGGAAGCCGCCGGTCAGGGCGATCTCCATGGCGATCTGGTAGGGGATGCGCTGCGGCAGCCGCAGCAGTCCGCCCGCTCGGGCGACGAGGCCGCGCTTGACCTCGGGGATGCCGAAGCGGGCGTCCTCGGCTGCGACGACCAGATCGCAGGCGAGGACGATCTCGCAGCCGCCGGCCAGGGCGTACCCCTCGACGGCCGCGATCATCGGCTTGCGCGGCGGCACCTCGGTCATCCCGCACAGCCCGCGCCCCTCCACGACCGGCCGCTCTCCCGCGAGGAACGCCTTGAGGTCCATGCCCGAGCAGAAGGTGCCGCCCGCGCCGGTGAGGACGCCGACGACCTGGTCGTCGCGGCGGTCCAGCGCGTCGAGGGCGGCGGCGACGCCCTCGGCGACCGCCTTGTTCACGGCGTTGCGCGCCTCGGGCCGGTTGATCGTGATGACGGTGATGCCGTCGGGACGGTGCTCGGCGAGTACGGCGTCGGTCATGCGGGCCCCCTGGGGCGGTCGGTGATCCGGTGCGGGATGCGGTGGGGCGGGTCGGCGCCACCACTCCCCACCCCTTTCGAACATTCGTTAAATTACGAGGCCGCGGCCCCGCGTGTCCACCCGGTGTGAGCGACGGCGCACCGGGCCGACGGGGCACCACCGGACGGGCGGAGGGTCGGGCCGACCCGGGCGGGCAGGGGTCAGGCAGTCCCGGGCGCGCCCGGGTCGGGGCGGCGTCCGCGGAACAACTGCTCCTGGGTCAGGCTCGCGCGCAGGCTGCCGTCGGCGGCGGTGAGGGTGCCCGTGTACCAGCCCCGGCCGGACGCGACCGTGCGCGGGACGAGGTCGAGGAGCGTCCACTCGTCCATCCGGGCCGGGCGGTGGAACCACACCGCGTGGTCCAGGCTGCTCATGGGCGTCCCGTCGGCGCCCCTGAACGGAGCCAGTCCGCTCAGGACGTCGGAGAGGTAGGTGAGGGCTGCCGCGTGGACGAGGGGGTCGTCGCCGAGCGGTGCGGTGCACCGCGCCCAGAAGCGGGTGGGCCACACGGAGTCCGGGTACGGCTGTGCGGGTTCGCGCGCCTCCACGGAGACCAGACGGGGCAGCCGCACGGCGGGCAGCCCGTCCGCGGGCGCAGCGTCCGGGGCCGGGGAGAAGGAGTGGTCCCGGCCGTCCTCGCCGATGTGGAACGAGGCCGACAGGGTGAAGACGGTCTCGCCGTCCTGCGTGGCCACCACGCGGCGCGCCGAGTACGAGCGGCCGTCGCGCTCCCGGTGGACCTGGAAGGCGGTGGGCCGGCCGGCGTCGCCCGCGCGCAGGAAGTAGCCGTGGAGGGAGTGCGGCGGGCGGTCGGCGGCGACGGTGCGGCCGGCCGCCATCAGCGCCTGCGCGGCGACCTGCCCCCCGTAGAGGGAGAAGGGCTCGTCGAGCGTGGCCGTGGTCCGGAACAGGTCGTCGTCGACCGGTTCCAGAGCGAGGAGGTCCGTCAGGCGGACCCCCTCCGGTGGAGCCCCGCCCCCGGGCCGGGACAGCAGGGACGGGATGGGCCGTGCCGTGGTCATGACGCGGTCGCGGGGGCCCCGGTCACCGAGGCGTCGAGCCGTCCCTCGATGATCCCCACGGCGTCCCGGACGATCCTGCCGACCAGTTCGGCGCAGGTCGGGATGTCGTGGATGAGTCCCTGCACCATGCCGGCGGTCCAGATGCCGTGGTCCAGATCTCCGGTCTCGTAGACCTGCGCACCCCGGGCCCCGGCCACGAGGTGCCGGATGTCGGGGAACGCGGCGCCCTCGTTCAGCATCCGCACGACCTCGCGGCTCACCGCGTTGTCCGCGACGCGCGCGGTGTTGCGCAACTGCCGGAAGATCAGCCGGGTGTCGTTCTCGCCCGCCTCCACCAGCCGGTCCTTGACGCGGGGGTGGATGCCGGACTCGGCAGTGGCCATGAAGCGGGTGCCCATGTTGATCCCGTCGGCGCCGAGCGCCAGGGCGGCGACCAGCCCGCGGCCGTCGGCGAACCCGCCGGAGGCCAGGACCGGGATGCTCAGGGCGTCGGCGGCGGACGGGATCAGGACCAGGCCGGGGATGTCGTCCTCGCCCGGATGCCCGGCGCACTCGAAGCCGTCGATACTGACGGCGTCGACCCCGATCTCCTGCGCCTTCAGCGCGTGGCGCACGCTGGTGCACTTGTGGATGACCTTGATCCCGTGCGCGTGGAAGTGCTCCAGGTGGTCCACCGGGTTCGCCCCCGCGGTCTCCACGAACGGCACGCCGGAGTCGATGACGGCCTGCCGGTACTCGGCGTACGGGGGCGGTGTGATCGACGGCAGGATCGTCAGGTTCACCCCGAACGGCTTGTCCGTCAGCTCCCTGCACCGCGCGATCTCGTCCCGCAGCGCGTCGGGGGTGGGCTGGGTCAGCGCGGTGATGAAGCCGAGCGCTCCGGCATTGGCGACGGCGGCGACCAGCGGCGCACGGCCGACCCACTGCATGCCGCCCTGGACGATGGGGTGCTCGATCCCGAACTCACGGGTGAATCTGGTGCTGAGCAAGAGGCACACTCCTACTAAACGATCGTTCGACAAATGCACTGTCGCAGTCCGTCGGGCAGGTGTCAACGAGGGGTGTGCCCCATGGCCCCGGCACGGTGCTCGCGGACGGGCGAGAGGCCGCCGGGGTCCGGCCGGAAACACGTGGGCCCCGTCGGGCGGCCGGGGCTATTTCGCCCGCCCACCCGGGGGGGGGGGGGGGGGGGCCGGCCGCGCCCGGCGCCGGGGGGAGAAAATAAACCCCGTGG
>NZ_JBHVIN010000015.1:0-247359 GCF_042799575.1 Streptomyces sp. NPDC057682 | reverse complement strand
CGGGGGGGGGGGGGGGGGGGCGCCCCGCGGGCCCCGGCCCGGGGCCGGGGGCCGGGCCGCGCGCCCCCGGGGGGCGGCCCGAAACCCGGGGGCCCCGGGGGGCGGGCGCGTCTTGGCCCGCGGCCCGACGGGGTGCTCGGGGGTGGGGACCGTACGGCGACGGCCTCGGGGGCTAGAACTTCCCCCGGTTGAGGGCGGTCTGCAACGCCCTGATGGTCCCGGGGCCCCAGAGACCGTCCACCGCGAGACCCGCGCCGATCATCCGGTTGAGATGCGTCTGGAGGGCCTTGTACGTCGCGGGCCCCGCGTCGCCGTCGACCACCAGTCCGGCACCGCTCCAGGTGTTGAGGTGGCGCTGGAGTCCCCGGACGGAATCCGGACCCCACTCGCCGTCGGCGGTCACGCCGATGACGCGCTGGGTGGCCCGGATCGTCGAGGGGCCGAAGTCCCCGTCGACGACGAGCCCGGCACCGTTGTCGAGACCTCCGTCGTACGCGGCCTCGGTGGCCGGTCCCCACAGGCCGTCGGCGTCCGCGCCGACCTGCCGCTGGAGCCAGCGCACCCCGGCATCCGTCAGCGGACCCCACTCACCGTCGACATCGAGCGCCGGGCTGTACCCCATCCCGTTGACGGCGCGCTGCTGAGCGGCGATCGACCGCACCGAGGTCATACCGCCGGCGCCACCGGAGCCGCCGGCGCCCGAGGCGTACGCGGCCTCGGTGGCCGGCCCCCACAGCCCGTCGGCAGCCACCCCCACCCGCCCCTGGAGCCAGCGCACACCCGCGTCCGTCAGCGGACCCCACTCACCGTCCACGTCGAGCGCCGGGCTGTACCCCATCCCGTTGACCGCCAACTGCTGCGCGGCCACCGAGCGCACGGACGTCATCCCGCCGCCACCGCCACCGGCGCTGCCCCCGCTCGAACCGCCGACGCCGCCCTGCACCGGGATGAGCGCCGCGTCCATCCCGCCCTGGACCCAGGCCCGCAGCGCCGAACCCGGGCACTGGGTCGACTGCCCCGAGAGCCCGCTGTGCCAGGTCTTCTCCAGGGTGCGGCCGGTCCGGCGGTTGGCCTCCAGGTACAGGGCGCGCAGCGCCGAGAGGGCGCGCGGGGTGGCGTCCCCGTCGTACCCGATGAAGCACGCGCCGATGTGGGTCGTGTTGTGCCCGGTGGCGTGCGCCCCGACGACGTCCCAGCCGCGCCCCTCGAAGATCCGGCCGTCGTGGTCGACGAGGAAGTTGTAGCCGATGTCCGACCAGCCGTTGGAGTCCATGTGGTAGTTCTGGATCTGACGGACCGTCTGGGAGGTGGGCCCCGCCGAGTAGTGCACGGTGAAGCCGGTGCGGCTCGACGGGTCGACCCGGGTGACCTCCTTCGGCGGCCGGGCGCCCCACTGGCTCCGGTCGTAGAAGAACAGCGGCTGGCCCGGCTTGGGCGGCACCGGATTCTCGGAGTCGCCACCACCCGGCGGGGGCGCGTAGAACGTTCCGCTCTGGACGTACGGGTAGAGCTTCCCTGGGCATTCCGTGTTGAAGACGTCCTTGTGGCCCAGGACCTGGTAGCCGGCCTGCCCGTTCGCCCGCAGCCAGGCGACCATGTCGCGGATCGTGCTGATCATCTCGCCGTGGACATCGTCCTCCAGCCCCATCATCCCGCAGATGGCGAAGTAGTTCTGGTTGGCGCCGGGCGTCTCCGTCCCGTTGGCGGCCGACCGGACGCGGCTGCCCCGGCCCTCGAAGGCGATGCCGTGGTTGCAGACGAGATAGCTGTACGCGATGTCGTCGTACACGTCGTCGTTGGACCAGAACGGCGGGTACATGTGCTCGTTCTGGATGTCCCGCATGTGCGCGTAGCAGTCGTCGTGGTGGCTCTGGGCCTGCTTGCCCGGACCCAGATGGTGGATGATCGTTCCTCCCAGCCAGGGGGAGAACGAATCCGTCTCGGGCTTCTTGCGGGGCTTGGCGCCCCATTCCTCGCGGCTGACGATGGTGACCATGGGTCTGGTTCTCTCCGTACGGGTTCGGCGTGTGGGCGGTGCTGACGAGGGCGGACGGGAAGCGGCGTACGGTCTCAGACCGCGCCGATCACGCCCCCGTCGTCGCGGCGGACGGCGATGGTGGCCGAGCGGGGCCGGCCGGCACGGGCCCGGTCCGGCCAGTCGCTGACCGCCCCCGGGTCCACGGCCGTGGGGGCGCCCCACGCGGCGGTCGCCGCGCCCGGGTGCTGGATGTTGACGAAGAGGGTGCGTCCGTCGGGGGTGCTGCTCACCCCGGTGACCTCGGCGCCGCGCGGCGCGGTGAGGAAGCGGCTGACCCGTCCGGTACGGGGGTCGGCGGCCAGGAGCGCGTTGTTGCCCAGGGCGGCGTGGCCGCGCTCCGCGCGGTTCAGCGCGTCGGCCGAGATGCCGGTGCTGATCCAGAGCTGTCCCGCGCTGCCGAAGGCCAGCCCCTTCGGGGCCGCGAACCGTCCGTCCGCCCCGGCCCCGGCGTCGGGCGCCGGTTCGCCGCCGAGCAGGAAGACGTCCCAGTGGAAGCCGGTTCCGGTGCCGGTCTCCTCCTGCCAGCGCACGACGTGGCCGTACGGGTTGGCGTCGCGGGGGCCCACGGTGCGACCGTGGCCGCCCGTGCTGTTGGCGAGGGCGCAGTGCACATCGCCGTTGACCGGGCTGACCGCGATCTGCTGCGGCCGGTCCATGCGGGTGGCACCGAGCGCGTCGGCGGCCTCCCGGGCCCGCAGGACCACGTCGGCCTGGTCCTTCCAGCCGAGCGCGGTGGTGAGCGCCGCCCGGCCGTGGACGAGCGGCAGCCACTCCCCCGTACCGTCCTCGTGGAAGCGGGCGACGTGCAGGACGCCGTGGTCCAGCGGGCTGCCGCCCCGGGACCGCACGCTCCTCCAGGGGCGGTCGCCGACGAACTTGTAGAGGTGGCCGCCGTCCTGGTCGTCGCCGCTGTAGACGACGACGCGTCCGTCGCGGGTCTCGCCGGCCGCCGCCGAGGAGTGGTTGAAGCGGCCCAGCGCGGTCCGCTTGACCGGGGTGGTTCCGGCGGGGTCGGCGGGGTCCACCTCGACGATCCAGCCGTAGCGGTGCGGTTCGTTGGGGGTCGCGGCGAGGTCGAAGCGGGGTGCGGCGGTGTGCCAGCGGTGTCCGTGGCCGAGGGCGCTCAGCCCGTAGCGGCGCTGGGTGGCGGTGGGCCGCCAGGACGGGTCGTCGGTGCCGAACCAGCCGTTGGCGTTCTCCTCGCAGGAGAGGAACGATCCCCAGGGGGTCGTCCCGTGCCCGGAGTTGCTGAGCGTGCCGACGGGGGCCTCGCCGGTGCGCAGGGCCGGGTGCGCGGAGGTCAGCGGACCGGAGAAGACCACCGGGGTGGTGCCGGTGACCCGGGCGCCGGCCGCCGGGGCCCAGCTGCCGTCCGCCCGCCGGCGGATCCGCAGCGCGGTGACGCCCTGCGCGGCGAGGCCCTTCGCGACCTGCTCGGCGGTCACCGTACGGTCCCCGGCCCGGCCGCCCGCGTACGTGAGGACGGGGTCCACCGACTCGTGGTTGATCAGGAGCGTGCCGCGGCGCACGGCACCGGCGCCCCGGCCGGACGGGAGGAAGGACAGCCCGCTGTGGTGGGAGCCGATCTGGGCGGCCTGTTCGGCGGCGGTGTTCGTGCCGTCGCGCCGCCAGGAGGGGCCGCCGCGCGCGGAGAGCGGGGCACCCCACGGGGCGAGGACCTGGACGCGGTGACCGGCGGGCACGGTGACGCGGTCCGCCGAGTTCACCGGGACGGGGACGAAGCCCGGCCCGGCCGTCCCCGTCCCGGAGCGGGCGAAGGCCGTCCCCCCGGTGGAGAGCGCGAACTGGGCGGCGACGAGGGCACCGGTCACCAGCAGGTTCCGGCGGTTCATCCGGGCCGTCACCAGGTCCTGGAAGTCCCGGGCACCGGAGGGGGCGGCCGGTGCGGCCCGGCGGCTGTCGTCCGACATGTGTCTCCTTGGTGCCGCCGTGCACGGCACGGCGGCGTGTGAAGGAATGGGGAACCGCACCCCGGCGGGACCTGCCGCCCGGAGCGTGCCGGGTACGCGGACCGGTCCGTTCCGGACGGGAGGTCCGAGGTCATGGGGTGCGGGACCCGAATGTAGGTCAGCCGGGGCGCGATTCCGCCGGCCCGCCGTCCCAGGGACGCCTCCCCGCGTCCCGGCCGGCCGTGGGACGTGCGGAAACGACGGGGCCGGCACCCCCGGGAGGGCGCCGGCCCCGGCTGGACGCGGTGCGGGATCAGGGCAGTTGGACGGCGCCCTCCGGGGCGCACTGCCGCTGCTTCTCCTTGGGGATCACTCCGCACACGCTCATGGCGGCGAGCGGAGCCTCCGGGGACACCGCAAGCATCTTGGTGTACGAGTCGTGCTCGAAGCGGATGAGGGCTTCGAGTTCATGTCCCCCGGCGTCCCGGATGGTCACCTTGTCACCCACGGCACCGCCCTCGATCCGCCCCCAGACCGCCTGGCAGGCGGCGCTGTAACGGAGCTGGATGTGCATGCCGCGCAGGAAGGTGCTCTTGACCGTCTCCGCGTCCCACTGGCACTCCATGGCCTGCGGATCGTTGCGGATGCAGGTGTCGGACGAGCACTTGACCTGGATGTCCCCGGCCCCGGGGACGAGATCGGTGTCCTCACCGCCCTTCCCGGTGCCGCGCGTTCCGCTCGCCGAGGTGTCCGCGCCGTGCTCCGCGTCGGTGACCAGGGGCAGGACCACACCGGTCGCGACGGAGCCCATGAGCGCTCCGGCCGCGATGTACCCGATCACGGCGGACCTGCGCCGCCACGTGGACCGCGTACGCGGGCCGGTGCCGTCGCCCTCCGGCGAGGCGCTGCCTTCCCCGGGCGCCGCCCGCACGGTCCTCACCTCCTTCACGGCCCCGGAGACCTTGGGCCGCGTGGCGCCGGTCTCCTCCCCCGGGGTGGCGGCCGGGGCCGGTGCGGCACCGCCCGCCGGGGCGGCGGCCGCCTCGGCCAGCAGGGCGAGCAGTGGTCCGGGATCCGTCCCGGCCACGGCCGCGAGCTGCTCGACGGCGACGGTGGTCGGCAACTGCTTCCCGTTCAGGAAGCGTTCCCACGACGAACGGCTGTAGTGCGTCCGGTCGGCCAGACCGCCGAAGCTGAGCTGCGACACCTCCTTGATACGCCGCATCTCCGCGCTGAGCCGTGCGTGCGCCGACGCGGCGGCGTCGGCGGCCTTCTTCTGGTTCGACATGGAAGAGCCCCCCTCAGTCCTGTGCCCGCCACCCGAGTTCCCCAAGTCGAGTGGCGCGAGAGACAGAATATGCGGCGGAAGTGACGGTCCCGAACCGGACCGACGAGCGCCGGAACCCGTACGGGCGCACAGGTCCGCAGCCCCGGAACCGACCACTCCTGTCAAGGGGTTCCGCACGTGGCGCGTCTCCCGCCCCCGCCGCCCTCGCGAGAGGCCGGGACGCGTCCCAGGGACGGCACCGACCCGCCCCGGGACGCCGGGAGCGTTCCCCTTCCGAGGAGTGGATCCGGTGAAAGGGGGATATAGAAGTGCAGTTGGCGCCAGGATGGGCCCATGAGCAATGACAGCGAAGGGCCGCTGGGCCAGCCGGTCGTGGTGCGGATCCCGGTGGAGCCGGTGGAGGCCGCGATGGAGGCGGATGCCCTGGACGCCGCGGTCCGGCACGAATCCCTGGCCGTACGCGGCCCCTTGTTCGGCATCGCGACCCGGTGCGAGGAGGACGGGCCGCGGTGGCGGGTCGCCGTCCCGATCATCCACGGCTGCCCGCAGCAGGCCCGCGACAGCCTCAACTCGCTGCTGTGGTTCCGCGCGAAGGACGACGCGAAGGACGTGGCCGAGCGGCGCGCCCTGCTGGCGGCCGTCTCCCGCCTGGAGCGGGAGTACGTGAACGAGCTGACGGTGCTCGGCACCCGCTTCCGCGTGGTCCGTGCCGAGGAGTACGCGGGCATGGACGCCCGGGGCAACATCGAACTGCCCCGCCCGACCGACCCCGATCCCCTCGACGGCGGCTGGGAGCCCGGCGTCAGCGACCCGCTCGACCTGGACCTCGTCCTGGACATGGACGCACCGATCTCCCCGCTCCAGGCGGCGGAGCGGCTGGCGATGCGTTCCCTCGCCTACACCGGGTCCCGCTTTCCGGCGGACGTGCGCGGCGATTCGGCACGGGCCGTGGAGACCCACCCGGACGTGCTGCTGCTGCCGGCCTCGTTCATCGTCGTCGAACGGTCGGGGAAGAAGAACTGGCGGCCGGGCGGCAGCCTCCACACCACCGCCCATGCCGCCCGGAGCGCCCTCTACAACGGGCTGACCTGGATGGAGCCGCGCCTGCTCGGCCTGATCCCCTTCGACGCACCGGGCAACGTCGACGCCTACAGCGTGATCGCCGAGGGCACCAGTCCCGTGGCGGACCGGCTGGCCGAGTTCACCGGGGCCGCCGACCGGCTGCGCGCGGGCCGCCTCAACGAGGTCGAGGCCCACGGCACCACGTACCGGATCGTCCGCTCCCGGCGGCTCCTGCGCTGGGGACCGGAGGGCCCCGAGGGGCCCCGTCCCTCCGACGTCAACACCCAGACCCCGATGGTGATGCACCCGCCGCTCGACGAGAACGGCGTCATCCAGCCCGAGTCCGAGTAGGCCCGCCCGCGCTCCGGCCCCGCTCCCGTACCGGCCGGGAAGCGGAGCCGGCCCGCCGTCCCCGCCTCGGCCCGCCTCCTCCGGCTCCCCGTGCTCTCCCGCCGTGCCCGTGCCACCGTCCGGACCGGGAGGCCGACGGGCCACGAGACGTCCTGAGCCACCGGTGACCTGGCAGGAAGTCGGCTTCTCCGGCGGCGCGTGCCGGGGCACCATCTCCCTATGCCACTCAGTGACCCGGCGGGACCGGACGGCGGCCCGGAGCCGGCCGTGGCGCGGGTGGACGCGTCCTGCGTGCCCGAGCCGGACAGGTGGACGTGGTGGACGGAGATGGTCAGCCGCGAGGTGATGCCCGTGTCCACGCGCAGCCCTCGTCCGGACGCGTTCCGGGGGCGGGTGGAGGAGGTCCGCACGGCCGGCGTCCAGGTGGCCGCCTTCGACTTCTCCCCCATGACCGCCACCCGCTCGGCCGCCCAGATCCGCCGCCAGGACCGCGAGGAGTACTTCCTGGTCCTGCTCCGGGAAGGGCGGATGCCTCTGGAACAGGGGTCCGGCAGCTGTCTCCTGCGGGCCGGGGACATGACGGTCTTCTCCAGCTCGCACCCGCTGGCCTGCGCGTTCCTCGCCGAGGAGGAAACCGGTGCCCTCGACGGCACCCGCACGGCAGCAGAGGCGGATGCCATGGACGGCACCGGCTCCGACGCCGATTCCGGTCCCGATGCCGGGATGGCCCGGCTGTCGCTCCTCAGGCTGCCCCGCAAGCTCCTCCCCCTCTCCTCCGGGCGTGCGGACCGCCTTCTGGCCGTGCCGCTGCGCGCCGACGCCGGCGCCGCCGTCCTGCTCGGCCCGTACCTCGCCCGGCTCCCGGCGGCGGCGCGGGGACGCGGCGCGGCGCAGGCTGCGCGTCTCGGCTCCCTCGCGCTCGACCTCGCCGCGGCCGCGATCGCCGACCAGCTCGACATCCGGGAGGCGCTGCCCGTCGAAACCCGCCAGGCGGCGGTGCTGACCGAGGTCAAGGCCTTCATCGAGCACCATCTGGCCGACCCCCGGCTCACCCCGGCGGCCATCGCCGCCCACCACCACCTGTCGGTGCGTACCCTCCACACCCTCTTCCGCGAGGAGCCCGAGCCGGTCGCCGCCCGGATTCGACGCCGCAGGCTGGAACGCTGCGCCGCGGACCTGGCCGACCCGCGTCTGCGCCACCGCACGATCGGGGAGATCGCCACGCGCTGGGGCCTCGGCGCCCATGACTTCAGCCGGTCGTTCCGGCGTGTCCACGGCGTCCCGCCGAGTGAGTTCCGGGCCTCCGCGCACCGCGGGTCCGCGCTCGGTGCGGAAGGTCACGGCACGGACTGCTGATGACGCGGCCGGTCCCGGCGGGGCAGATTGGAGAACCGGAACCCAGTCCCGGCACGCCACTTCCACGGGGGAACCATGAAGCGGTCCACGAGAGTCGCCCTGCTGTCCGCGCCGGTCGCCGCACTGGCCCTGCTGGCCACGCCCTCACCGGCCTCCGCCGCGTCGAGCGCCTTCTATGTGAACGACGCCGTCGTGGTCATGGGCCAGTGGCGGCTGGCCGCGGAGGTCTGCGCGTACGCGTCCGACGGCTGGTACGAGATCAGGAAGTCCGACGGACCGGCCGTCGACATCAGGTTCCGGACCTGTGACGACGCCCAGGAGGTCGTCGGCTGGGCGTCACTGCCCAACGGGGACCCCTCCTCGACCTGGGTGTACGCGAACCAGGGCGGCCGCCGCGTCTACCTGGAGGCGTACACCCGGGGCAACAACTGGATGGACACCTGGTACGCCGTGGTGCAGTACCAGTCGTGACCGGGGCACCCGGCGGACCGCCTCCCACGGCCCCCGCCGGCGCGCGGCGGGGGCAACGGCGCGCCGGCGGGCTCACCCGGACGGGGCCCGGCGAGCCCTCCGCACCGCGCGGAGGACCGCCCAGACGTCGGCCACGGGTCCCAGGTGGGCCAGCTTGTCCGGGTTGAGGACGGAGCGGACCGTGTGGATCCGCCCGTCCCGTACGTCCAGGACGAACACGTTCAGCACGTTGCCGTCGCCGTCGTGGAACAGGGCCCCCGGCTGACCGTTGACGGACCGCGGGGTACAGGTGACGCCCACCCGCGCGATCGCGGGACGGGCGCCGGCCAGCAGGCGCGCGACCTTCTCCGCGCCGGCGACGGCCCTGGCCAGTTGCGGCGCCTTGCCGCCCCCGTCGCCGACGAGCCGGACATCGTCGGAGAGCAGCGTCCGCAGCCCGTCCATGTCCCCCTGCGCCATCGCGTCGAAGAACCGCCGCGCCAGTTCGTCCCGCTTCTCCCGGTCCACGTCGAACCGGGGCCGGCCCTCGTCCATGTGCCGGCGTGCCCGGACGAGCAGTTGGCGGCACGCGGCCGGTGAACGGCCCACCGCCGCGGCGACGTCCTCGAAGCCGAACGCGAAGACCTCGCGCAGCACGAACACCGAGCGTTCGAGCGGACTGAGCCGTTCCAGGAGGAGCAGGGCGGCCATCGACAGCGAGTCGGTCAGCTCGGCCGCGCGCGCCGGGTCCTCGTACGGATCGTCGAGGAGGGGCTCCGGAAGCCACGGCCCGACGTACGCCTCGCGCCGCACCCGTGCGGACCGCAGCACGTCGATCGAGATCCGGGTCACCGTGGTCGCGAGGAACGCCTTGACCGAATCCGGGCGCGCGGACGACAAGGCGTAACGCAGCCAGGTCTCCTGCACCGCGTCCTCGGCCTCGCTGACGCTGCCCAGCATCCGGTACGCGATCGAGAACAGCAGAGGTCTCAGGTCCTCGAACTCCTCGGCCTTGTCCACGCCTTGCTCCCCCCTGTGTGCGAATCCCCTTCCGGATCATGGCATTTCCCGCCCTGGGCTGCGGCGATTCCGCGGAAGCCAGGGGGTTCGTGCCCCCGCTGCGCCGCGGTGTGACGCGCGTCTCCTCCCTCCCCCGCTCCGCCATGTCACAGAACCGTGCGCTGACTCGTCCCGGGTGCAGAGGACCTCGATCAAGGAGTCGCGCATGAGCATCGGGCCGTGAATCACCGCCGGCGCCCCCCTCACCGGCTGACCGGCCGCCCCGCACCACCCCGCCCGTTCACCACGTCACCCCGTACAGAAGGACCCCGTCATGGAAACCCTCCGTTACCTCTTCCTCGTCTTCCACCTCTTCGGCTTCGCCGCGATCCTGGGCGGCATCTTCTACCAGCTGCGCGGCAAGGACCCCGTGACCGGCGGCTACATGGTGACCAGCGCCGGCGTGCAACTGGTCACCGGCATCGGCCTCATCTGGACCCGCCTCGACCTCGATCTGCCCGTACCGCACGCCAAGATGGCGGTGAAACTCGGCCTCGACGTCCTGGTGGCCCTCATCGCCCTGATCGGAATGCGCACCAGAGCGGCCTGGGCCTTCTACGCGGTGGCCACGGCCACGGCGGCCGCGGTGGTGGTGGCGGTGGTGTGGAAGTAGCGGATCGTGGCGCGGACGGGCGGAGTGCTCACGCGTCTCCGTCCGCCGTCTCCGGTGCGCGCCACGGCACGACGGCGACGGGACAGGCCGCGTGGTGCAGTGCCCGATGGGCCACCCTGCCGATCTCCAGGCCGGCGAATCCTCTCCTGCGCCGCGCGCCGATCACCAGCAGGTCCGCGGCGGCCGAGCGCTCGACCAGCACGTGGTGGGCGGGTCCTTCCACCGGACTTCTCCGCAGACGCACCTGGGGACGGTCGGGCCCCGCCCCCTCCACGGCCCGGTCCAGAAGCGCCGCGGCGCTCCGCTCGTACGTGGTCGTCCTGTCGGCGAGGAGCGGATGCCCGGACGGATCGCCCATCGGCCGGCGCCAGGCATGGACCATCTCCAGCTCCGCGTCCCGGACCGCCGCCTCGCGCCAGGCGAACCGCGCGGCGGGCGCGTCCGTCTCGTCGCCGCCGATGCCCAGGAGCACGCGGTGATGGCGCGTCTCCCGTGCCTCCTGGTCGCCTCGGACGACGACGACGGGACAGGAGGCGCGCGCGGCCACGGTGAGACTCACGGACCCCAGCAGCAGACCGGCGACACGGCTCCTTCCCCGGGACCCGACGACCAGGGCGGCGGCCCGCTCCCCCTCGGCGAGCAGACCTCCCACCGCGTCCTCGGCGAGCACGTCCGTGGTGACGGTGAGTTCGGACCGGCGGCGCAGGGCCCGCTCCTCGGCCGCTGCCACGATGCTCTCCGCGAGGATCTGGTCGACCGGCCGGTCGGCGGTCCCGGCGGGCGCGACACCCTCGTACCGCTCCCACAAAGAAGCGTGGACGATGCGCAGCGCCCACCCGTGCCGTGCCGCCTCGTCCGCGGCCCAGTCCACCGCGGTGAGGCCGGTGTCCGACCCGTCCACGCCCACCACCAGGGGAGAATCCATGGTCCCCACCGCCTTTCCGGTACGAGCGGAGTCGTCTCCCAGCGTCGCACCGAATCCCGTCCGGTGAGAGGGTGACCGGCCGCGCCCCCGTCGTCGCCGGGTGCGCCGGCGCCGTCCCTGCGACAATGGCCCACGGTCGTGGTCTCAGTCGTCGCCCGGGGCCCCGCGCACGAGGATCCTGCGGCCGGTGGCCCGGCGCGGGGACAGCACCATGACGTGGTCGCGCTCGTCCCCCGCCCACGGTGCCGAGTGGGCCGCTTCCCTGAGCCGGCGCGCGGCCTCCTCGTCCGTCACGGCATGGACGGGCCCGACGAGCATGACGCTCCACCCGCGGCTGAAGGCATCATCGATGTGGTCGGCCTCGAAGGCGATCTCCGTACCCTCGGCGGCGGCGAGCGAGGAGCGGTCCGTCGTGCTGAACATGACCTCGCCGTCCAGGACCTGGTAGTTCAGCGGCAGCACGACCGGCCCGTCTCCGCCGGACAGCGCCACCCTTCCCACACCGTGGTCACCGAGCAGGGTCCAGCATTCCTCGGCGTCGAGTTCCACCATCCGGGCCTGCCGCGCCGCCGGGGCGAGCCCGGTCGGCAGGTCTCCGGTCGCCCCCGTCAGCTCGTCGACCGTTGTGTCGAGCGCGTCGGCCAGCCGCAGCAGAAAGCCGATCCCCGGTGCGGCCGAGGCGTGCTCCTCCACGTACTCGATGTACCCCGGCGCCGCGGCCGCGCGCAGGGCGACATCCCGCCTGGACAGGCCGAGCTGCTTGCGCCGCGTGGCGACCCGCCTGCCGATGTCGCCTCGCGCCGGATGTGGTGGTGAGGGCATCTCCGAAGCTCCCTGTCCCTCGACACGTCGTGCGCGTACGACGCCACGCTAACGACAGTCGGGGCTGTGCGCAGGCCGGGACCGCACCGCTCCGGGAACGGCCACCGCTCGGCGCCGCCCGGTCCCCGGCCGGTCCCCAAAAAGATCAGGGCCGGTTTCGGATGTCTCCAAAACCGGCCCTGATCTGCGACTGTCTCCAGTCGGGACGACAGGATTTGAACCTGCGACCCCTTGACCCCCAGGAGTGAGAGTCAGGTGTATTTTCTGGATATAGCAGACTTAATCCAGGTGCAAGTTATGCATGGAAGCCTGCATCGTGCACCACCGCGCGTAGCGTGTGGTCCCCATCTGGTCCCCAGGATCACCGTCCTGACGGCGAGGCACGCTCTGGCATCTCCAGTCTCTGCAGGACGGATGAGGTCGTCGAACACGCCGTCGCGGTCCACCTGATCACGGGGCGACCGGTGCGGCTGCTCACCTATGACACAGGCCAGGCCCATGCGCGCCCAAGCCGCATGGCTACAGGTCCGCAAGCCGACGCCCGGTGGGAGTGCTCTCCGCGCGAGCGGAGGTGAGCCGCTGACGGCCCTGGGGTACTGCTTGGCGTGCTTGTGCTCTCCGCGCGAGCGGAGGCGAGCCGGCGTAGAGGTCGTCGTCCTCGATGAGAGTGTCGTGCTCTCCACGCGAGCGGAGAGTGGACCGACACCGAGTGGGCAGTGGTCGGCGTTGTCGAGGACTTGGCTGCCGCCAAGGCCCTATTGTATCCGCCGCCGCCCGTGCAGGAGAAGCCCGCCGAGTGGGACCAGCCCGCGATGGGCAGGGGCCGAGGGCGGCACCGAAAGCCGACCTCGTCGGAGGAGCGGGATCGGTAAGCGGCACAGCGTCCAGGCCCAGGGGGTGTGATCGCGAACTGGCTCAGCCGGGCAGTACCTTCAAGGGGCTCACATATGGGATTCGGGGCAGGGGAGGGACAGCATGTCGATGGGCAAGCGGGTGCGGCGCGAGCTCGGCCTGATGGCAAGAGACGCGGTCAAGGAGAGCGTGCGCTCCGCATACCGCAAGGAGTACGAGCTTGGCTTCGACGACGCCGCCCAGACCTGTCTGGGGGTCCTGTCGGAAGCCGCAAACGAGCTGTTGGCGAAGATGAAGTCCGGGAACTTGTCCAAGCAAGAGCAGGCGCTATACGCGCGGCTGGAAGAGCTGAAGGAGGAAATGGGCGACCGGCTCCAGAGCGCCTGGGGAGCGGAGCCTGCTGGAGAAGCCTTGCCGCAGCCGTCCGTCGGCCATCACCAGCAAACTCGGCCCTCCGCTCGCGCGGAGAGCACGCCCGGCCGTGGTACGCGCCCTTCAGCGTGTACGACTCACCTCCGCTCGCGCGGAGAGCACGCATGTACTTGCCGCGCCCTGGGTGCACCTGTCGACTCACCTCCGCTCGCGCGGAGAGCACGAGGCCAACCTCATGCACAAGAACCCGATCACCGACTCACCTCCGCTCGCGCGGAGAGCACGCCATGGAAACGATGCGTAGCGTGACCCCGTACGACTCACCTCCGCTCGCGCGGAGAGCACGACTGCCTGGCGGCCGCGGTCGCCTCGTCGGTCGACTCACCTCCGCTCGCGCGGAGAGCACCACCTAAGGAAGCCCTTTGCAGTTCCTTTGCCTGGAATGACGGCGCATCATGCTCTCCCTCGTAGGCATCGCGCAGCGAGTGTACGGCCCATCCCTCATGCCGCCCCCTGTCGGTGGTTTTGGGCCCGCTGTCAGTAGGGGGTGCTATCTCTGTGCTCGTGGACAAGAGCGATGCAGCAGGTGCCCTGGAAGGCTGTCTTCTGGATGTGCGGATGTGGGGGAAGGAACGCGGGCTGACTCGGCCGTACCCGGTGATCTGTCATCTTCTGGATACGGGTGCCGTGTTCGGGGAGCTCTGGGATGTCGTCCTGAGCCAGGAGACCCGGGAGGCGGTGGCAAGCGCTCTTGGTCTGAGTCTGTCGGAGGCGCGCGTGGTGGTTTCCTTCTGGGCCGCGTTGCACGACATCGGCAAGATCACGCCTCCGTTCCAGGCGCAGGTTCCCCATTGCTACGAACTCTTGCGGGCGGACCCCGCTTACGCGAGCGCGCCTGGCGCGGCGCAGGAGAAGCAGTTCCGTCACGAGATCGCTTCCCATTGGTCCCTGTTCCAGTTGCTCGAAGAGGCTGGCTATCCGGGTGACCGGCGTCTGATGCACCGTGCAGTGAGTCAGCAGGTCGCGCAGCTCCTGGGCGGTCACCATGGTTCGTTCGGGGTGGTATTGAAGTCCAAGGAGGTGGCGCAGGCCAGTGCTTACAACTCTGGTCTGGGCGGGGCTGGGTGGGCGGATCAGCGGCAGGCGCACTTTTCGGAAGTACGGCGGGTGATGGGAGCCGTTGCGGTTCCTGCCGGGGGGCTTTCGGCCGGGCTGGCCGTGGTCGTGGCCGGGTTGGTGGTGGTGGCCGACTGGCTGGCGAGCCAGACGTGGGCGATCGAGGCTCGCCTGCCGGCTTCCGGCTGGTCGGGCACGCCGGCGCAGCTGGATGCGCACTGGCAAGGTGCGGTGCGGGCTGCGCCGAAGCTGGTGGGTTCGGCGCGGCTGGGCCGGGCGCGGTTTTCTTCGCAGGATTTTGCGGAGATGTTCCCCTTTGAGCCGAACAGTCTGCAGCGGGATCTCGCCGAGTATCTTCCCGGTTTGGTGCGTGAGCACGGTCCTGGGCTGGTGCTGGTGACGGCTCCGACCGGTGACGGGAAGACGGAGGGGGCGTTGTTCGCCGCCTCGGTGTTGGGGCGCGCGGCAGGGTGTCGGGGGCTGTATTTCGCGCTGCCGACGATGGGTACGGCGGATGCGATGCTGCCCCGTGTGGAGGCGTTCGCTTCCCAGGCGTTGTCCGGTGAGCGGGCGTTGATGCTGCTGCACTCCATGGCTTGGCTGAGTTCGCCAAGCAGCGGGGAGCGGGGCGTGCCCGGCGATGCCGTCGGGCAGGCGGATGTGGTGAGTGCGGGCGCGTCGACGGTGGTGGAGGCGGATGCGTGGTTGCGCGGCCCGAAGCGCGGCCTGCTCGCTCCGCTGGGTGTCGGTACCATCGACCAGGCGTTGAGCGCCGTGCTGCCTCTGCGCTACAACGTTCTGCGGCTGTTCGGGCTGTCGGACAAGGTTTTCGTTGTGGACGAGGCCCACGCCTACGGGCCGTGGATGCACCAGCTGCTGCTTCGGTTGCTGGAATGGCTGGGAGCGATGCGTGCGCCGGTCGTGCTGTTGTCGGCCACGCTTACGGGGCGTTCGGCCGGTTCCCTGGTGGACGCCTACCGGCGTGGTGCCGGGTTTTACGAGCCGTCTGCTGTGGCTCCGCGCTATCCGGGCTGGTTGTTCGCGAGCGGAGGTTCTGGCGAGGTCTCGGCTGTCCGGGGCACGCTGAGCAATAGAGCCCGGACGCTGATGGTGTCCCACAGGTCGGTGTCGTGGGACACGGCGGAGCCGGTTGGCTCGCGGGTCCGCGAGGGCGGGCGTAGAGCGGCGCTTCGCGAGGTGCTGGCACCTGTCGCTGAGGTGGGTGGTACGGCGCTGGTGTGCTGTACGACCGTGGCCGAGGCGCAGCAGACGTACAGGGACCTCCAGGCGGCCCTCCCCCAGCTTGCGACGCGCCCGGGTGGGCTGCGGCTGCTTCATTCCCGGTACCCGGCAGACGTACGGGCATCGATCACAGCCGAGTGTGAGCGGGCCTACGGCAAGCCGGGCCCGTCCGACGAGCCGGTCGCGGTGCGTCCGGCGTCCGTGCTGGTGGCGACCCAGGTGGTCGAGCAGTCACTGGACCTGGATTTCGATCTGGTGGTGTCGGATCTGGCGCCGCTGGCGCAGCTGTTGCAGCGTGCGGGCCGTGCACGCCGTCACACCAGAGGTGGTTTGGGGCGCCCGGCGTGGGCTGCCGCCGAGGACAAGCCTGTGCTTGTGGCGCTCGATCCCCTTCCGAAGGAGCAGGGCGACCCGGCGCCTCGTTCGTGGGGCACCGTCTACGACGCGTCGCTGCTTCGTCGCACCTCACAGTTGCTTGAAAGGCTCGCAGGCCAGGGGATCGCGGTGCCGGGTGATGTGCAGCGGCTGGTGGATGAGGTGTACGACGAGGACTTCGTCGACAAGGCGGACGAGGCGGTTCGAGCGGAACTGGCCCGGCTCGACGAGGAGCGGCTGGCCCGTGAGGCGGCCGAACGGCACATGGCGGCCTGGACGGGGATCTGTGCACCGGCTGACGTCCGCGGGGATCTGGGCAAGCTGTCACTTCGGGAGGCCGGGGTGAGCGAAGAACTGCTCACGACCCGGCTCGGTGCTGATTCCGGCCGGGTGCTCTGCCTCTACGAACAGCCCGGCGGCGCGTTCACCCTCGACCCCGCAGGCACCCTCCCCGCGCCGGCCGGAGGCCGTCACGGGCTGACAGCACCGCAGTTGGCCGACGTCGCACGACGCGTCGCCCCCGTCCCGGGGCGCTGGCTGCGTCACGAGGAGCCGGACAGCGCTGTCCCCAGGGCGTGGGGCACCCATCCTTCGCTGCGCGGCCTGGTTTTGCTGCGGATGACTCCCTCCGGTGACATATGGAGCTGCCAGCGCGGACGTTCCAGGGTCTTGATTTCGGATGTCGGTCTCGAATTCGAGTGATCTGAAGCAGGCCCGAAGGCTGCCTGGGCTGGTTCGGCCCGCTGTACCATGCCCGGCCAAACCGCTCTGCTCCACCCGCACTGTCTCAACAACGACAGGACGTCTCCATGCCGACGGGCACCTACAACCTGATCGATCAGCCGTGCATCCCCGTACGCTGGAAACCCGACACCCCACCGGCCGGCTCGGCCGCCGGGCTCCCCGACCGGGTCGGATTCCGCGAACTCCTGCTGCGCAGCCACGACATCGAGACCCTGACCATCGCCGACGCCCCCGCGCACGCGGCCCTATTGAGGGTCCAGTACGCGATCACCGCGCGGGTAGCCGACCTGACCGAACAAGGCCCCGCAGACGACCGGGACGAGCGCTGGCTAGACGTGCTGGACGAGGGTTGCTTCAGGCCGTCAAGGTCGACGCCTACTTCACCCAGCAGTTCCTCGACCCGAGCCGCATCTACGAAGGCCCCGACCCCGAAGAACAGATGGTCGACCTCTGGGATCCGGTCACCGGCTCCGTACCCGCCGGCATCAACCACGGGACACAGCCATGACCCACCGCCCGCCGGAAGGGCGGCATACATGTCTTCGATGATCGTTATCTCCGCGACCGCCGTACCCGACCACCTACGCGGCGCCCTCACCCGGTGGCTCCTCGAAGTCACCCCGGAGCTCTACGTCGGCACCGTCTCCGCTCGCGTCCGAGACGAACTCTGGGCAGCCGTCACCGCCTGTACAAACGACGGCCTCGCCGTCCTCGCCCACCCCGCCGACAACGAACAAGGCTTCCAACTACGCACAGCAGGAACCCGCCGCCGCGAACCCCTCGACTTCGACGGCCTCACCCTCATCGCGTTCAAACGCGAAAGTCAAGAAATTGCAAAGCCCCTCTAACAGGCCAGGTCAAAGAGGGTCCTCTCCGCGCGAGCGGAGGTGAGCCGACCGGGGGTGCGGCATGACGACGCTCTCCGACGTCCTCTCCGCGCGAGCGGAGGTGAGCCGGTCGTCTCCCACGTGTGGGAGGTCGACGGATTGTCCTCTCCGCGCGAGCGGAGGTGAGCCGCAATAACTCGCTGCGGCGGTCTGCGGTCGTCGGTCCTCTCCGCGCGAGCGGAGGTGAGCCGTCCATGAACAGCGTGCGCAGGACCTCGGGCTTGTCCTCTCCGCGCGAGCGGAGGTGAGCCGTCGTCGTGCGCGTTCTTCGCGGCCTCGCGGGCGTCCTCTCCGCGCGAGCGGAGGTGAGCCGTAGCCCGGCAGTTCATCGATCAGGCCGGTACAGTCCTCTCCGCGCGAGCGGAGGTGAGCCGGCAGGAATTGCCGCCCTCGCACGAGGGGCTGGGTCCTCTCCGCGCGAGCGGAGGTGAGCCGCCTGCCTACCTTGGTTATGTAGGGGTGGGCTCGTCCTCTCCGCGCGAGCGGAGGTGAGCCGCCAGGCTCTCCTACGACGGCGGCATCTGCTCAGTCCTCTCCGCGCGAGCGGAGGTGAGCCGCTGCTGCGGGGTGGACCAGGAGGTGGGGGCCAGTCCTCTCCGCGCGAGCGGAGGTGAGCCGTCCTTGAGCTGGCTGGCCTCCCGCCAGATCCTGTCCTCTCCGCGCGAGCGGAGGTGAGCCGGCTTTCCCGGCTACCCAGACTGCGAGCAGTACGTCCTCTCCGCGCGAGCGGAGGTGAGCCGACGTCATGCAGGTCCCGGCGAGCCCCGAGCAGGTCCTCTCCGCGCGAGCGGAGGTGAGCCGGACCGGCCGACCACCTGGGAGCGCTGGGCCACGTCCTCTCCGCGCGAGCGGAGGTGAGCCGGCGAGGGCGCTGGTGAGGGTCTGCTCGACCGGGTCCTCTCCGCGCGAGCGGAGGTGAGCCGTATCCCGGATTGCGGTGCTCGCGGCTGATGGCGTCCTCTCCGCGCGAGCGGAGGTGAGCCGCAGGGCCTGGCGGGCGAGGTTGACGCGGACAGGTCCTCTCCGCGCGAGCGGAGGTGAGCCGGACACCGTGCGCCGCGACCTGGCCGCCGGTGCGTCCTCTCCGCGCGAGCGGAGGTGAGCCACCGTACAGGCGGAGTTGTTCGGCTCGCAGGGCGTCCTCTCCGCGCGAGCGGAGGTGAGCCGGCGCTGCCGCGCGGAGCAACCGGACCCGCCTAGGGCCTGTCCGGTGGATCATGTGACTTTCTGACCGGTCGCTCGTTGGTTGGGTCATGGGTCGGGGGGATCTGACGAATCGCGAGTGGTTGCTGCTGAAGCCGCATCTGCCTTCGTCGGGTGGCCGGGGCGGCCGGTGGAACGATCACCGGACCGTGCTCAACGGGATTCTGTTCCGGGTCCGCACCGGTATTCCGTGGCGTGACCTGCCGGAACGCTACGGATCGTGGAAGACCGTCTATGAACGGCATCGCCGCTGGTCGGCGGACGGCACCTGGGACCGCCTCCTGCAGGAGGTCCAGGCCGACGCCGACCTTGCCGGGCGGATCGACTGGGGCATGGTCGGCGTCGACTCCACGTCCTGCCGGGCCCACCACCATGCGGCCGGCGGCCGCAAGGCCAGGCCGCGGGTCCCGAAAAAAGGACGACGCCCCGGCACCACCGCCCTGATGAGGGCCTCGGACGGTCCCGGGGCGGTCTGACCTCCAAGATCCACCTCGCCGGTGAAGGCGGCTGCCGGCCCATGGCTCTACTGATCACTCCAGGTCAGTGGGGTGATGCCCCGCAGATGATCGAGGTCCTGGAGCGGATCAGGGTTCCCCGCCGATTGGTCGGGCGGCCCCGGACAAGGCCCGAGCACGTCAGCGGCGACAAGGCTTACAGCTCCCGTCGGAATCGCCGCTACCTGCGAAGACGCCACATCCGGCACACGATCCCGAGCCGAAGGACCAACGGGCCAACCGACGGCGCAGAGGCAGCGCGGGCGGCAGACCCGCCGGCTTCGACCGCGGGCGCTACCGGCGACGCAACGAGGTCGAGCGGACCATCAACCGACTCAAGAACTCCCGCGCGGTCGCCACCCGTTACGACAAGAGGGCCTACGTCTTCCACGGCACAGTCACGGTTGCAGCAATCCGACTCTGGCTTCGGCCCTGAGCGAACTTACTCCTTCTGCGTCGACGCCCAGGAGAACAGCAGCAGCGCGACAAACAAAACCACGGGATAGATGCCCGCGCTCCACGGTTGCGGCATGATTTTCCCGGCCACAACCGCCACGACTGCGAGCACAACCCAGCTCACGATCAGCCATGGACGCTTGACCAGCGTCCTACCCACGAACGCCCAACGGCCCCGGAAATCATCCCCCATTGATCCCATGGCAAGACGATAACCCCCGCGGGGAGCAACCTAGATCCGCCGGACAGGCCCTAGTCGACCATGATCAATCTCAGCGCCAACCGCTGTACCGATGTTCCTACCGACGCCAATTGCATCGGATGCGAATAGGCGACACCCATCCCGGATGTTGGTCTGGGACCGTCTGAAAGCGGTCTCACCAGGGACGCTGACCTCGGAACCACGGTAGCGGCCTCCTCGGTGGACATCTGCCGGTCTCACTCCATCGAGCGATGGAACTGCGAAGACGCCCCCTAGTCGCATCCGATGCGAAATTCTCGCGTCAGATGCGATAGACGGAGAGTGATGGCGGATGGGTGAGGACGGTCTCGTTCCAGGGTCTGCTCGGCTGCACCTGATCGACGGTCTGCCGTTGCTGCGGCCGGACGAGCAAGTCTTCGAGGCGATGATCAAGGGCTGGCGCAACCAGCAGCTCGCCCGGAATCTCTCACCGGGGTACGTCAATGACCAGGAACGTACGGTCCGGGCCTTCACTCGGCATGCCGATGCGATGCCGTGGCAGTGGACGCCGCAGCACATCGACGAATGGTCAGCCGATCTGCGGGCCGTGCACGGCTGCGTCCGCTCCACCCTGCGCAACTATCAGGGCTCGGTACGGCAGTTCTGCGACTTCCTGACCAATCCAGCCTATGGCTGGAGCGACGAGTGCCTGCGGCACTTCGGTACCCACCCAGTCCAGGTGGTCTACGACTGGAACGCCGCGACGCACGCCGACGAAGCCGAGGGCGAGCCAGAACGCCGAGCCTTCACCAAGCCCGAGCTGGAGGCATTCTTCGATCATGCCGACGAGGAGGTCTTGCGCGTTCGAGGCAATGGCCGCAAGGGCTGGCTGCCTGCCTTCCGGGATGCCGCCTTGTTCAAGGTTGCGTACGCCTACGGCCTGCGACGCAACGAGACCCGAATGCTGGATCTCACCGACTTCGGACGCAACCCGGAGGGCCGGGAGTTCGGCGAGTACGGCACCCTGCTGGTCCGCTACGGCAAGGCCAAGAAGGGGTCGCCGCCCAAGCGCCGCAGCGTGCTCACCGTCTGGCACTGGACGCCCGGCACGATCGAGGAATGGATCAGCGAGGTGCGGCCTGGGATGCGGCATTCGACCGGCCGGGCCCTTTGGCCATCCGAGCGAGGCCCGCGGGTCGGTCTTCAACGCCTGGACTCCCGCTTCGCCAGCTACCGGGACGCCATCGGCCTGGACCCTGCGCTGGAGTTCCACTCGCTGCGCAGGTCCTACATCACCCACCTGATCGAGGACGGCCACGACCCGCTGTTCGTCCAGCAGCAGGTCGGTCACGACCACGCCTCCACCACCGCGATCTACACCTGCGTCTCCTCAGACTTCCGTACCCGCTCCCTGCGACGTGTCCTGGACGCCACCATCGAGGCCGCTCTGCGGCCGGGAAGGACCTCCTGATGCCACGCCAGATCACCTACCGGTGGCGCCTGCGCGAGCTGATGGCCGCCCGCGGCATGTTCACCGTCGCCGAGCTCATGCCACACCTAACTGAACGCGGCATCACACTGTCCTCCTCCCAGGTCCACCGTCTGGTCTCTGGCACCCCGGAACGGCTCTCCCTGCCCGTGCTGGCCACCCTCTGCGACATCCTCGACTGCACGCCCACCGACCTGATCACCACCTCAGCCCAGAACCTCCCGTCCCGCCGCGCGGCCGGCGAAGAGGCGCCGATCAATCTAGCTGCCCGACGGCCTACCCGGGTCCGGCTGACGCCCGAGGGGTGAGCGGTGACGCCAGAAGAGTACGAGCGGTGGATGATCCGAGACTGCGCACGCTGCGGCTGCCGGGCCTCAAAGTCCGCCGAGTGGTCGGACGGTCCGATCTGCCGGACCTGCTACGAACGCGCGATGCGCGTCCGCGGCAGCTGCCCCTGTTGCGGCACCGACCGGCTGCTGCCCGGCCGGGACACCGACGGCACACCGATCTGCCGCGACTGCGCCAGCATCACCCGGGACTTCTTCTGCGACCGCTGCGGCTTCGAGGGGCTCCTGCTCGGTGGACGTCTCTGCGAACGCTGCACCCTCTCCGACACGCTCAGCCGTCTCCTCGACAACGGCACTGGCCACGTCGCCCCTCCGCTGCAACCGCTGGTCACCATCCTGCTGGAGATGGACCAGCCAAAGAGCCGCCTGATCTGGCTCCGCAACCCCAACGTCGTCCGTCTCCTCCAGGGCTTGGCCGCCGGCGCCATCCCGCTCACCCACGATGGACTGCACCAGGAAACACCCTGGCGAACCGTCGCCCACCTGCGTGACCTACTGATGGACAGCGGCGTCCTGCCACGCGTCGACCGGCAGATCATGCTTTACCAGCGCTGGCTGACCGAACGGCTCGGAGCCATCGAGGATCCTGAACACTGTCGGCTTCTTCAGCATTTCGCCACCTGGCACCAGATGCGGCGCCTGCGGAGCAAGGCCGAGAAGGGGCCTCTGGGACGTTCCCAGACCGGCCAGGCGAAACAGGAGATCACTCAGGCCGGCACCTTCCTCTCCTGGCTCGCCGACCGAGGCCGCACCCTCGAACACTGCCAGCAGGCGGACGTCGACGCCTGGCACACGGAGAAGCTGGCCACCCGGCGCCCGGCCCAGACGTTCCTGCGCTGGTGCATGAAGACGAGCCGGATGCCCCGACTCACCCTGCCACCCCAAGTCATCAGCCAGGACCAAGCGCCGCTGCACCAACACCGCCGACTCGCCATTCTCCGGCGGACCCTCAACGACGACTCCTTGCCCCTGCGGGCCCGGGTCGCGGCCGCGCTCGTTCTCCTCTACGCGCAACCCGTCACCCGCATCGTCCGCCTCACCGTTGACGACGTCATCGACGACGGGGCCACCCTCACCGTCCGGCTGGGAGACCCGCCGTCCCCGCTTCCGGAACCCGTCGCTGACCTCATGCGGGCATACGTCCAGTCCCGCCAGCACCTGCCCTACGCCAGCAGTAGAAGCTCACAGTGGCTCTTCCCCGGCCGCCAGCCCGGACAGCCCATGAATCCGGTCAGCCTCCAAGTCCACCTGCGAAAGATCGGCGTCCCGCCACAGCGCGGCAGGACCTCCGCGATCCGCCAACTCGTCCTCCAAGCCCCAGCCCCCGTCATCGCGAAGGCGCTCGGCTACCACGACAAGACAGCCACCCGTCTGGTCACCGAGGCCGGCGGAACCTGGAGCCGGTACGCCCCGGGTGACCACAGGCGCTGACCCGGCCGGACCTTGATCCTGAGAGCAAAAGGAAGGTTCAATCGCCGGATGGCTGAGACTGACATTGACCTGGGAGTCGTGACGGCGCCGTCGGGAGTCCTCGTGTTGGGGATGGCGTCGTGGATCGACTACTGGCCGCAGCTGGGCCAACCGCTGTCCGAGCGCGCAAGTGCCGCGGCATCGGTCGGCGGCGGACACGTCCACGACTGGATGTGTGAGATGGCCGTAGTTCGCGCCGCCAGTGACAGGCCATTGACGGTGCGGGCCAGCACGGCGGCGTCGCCCTTCGACGGCGGACCAACCATCGCAGTCCTTGAGATCGATCTCGGTCTGCCGTGGGCCGGCACCGGAGGGGACGAGCCGATCATCCTTGGCGACCTACCGGTCGACCGTTGCGGCATGGTGCTCGGTGACGCGCTTGCCCTGGACTCCTGGACCGGAGACGGCCATCCATCAACCGACGGCCTTGCCGATGTCGCCTATTGGGGAGGCTACGCGGAGGCCGCCCATCGTCAGTTCGGCGGTGAACTGGTCCCGCGACACGGCGGTCAAGTGCGAGGGTGGCTCGACCTCCCGCTCGATGACGCCAAGAAGCTCGGCGACGCCCTCAACGACTGGAAGGGCGACGAACAGGGCGGGGGCGTCATGGTTGCAGTCGATGAGCACACTGACTTCCACCGCTTCAACCGCGCGAGTTGGACCCACCCGCTTCAGATCGGCGCCATCGAGGTCGCTGACTGCTCCGTTCTGGGGATCAACTGGGACAGCGGCGACCACTCGATGCGACATCGCGGCGAACGCCGCTTCGGGCAGGTCTATCCCGTGACTCTTCAGCCTGGGCCCACGGGCCGGACAACGATGCGCTGGACGATCCCGCCCTACGAGCCCGGTCACGACGGCGCAGAGTGATCAGCAGGAAGCACCGACTACTCAGCGTGGTCAAGCTGAAAACCGTCAGAGAATATGCGACACCTCAACATGCGGGCTTACCAGTCCCGAGGCCGTCCTACACCCCCGACCCCGCACATCCGCAGGGCCCGTTCATCTGGGACGGCGACATCCCCTGAGGGCTCTTCGATCGGATTGCGCCGAAGGCCGGGGTGCCAGAGGGGCGGTTCAGCTCCAGGGCGGCTCGGGCGTGCACTTCGGGCAGCCGCGCCCCTGCTTGACGTCCGCGAGGCGGAACCGCCCGATCTGGCCGCAGGTGACGCATCGTGCGGTCCACGGCGCCGTAGCGGAGCGTGGGATGGACACCGTGGCCTGGCGCGACCGGTTCGGGACGATCCCGCCGGCGGAGGCCATGGTCCACGGTTTCGTGCTGTGGCTACTCGCGGACCTCTTCGACACGCTGGTCGACAAGCCGGGGACGATCGATGAGCTGATGCGTGAGACCTTCGAGTCCATGAGCACCTCAGAGGACTGACCGGATGCAGGTGCGGGGCCGGTACGGATTGATCCGTACCGGCCCCGCACCTGCTTGGTGTCTAGGCTCCGCCGTCCCGGCGGGCTGCTTCCGCGAGCGCCTCGGCCAGCGCCTGGGCCGCGCGTTCCTGCTCTTCGGCCTGGCGGCGCAGCTGCTCCTGGAGGTTCTGGTCGGTCATGGTCGTCTCCGATCTCTGGGGACGGGCTGTGGGTGGGTCAGTTCAGTGCGGTGAGGGTGAGGGCGGCGACTGCCAGGGCCAGGACGTGTGCGGTCTGATCGACGTGGGCGGCGCCACCGCGGGTAGCCCATTCGGTCTGGCGGGCGTGTGTCATCCACCACTGGACCAATCGGCGTCGGTCGATGATCGCGTGGGTCGCGCCGATCCACAGGAGCGCGGCCGCGCCGGGCAGGACGCCGACGTCCAGGTCGAGGACGGCGGCGGCGACGGCCAGGGCGAGCGCGCCGGTGGCGACGTGCGTGCCCGCGTGGACCAGATTCGCGCGCCACCCGGCCGGGCCCGGGAGCGCCTTGTGCCCGGCCTGGTGGTCGGTCTGGAGCGGGTAGTCGGCGACGAGGTGCGCGAGGTGGAGCAGGACAAAGAGGGATGGGAACATGGTGGTCCTCCGGCGGCTGGGGCTGTCGGGAGTGAAGGGGGCGGCCGGTCGCCTGGCAGTGATGCGGCCGCCCCCGGCCGAGCTACTGGTCGTCGTCGTTCTCGACGATGACCCTGCCGTGGAACACGCCGCCCTTGATGCCGGTGTTGACCCCGCCGAACACACCGCCGGTGATCGTGGCACCGCGCATGTCGATCCGGCCGCCGTCGCTGGCGATGTCGGCGTCGTTGTTGTTGGTGTCGGCGTTGCGTTCGGCGTCGGCGCGGGTGATGTGGAATCGCATGATGATGACCTTTCAGATGGGTGATGGCGGGTCAGTTCTCGGTGCCGCGGAGGCCGGAGTCGTACATCCGCCGGACCGCGGACTGCTTGTCCTTGTCCTCCAGGACGACTTCGGCGATCCGGCGCCACGACAGGCCGTGGACGTCCCGCAGCTGGACCACCTGGGCGACGGCGCGGCGCTGCAGGAGCCGGGCGAGCGCGGTCGTGTGCCGGGCGGCGAGCAGGGCCTGGTCCTCGTTCCCGGGGACGGTGGCGCCGCCGAGGGCCTCCAGGGCGTAGGCGAGCTGGTCGCCTTCCACGGCCCGTGCGAGGTAGCCGTGCGGGTCGTCGCCCTGGCCCCAGGTGATCTCGGCCTTGTGGCCGGCGGTCTTGGTCACGGTGACGGACATGGCGTGTCTCCCCTGCTCAAATACGATGTGCGCTTTGTGCACACTCGGAGAATGCCACACGGTGTGCACAAAGCGCAAGCCCCTCTTGGTGGCGGCCCTTTCATGTCAGATCGGCGATTCCTCGGAGTCTCGGACGGTTGTGGTTCCGGACCGGACGATCCAGATTCCGCTTCCGGGCGGCGTCTCGTCTGAGCGGGCTTTGAGAGCTTCGATGTCGACGGTCGGGGGCCATCGGGTGCACTGCGACCAGTGCACTCCGCTGAAGTCAAGGCCCTTCAGGTCAGCGGCGCGGAGGTCGTCATGGGTGAAGTCGTTCAGGAGCGTGGTCACCGACGCGGCATCGAGTGCAGGGGGTTCTTGGCGTAGGACCGTGCCGATGGCCCGGCAGACCTCATTGGCACGGACCTTGATGAAGGCGTCGCGGGCGAGGCCGCGAGCGGGGGTGAGGCCGTGAGCGGGGTTGAAGTCGAGGGTGCGGGCGAGGTCGAGGGCGAGGGCGAGGTCGCGGTCGAGGTCGCGGGCGAGAACAAGGGCGCGGGCGAGGTCGAGATCGAGGTCGAGGTCGCGGTTGCGGGCACGGGCGAGAACGCGGACGAGGTCGCGGTCGAGGTCGCGGGCGCGAGCGAGGCCGAGGTCGATGCTGAGGTCGCCGTTGCGGGCGAGGTCGAGGGCGAGGTCGCGGGCGCGGACGAGAACGCGGACGAGGTCGAGGGCGCGGTTGCGGGCGCGGGCGAGGTTCAGGTCTCGGGTGCGGGCGAGGTCGGGGTCGCGGGCGCCGGCGTGGCCGAGGTCGCGGGCGAGGGCGCTGGCGAGGTCGTGGGCGAGGGCGAGGGGGAGGTTTCGGTCGCGGTTGCCGGCGAGGTCGTGGGCGAGCGCGCGTTGTGCATCCTTGATGTCCGGGTGCTCGCGTAGGGCCATGCGGTCTGCGGGGCTGAGTGCGGGAAGGGAGGCCCCTGCACGGAGGTGGTGGTGTGTGCTGGGTGTGCCGGAGGGTGCCTGGGGCTGGGGTGGCGGCGTGAGGATGCCGGCCAGTCCGGCTTCGGTGTTCAGGACGGTACCGAGGGCGTTGACGGCGGTGTCGTGGCGGGACTGGATGAGGATTTCCTGCAGGCCGGCTTCGATGTCGAGGAAGCTGTCCAGGTTGTCGTCCAGGGTGTGCTGGTGCCGGGCGAGCCGGTTGCTGACGGCCTGGTCGTCGTCGTGCATGGGGTGGTCGGTCACTGTCCCTCCTCCCGTGCCTTGATCGCTTCTGCCACAGCGCGGCGGGCTTTGTAGAGGCTGGCGCGTACTGCGTCGTCGTTCATACCGAGTTGTTCGGCGATGTCACCGGGGGTGAAGCCGGACAGGGCCCAGGCCAGAACCTGACGTTGCCGGGGCGGCAGGCTGCGCAGCACAGGCAGCAGGTCGTGGCGGGCCTCCCAGGCCGTGATCGCGTCCGGGTCGGCCAGTAGTGATGTCGGCTCTGGTACCTGTTCCACGGGCTGCTCGTCGCAGGAGGCGATCCTGCGGACCAGCGCGCGGGAGGCAATCGTGTGTACCCACGCCCGGGGATGATCGATGGTGTGCCAGCGCTCGTAGGCGGAGAGCATGGTGTCCTGGGCGATGTCCGCTGCGACGTGGACGCTGGCGCCCTGGTTGACCAAGAACCCCACCAAGGCGCGGACCGTGGCGCGGTAGAAGGCGCTGAACGCTGCGTCCTTCGCTAGCTGTAAGTCGTGCCGCGGGTCGGGCTGGTCCCGTGTCGCGGGTGCGCCAGCGGGGTGCTCAGGACTGTCCCCCGGTTCGTGGATACTCACGCTGCCGCGTCCTCCTACTCCTCCGCGGGAGAGATGCTCACCCGCAGCCGGTGACCGTCACGGTCCTGGTCGTCGAGTTCCACCTGGCTGCCGACAGCCACCTTCTCCGCGATACCCAGAAGGTAGTCGTGGCGGTACTGCTCACGGCGCGAACGCCAGCGCAGGCGCAGCCAGAGCCCCCACAGCGCGAACACTTTGGCGCTGATAACCGAGCCGATGGCAATCACAATCGTGGTCGTGTCCATCCTCTGCCTTCCCCTCATGCCGGGTCCGGCCCCGGACCGAGTCTTGTGCAGAGGAGAGGCTGAGAGAGCCTTGATCGTGAACTTCAACCTGCGAAAACCTCGACACGTGCAGGAAGACCTGTTGGGCAACCACGGTCCGCAGGTCCGGGACGTACAACCGGGGGGCGCCTCGGCGACCCCGGCGGATTCGCGGACACGGGCCGGTGGCCGGGTCAGACTGGCGGCATGACCTACGCAGCACGGGTGTACGGCAGCGACGAGACGGACACCGGGCCGGAGCCCGGACACACCTACCGCGAACTCGTCGGCGGTCCGCTCGACGGGCAGCTGCTCGACGTCACCGGCTGGAGCGAGGCGATGCTCGTCGGCGGCGCCTTTCTGATGGCGCCGCTCAGCGCGTACGGGCCCGGCGGCCGCGCCTCCTACACCCCTGACCGCGCCGACGGCCCGTTCGTCTGGGACGGCGACATCCCCTGAGGACCGTGCCCCCGCCCGGCTGGCTGGCGGGTCGTTCGAGGAGGCCGGGCTGGGCCCGGCCTTGTTGCCGGGTCAGATCTGCTGCCGGATCGCGAAGAAGACCAGGCCGATGACGCCGGCGCCGGTGGCGTAGGCGGCACCGCGCAGTGCGCTGGAGAGCAGGGCGGTGCGGCGGCGGGCGATCCAGCGCAGGCCGCGGCGGATCGCGGAGGGCTTGGTCGCAGGGCGGTGGATTTCCGGGGTCTGGTCCGCGGCGCGGGTACGGCGGATAGTCTGCATGAAGGTGCTCCGTTCTTCGGGGTGCTGGTGTGGTCCGGCGGGGGCTGGGCGGCCTAGGAACCTTCGGCCCCGCGCCGGGCTTCTGCGTTTCAGGGGCGGCCGGCGAGTTCGTGGATGCGGTCGGCCAGGCGGGCGTCGGGGCGGCAGACGAGGCCGTCGTCGGTGTGGTGGTCGGCCAGCTGGTCGACATCGGCCTCGAGTCCGCCGGTCAGGACGGCCCGGCCGGCGTCGCGGGATGCGGAGTCGTTGGTGAAGTGCTCCAGGGCCTTGAGGAATGCCTGCGGATCGACTTCGCGGTCCCTGGCCGTGTCCGGGCAGAACAACGTGGTTACCTGTCGCTTCCAGAATGTCGCCTGGCCCTCGTCGCCGAGCGCCAGGTGGTCGAGGTAGAGGCAGTACGCGGCGCCGCTGGAGCCGGCGCCGGCGGCGAAGCGCCACCAGAAGCGGGCGCTTTCGGGGTGGTGGGCGAGGTAGAGCATGCAGGCGAAGACCTGGACGCCGTCGATGTCGACGCCGCTGGTCCATCCGTCGAACTGGGCGATGGCGTCGTCGCCGCCGAGCAGTGCGGTCAGCTCCTTCATGTGGGTGGCCGCCCCGGCCTGGGTGACCACGACGCGGGCCATGACGCCGAGCCGGCGGCCGGCGCCGGGGTGGCCGCCGGTCGGGACCGGCCCGGGGGACGGGAGGTGGACGGTGTCGTGGGCTATGCGGCGCAGTCCGGCGCCGACGTCGAAGGCGCGGCGGGGTTCGCGGACGGCGGTGTCGGCGTCGGAGAAGAGCTGTTCCCAGGTGTCGCTCACTGAACGTCCTTCTTCTTGATCGGTCGCGTGGCGCGGCGGTGGATGGGGGCGAGGCGTTCCTGGGCCTTGCGGATGTGGTGGGTGACGGTGCTGGGGGTGAGGCCCATGTACCAGGCGATCTTCTGGGTGTCGAGCCCGCCGATGAAGCGCAGGACGACGACGTCGAACTGGCGCGGGGGGAGTTTGGTGAGGGCCGGGTAGAGGCCGATGCCGCTGTCGCGGCCGGCCACCTCCTCGCGGAAGCCGCCGATCAGTTCGTCGATGATGGCGCGGCGCAGGATGAGCCAGGTCTGGGCCTGCAGATCCGGTTCGGCGAGCAGGGTGTCCCAGCGGGTGAGGATCTCCACGTAGGCGCGATGGACGGCCTTCTCCGCACGGTCGTTGGTCAGCAGGATGTACAGCGCGAAGTCGTGGAACGCCACCTGGTTGGTGAGGTAGTGGGCCTCGAACTCCAGGGGGAGCTGGAGCGGGGCCTCCTCGGCCACCGGCATGGGGCCGTCCTCACGAACGTCGTCGGTCATGGGGTACTTGGGTCCTCTTCGTCGAGGTCTGACGGGATGAGCGGCTCCCGGGGTCGCTCGTGTTCACTCAACCGGACCAATCGGCGGAACGCGCATGCACACCCATACGAATTTCACACGGTGCGTTCGGTTCGGCGCTCAAAGTGATCATCGTGGCGGCCGAGGCCGTCCTGACCTGCGAGGGATGGTCACTCAAGGGTCTGGTGTGCATGCGTAGCGTGATCGAGGTCACACGGCTGGTGCCCCGGCGCGCGAGCGGTTTCTTGCCACCTTCGAGTGAATCCTGCCAACTCCGAGTGCGCTTGGGGGAGTTCAGGTACTCACCGGCCGCCCACTCAAGCGCTCGGTTGCCGTGAAGCCCGAAGGGCCTGGACGCTCGCTGCCCCATGAGGCAGGTTCGGCGACCGCCGGTCCGGAGCGGCGTGCCCGCCCGCGCCGCGAACCGGTACGACTTGCCACTCGCGGGGGTGAACTCCTGTGCGTGGCAACGGTCCTGCGCCGGGCCGGGGCCGAAGCATGGCGGTCATGATCATTCTGTCGCCTCGTACCGTGCTCCTGGCCGCTGTCACGGCCCTGGCCGGCACGGCCCTCACCGCCGCCCCCGTCTCTGCGGCCGCCCCCGCCTCCCCCGGCGTCCGACAGGCGCCAGCCAGCCGTGAGCTGCCTCCGCCGCCGGACGCGGCCGAGGCCCGCCTCCAGCTCACGCATCTCGCCGTGGCCGACGAGAACGACGTCCCCGGATACACGCGCGCGAAGTTCCCGCACTGGATCACCCAGTACGGAGCCTGCGACACTCGGGAGGTCGTCCTGGAACGCGACGGCCAGGACGTCGTCCGGGACGACCAGTGCCGGGCCGCCTCCGGCAGCTGGTACTCCGAGTACGACGGGAAGACGATCGCGTCCGCCTCCGGCATCGACATCGACCACGTCGTCCCGCTGAAGGAAGCCTGGCGGTCGGGGGCGTCCCAGTGGACGACGGACCAGCGCAAGGCCTTCGCGAATGATCTGACTCATTCGCAGCTGATCGCGGTGTCGGCCGGCAGCAACCGGCAGAAGGGCGACAAGGACCCCGGGAAGTGGAAGCCCTCCCTGGAGTCGTACTGGTGCACCTACAGCCGGGCCTGGATCAGCGTGAAGTCCCTCTACAACCTCACAGCCAACGACTCGGAGGTCGCCGCGCTCGCCCAGATGCTCGACACCTGCGACTGACCCCCTCACGACCCCGCACGCCACACGGTGCGGGCCACAGCAACCTCTCAGGCAGGGTCCGGGAACACCTTGTCTATCGCATGCGGGTGACGGTGAGCGTGCCGTGCCGGCCGGAGCCCGCCAGGACCTCGACGGTGACGTCGCTGTCGACGCCGGTGTAGGTCTCCCCCTCGGCCCGGCGCTCCCCCGTGATCGTAGCGGTGGTGAGGGCGTCGGCGATGTGCCCGGCGAGCACCGGGTCGAGGCGTGCCGAGAGCCGGATCGGGGCGCCTTCGTCGCCGACGGCGAGCGCGAGCCGGTGGGGCCGGCGCCGGGGCCCGAGGTATCCGACGACCAGGGCGTCCTCGGTGTCGGCGTGGCGGATCTTGATCCAGCCGCGCCCGGCCGGGTACGGGGCGCTGCCCCTTTTAGCGACGATTCCCTCGATGCCCTGGGTCTGGAGGGTGTCGTACCAGGTCTGGGCGACTGTGCGGTCGTCGGTGGCGGGGACGGCCTGGATGGGGGGCTGCACATCGTGGAGCAGGTCGAGGAGGAGCTGGCGGCGCTCGGTGTACGGCAGGCCGGTGGTCTGCCCGCGGTCCGGATGTTCCAGCACGTCCCAGACGAGGTAGGAGGCGGGGTGCCGGGCTGCGAGGGCCCGGGCGCGGACGATGCCGGAGGCCGCGCGGGCCTGGGCGGCACCGAAGTCGATACGGCCGCCGTTCCAGATCACCGCCTCCCCGTCCAGTGTCGTCCCCGGCCGGAGCGCCATCCCGGCGACGGCCAGGTCCATCCAGTGGCTGGTGACGACGCGCCCGGACCTGGCATAGAGGATGACGGTGTCGTCGGTGCGGCGGAGAACCGTCCGGTGCCCGTCGGCCTTCGGCTCGTACCACCAGCCCGGCCCGGAAGGGATCACTGGCACGGCCTCGGCGAGGGCGGGCTTGACGGGGTGTTTCACGGTCCGATCCTGCGCCGCGAGGACGTGGTCCGCCCGGTCGGCTACTCCATGCCGAGGTCAGTGTCCGGGCGGCAGCGCGTGCACGCCCGGACACCACTGGCAAGTGCGCGGGCGAAGCGCCGACCGCCTGCGGGGCAAGGACAAGGGGTGGGCGTGCGGGTGAGCGTCTTGCCGGCCGGAGGCGTTCGGGTGAGTGTGCCCGGTGGGTCCGGCGTGCCCTCGCACATCGAATTCGAACGGTCGTACTATTTAGGTGTGTCCACGTGCGACTTCCCCCAGGACCTGCGCGACGCGCAGCTCTCCGGCCCCCGGCTGCTGCCGTACAGTTGGCGCCCGCCGTGAAGCCCGCCGCGTCGTTGCGGCACCCGGGTGCGAAGAAGGCGGTGGCGAAGAAGACCACCGCGACCGCGACCACCGACCGCGACCCGCGCTTCGAGAATGGTCCGCTCGCAATGATCGACTGCGAGGACGGGAAGGTCTTCGCGTACTGCGTCGGCGGCCTGCTCCTGGACGTGCCTGCCAAAACAATCCGGCCCTGATTGACTGGAAACAGTCACCGAAAACGCCGGCAAGCATCGCGAGTTCCTCGGAGTGCTTCCGTCGTTCAACAACAACTCGACGGCGAGTTGATCAAGTTGCATAATCGCGCACTATTTCCAGTCACAAATTTGGCCGAATTTACACTTTCATTAAATGGTGGCGCCATGTCCAGTCAACTCGCTTCTTGCCTCAAGATCTGGGGGCAACTGAGTTTTTTGAGGTCAACCTCAAGAGAAGCTCAGAGCTCGGGAGTCTCTATTGACCTTCGGTTCACTCCGGGTGAATATTCAAAAGTGCGACGGAGCCCCGGGGTGGGGATGGGGCGGTCGCAGGGGAGGGGAGCAGGGGGCGCTCAGGAGGTCTAGAGCGCATTGAGCCATGTCCTGTTTCCCCCTCTAGTCAACCCGACCGTTGAACAGAGGGGAAACATGAACAACACTGCACGCAATCGCATGAAAGCAAATTCGGCTCTCGCTGCAATTGCGATCCTCGCAGGGGCGCTGACTTATCAGGCACCCGCAGCGTCTGCCACGGAAGCGCCGCAGGCGCCCACGGCTCAGGAGTACCTTGCCTACCTCGATGGCCAGAACGACCCCGAGGCTGACTCGATCGCAACCCAGTTCAAGGCGCTCTCTGCCATCAATCAGCAGCAGTTCCTCGGCTATCTGGTGGACCCGGAAGTTCTGAAGGCGACGGTCGGAGAGACAGGTGGCACCGAGTCGGATCCGGTAGCGCGGAGAACCCTCAAGGGTGGTGACGTAGTCGTCCAGACCGAGACAGTTGCCAGCCGCTCTCTCGCGCGGGGTACAGCCGCTGACTGGTGGTGCTCGTCGACCTTCTACTCCACTGTCTTCGGAATCAAGATCACCAAGTTCAAGCTCGAGCAGTGGTACCACTCCACCACGACGAAGGTTGACAAGATCTACAACGTGTCGGCTTCCAAGTACAACTATAATCCCGGCGTCGTGCTTGGTCATCAGCCGGAGGAGCAGTGGATTTCTGCGGCCGGAAATGCCCTTGCGTACGTGACATGGGAGGGGGAACTTACGATCTCGGGCCTCAGTGTGTCCCTCGACAAGCGTCACCATGTGCGCTGCGATGAGACGGGCTTCCGGGCCCACTCGCTGTACAACTTGTAATTCGCACGCCCGAGGAACAGATCCTGAAAGGGGGAGATTCATGTCCACGCGTAAAGTCGGCGTGACTATCGGGGTCATCTTGGCCATCGTTTTGGTCGTTGGAATCGGTGGCGCTGTCCTATTCGCGAACACAGGATCGTAGCCCTCAATTTCAGGGTGGGTGGCGGTGTTGGAACCCCGTTAGGGGTTTCGGCACCGCTTCCAGGGCTGTCTAAGCCGCATGCTCTTGAGATGTACCGCGAAAGCAGTGGCTCCAGGCGGGGAATCTGACACAGGCCTACCTGATTCAGGACCGCAGGCAGGTTTCGGGATGCCTGACAGGTATGGAAGTACCCCGCCTGGACCGCGTTTTCGCGTGGCTCGTCCTCGATCCCGACACGCTCTTCGGCGAGCTGGGGGAGCCCACGATGTACGGACACGGAAAGCCAACTGCCCAGCGGTGGCGCCTGGTTGGAAGCAGGCGGTTCCTTTTTTCAGGACCAGTATCAGGAAAGGGCTTCGTGCCGCGGGGCCCGTCCGGGGGACTTCGGTGCGGCGCGGGTGTGGTCGGGGGCGGTTGGGGCCACATCTGGCGCATGGACCTTCCCGTGCTCGCCCCGATGCTGGCCGTGCCGGGGAGTCTGCCGTTGCCCGGCGGTGACCAGGGGTGGGCGGTGAAGGCGAAGCAGGACGGCCAGCGCGCGCTGGTCTACCTGCCCGGCGACGGGTCGGTCTCGGTCCGCTCCCGGGGCGGGCACGAGATCACCCGGGCCTACCCCGAGCTGCACGGCCTCCCCGCGGCGTTCGGCGGCTGTTCGGCGGTGCTGGACGGGGAGATCATCGCGCCGGATGCGGACGGCCGCCCCGACTTGGGGTGCCGGTAAGAATGCTGTCACCAGCCGCAAACGGCGGTGATCTTGTGAGGGCGTCACTCGTGTGGGTGAGTCCTGGGCTGTACGGCTGCGGTGGGTGAAGCTCTGCGGGGACGATCGGCGATCGTGGCCCGTACTCCGTTGGACCTGGATGAACTCGTCGAGCACTGGACGCTGTTGAAGGACGAGCAGGCGCTTGTGTCCGGCAAGCGTGGTGCGACGCGACTGGGCTTCGCCGTGCTGCTGAAGTTCTATACGCAGTACGGCCGGTTTCCCCGGAACCGGGCAGAGCTGCCTGGTGAGGCCGTGGAGTTCGTCGCCCGGCAGGTGCAGGTACCCGCCTTGGAGCTGGAGTCCTACGGCTGGACGGGCCGCACGGTCGAGTACCACCGTGCGCAGATCCGGGAGCACCTCGGCTTCCGTGAGTGCAGCGTCGCGGACGCGGAGAAGCTGACGGCGTATCTGGCCGAGCACGTCGCGCACAAGGAACGCAGGCCCGAACAGGTCCGGCTGGAACTGCTGGCTCGCTGTCGCACGGAGAGCATCGAGCCGCCCACGGCGGGCCGGTGCGACCGAATCGTGGGGGCCGCTCTGCGGGCGGCCGAGGAGTCGCTGACGGCCCTGATCTCCTCGCGGCTGACCGTGGAGAGCATTGAGCGGATCGTGGCTCTGGTGGCCGGCGCCGACCAGGACGACGCCGGACCCGCGGGCGGCGGTACGGAGGGTGAGGACGCGCCACCGGTGCTGGCGAAGGTCAAGGAAGCGCCGGGCAACGTGAGCCTGGAGACGATGCTCACCGAGATCGACAAGCTCCTGGCGGTGCGGGCGATCGGTCTGCCACGGGATCTGTTCATCGACGTCGCGCCGAAGGTCGTAGCTGGCTGGCGGGCACGGGCCGCCGTGGAGTCGCCTTCCCACCTGCGGACGCACCCGGTGTCACTGCGGGTGACCTTGCTGGCCGCCTTGCTGCACGAGTGGGAGCGGGAGATCACCGACACGCTGGTGGAGCTGCTGATCTCCACGGTGCACCGGATCGGGGCGCGGGCGGAGAAGAAGGTCACCGAGCAGCTCATCAACGCGTTCAAGAAGGTGTCGGGCAAGGAGAACATCCTCTTCAAGCTCGCCGAGGCGTCGCTGGGCACCCCGGAGGGGACGGTCCGCCAGGTCGTGTTCCCGGCGGTGTCCGGGGGCGAGGCGACACTGCGGGAGCTGGTGCACGAGTTCAAGACCCGCGGGCCGGTCTACCGGCGGACGGTTCAGACGACGTTGAAGGCGTCCTACACCAACCACTACCGGCGCGGGCTGATCAAGCTGCTGGACGTGCTGGAGTTCCGCTCCTCCAATCACGCCCACCGGCCGGTGATCGAGGCCCTGGCGCTGGTGGCGCGGTACGCGAACGCCGGGAACACGACGTACTACCCGCTGGGCGAGACGGTGCCGGTCCACAAGGCGATGGGCGGGGACTGGGCGGAGGTCGTCCACCGTGCCGACAAGCGCGGCCGGCGCCGGGTGGTGCGCATGGTCTACGAGGTCGTCGCCTTCCAGGCCCTGCGCGATCAGCTCAAGTGCAAGGAGATCTGGGTGGTCGGCGCCGACAAGTGGCGCGACCCGGACGAGGACCTGCCGCAGGACTTCGAGGCGAAGCGGGCGGAGAACTACCGGGAGCTGCGCAAGCCGCTGGACGCCGCGGTGTTCGTCGACGAACTGCGCGAACAGATGACGGCCGAACTGACCTTGCTCAACGACCGGATGCCCAAGCTGACCTGGCTGGACATCGCCGAGCGGAAGTCCGGGGCGATCCGGCTCACGGCGGCCGAGGCCCAGCCCGAGCCGCGCAACCTGCGCAGGATCAAGGCCGAGGTACAGAGGCGATGGGGCATCGTGCCGCTCGTCGACATGCTCAAGGAAGCGGTGCTGCGGACCGGATGCCTGGACGCGGTCACTTCCGTCTCCGGCGGCGGCAGCCTCTCACCGGAGGTACTGGCCGAGCGCCTGCTGCTGGTCATCTACGCGTACGGCACGAACACCGGGATCAAGGCCGTGGCGTCCGGCGGCCACGGCCACACCGAGGACGAACTGCGCTACGTACGCCGCCGCTACCTGTCCGCCGAGGCCGCTCGCGCCATCGCCATCCAGATCGCGAACGCCACCTTCGCCGCCCGCAGCACCGAGCTATGGGGACAGGGCTCGACCGCGGTCGCCTCCGACTCCACCCACGTGCGCGCCTACGACCAGAACCTGTTCACCGAGTGGCACTCGCGCTACGGCGGCCGTGGGGTGCTCATCTACTGGCACGTGGAGAAGAAGTCCCTGGCTATCCACTCCCAGCTGATCAACTGCACCGCCTCCGAGGTCGCCGCGATGATCGAGGGCGCGATGAGGCACGGCACCACCTTGGACGTGGAAGCCAACTACACGGACTCGCACGGCCAGTCGGAAATCGGGTTCGGCATCACGAGGCTGCTGAACTTCGACCTGCTGCCGAGGATCAAGCGGATCAACAAGGTGAAGCTGTACCGGCCAGTGGCCGGCGAACCGGACGCCTACCCGCAGCTGACCCCGGCGCTGACCCGCCCGATCCGCTGGGAACTCATCGCCCGGCAGTACGACCAGATGATCAAGTACGCCACGGCGATCCGTACCCGCACCGCGTCCACCGAGGCGATCCTGCGGCGCTTCACCCGCAACGCCTCCCACCCCACCTACGCGGCCATGCTGGAGGTCGGGCGTGCGCAGAAGACCATCTTCGTGGCCCGGTACCTGCGGCTTCGGGACCTCCAGCGGGAGATCGAGGAGGGCCTGAACGTGATGGAGTCCTCCAACGGCGCGAACTCCGTGATCGCCTACGGCAAGGGCGGGGAGATCGCCTCGAACCGGCGCGACGAGCAGGAGATGTTCGTGCTGTGCCTGCGGATTCTGCAATCGGCCCTGGTCTACGTGAACACCCTGATGCTCCAGGACATCCTCGGCGAACCGGAGTGGGCCGAGCTCCTCACGCCCGCCGACCGGCGTGGCCTGACCCCGCTGTTCTGGTCGCACGTCCGGCCCTACGGGGAGGTCAACCTCGACATGGACACGCGCCTCGACCTTGCTGCGGTCAGACTTCCGGGTCCCCGAGTTCCGACGGACACCGCCGACCAGCAGTCATCTGAGCGTGCGTGAAGCGTGGGCGAGGTCAGAAGGAGCGGTGGGAGGGAGAAGGAAGCCAGATGGTCCACCTCCCTCCCGTAAGCGTCAGGTCGCTGCATTCGCACTGTCTTGTGAGGCGTCTTCCTTGGAATGCGGCTTCAGGACGCCCTGTCCACGCGTGCGGTCCATCTCGCGCCATTCCGGCCGCAGTCCAGCCAGATTCGTGGTGAGGAAGTACGCGGCGCCGCAGGTGAGCAGCACCGGCACGAGTCCGACAGCGGTCACCGCCGCCCCGGCGAGCAGCCCACCGAGAGGGATACCGGCCCAGGCCAGCGAGTCACCGAGCGCGTTGACCCGACCCAGCATTCGGCGCGGTACCCGCTCGACGAGGACGGCCCCCATCACTGGGTTGATGAAGCCGGCTCCGAACCCACTGACCGCGAAGACTGTCAGTACCACCCCAAACGGGGCATCGAAGGCGAGGATCAGGAACCTCGGTGCCCCGGCCAGCAGGAAACCGGTGAGAACCACCACTCGCCGCCGCAGCCGGTGCGCGACCATTGCGGCGATCAGGCTCCCGCCGACCGCCGAGGCCCCCATGACGCTGCCCATCAGGCCGATCGCGGTCGGCCCGTTGCCGGACTCCCTGGCCCAGACAGGTATGAGCACTGAGGTGATCGCCGCGTCCAGCAGATTGGTGATGCCGCACATGACGATGACTGTGAGCAACAGCGGCTCGCCGCGCAGGAAGGTGAAGCCCTCGCCGAACCGCCGCCAGTAGCCCGGTCCGGTTCCCCCGGTCGGCGAGGGGGCTTCCTCGACCGCGTGCCCCATGCCGCGAGGCAGCGCGAGTTTGATGATCACCGATCCGAGGGCGAAGCAGCACGCGTTGACGGCAAGTCCGGTCAAGGGACCGAGCAGCGCCACCAGAGATCCGCCGACCGCCAGGCCGACGGTAGAGGCGAGCCGCTCGATCACACCGGCCAGACCGGTGGCCCGCTCCAGCGGCACCCGGCCGCGCTCAGACGCCTCCGGGACCATCACCTCCTTGGCCAGGTCGCCGGGTCCCCGGGCCGCGCCGATCAGCGCGACCAGAACCAGCAGAAGGGGAAAGGACAGCAGGTCCAGGACGTGGAGCAGGGGAACCGCGGCGGCGGCGGTCGCGCTGGCCAGGTCGGTGGTCCAGGAAACGGCCCGCGGGCCGATCCGGTCCACCAGCGGCCCGGTGAACGCCTTGACCACCACGTAGGGCGCCATCTCGCAGAAGGCGACCAGTCCGGTCTGGGTGGCGCTCCCAGTTGTGACCAGGACGAACCAGGGCAGTGCCACAACGGAGATCCGAGTGCCGGTCAGCGACACAACCATGGCCGCCAGCACCCCGCCCAGCGGCCGTAAGGACCTCTTGCCGGGTATGCCGTCGGCCTTCGAGGCGTCGTCGGTCATGACGTCGGGCCTCCTTCCTCTTCCTGAGGGCCGGAAGGGAGCGACGACGCGGCAGGCGCATCCAGTTCGGGAAGGATCTGCGTGATCACGGCGACCCGTTCGGCGCCCTCGGGGGCACCCGCCGCCGTCTCCGGCGCGTCTCGCCGATAGCGCGCGATGACGTCCGTCAACTCCCGGTACAGGGCGGCGGCTTCCTCGGGTGTGAGCCGCAAGGCCCAGTCGCTCATGTCGAAGGTGTTCCGCCATGCACGGGGCATCGTCTGAAGCCCGTTCAGGGTCTGCTGCGTGCGCAGGGTGTAGATGGCGGCGACGGACTGCTGATAGGCCAGTGCGGCCTCGGGCTCCCGCTCGGCCAGCTCCGGATCGTTGAACCAGATCGTCCGGTGCACCGAACGCCACCAGCGCTCTCGCGCGTTGCCCCGTTCGGTGTCCTCCTCGACGAAACCGGCCGCGCCGAGCTGCCGGAGGTGGTAGCTGGCCGTACCGGAATTCACGCCGAGCCGTTCCGCGAGGCGGGTGGCCGTCGACGGGCCGTACTTCCGCAGCAGCCCAACCAACTGCACACGCACCGGATGCGCCAGGGCACGCAGCCCCTTGGCATCTAGGACAACTGCGTCCTCTTCAACGTTCGGGCCGTCCGGCTTCACGTTTGGGTCAGTCATACCGCCCACCCTAGACCGCAAAGAGTTGTTCGCAAAGGATCCTTTGCGAACAAGTCTTTGCGGTCTAGGGGCCTTTGAGGTGCCACTGCCCATCCATCGGCCGATTGGTGAGCAGGACCCGGTTCAGCCTCCGAGGCGGCGCGCAAGATGGAGCAGATCTGCCAGGTGCAGCACCCGCCCATCGAATCCGGGGAGAGGGACATGGGGTGGCTGGCTCCAGCGGGCTGGGATTGCGTCCAGCCCGTAGTACGCCCCCGCGAGGCCTCCGGTGACCGCGGCGACGGTGTCCGTGTCACCGCCGAGGTCGATCGCCGCGCGTATCGCGTCTTCGAAGCTGGTGGTGGTGCGCAGCGCCCAGACGGCTGAGCCCAGGCAGGGCCAGACAGCACCGTTGAACTCGGTCGCCTGATCGGGGTGCCAGTTGGGCGCGAGGACTGCGGCGTAGCGGCCGCGGTGGTCGGGGTGGACAACAGCCAGGATGTCCGGGAGCGCGGCGAGGAGGTCGGTGTCCTCGAAGGTGACACGGATAAGTTCGTGGAAGATCGCGGTGCCTTCCCAGGCCGCACGGTCACCGTGAGTGAGGGCAGCGATCCGGCGGGCCGCGTCCATGGTGGCTTCCTGGCCGGAGGAGGCGAAGTAGACCGCGGAGGTCGATGCCCGCATCAACGAGCCGTTTCCCGCTGCTCGTTGGTTGACCTGGAAGTGAATCGCAGCGGCGAGGTCCCAGGGCATGCCGTTGGTCAGGACGTCTTCGGTCTGCAAGCCGATGTCCTTCGGTTCTGATGCCGCCCACCGCTGGAAGCGGGCGAAGATGTCCGGCAGATCCAGTCCGCCCCGCTCCAGCAGCGACTCCGCGACCAGGACGGCCATCTGCGTATCGTCAGTGGCCTCGCCGGGGTCCCAGCCGCCGCCTCCGCACATCTCGCCACCGGCACCAGGCTCGGGAAACCGTGCGGAGAACGCTCCCTGGGGACCGAACTCGAAGGGGCCGCCCAGCGCGTCACCCACCGCTGACCCGACAACCGCGCCAGCGGCCCGCTGAATCCGCTCCATTCGCGCAGGTTATCTGTGCCGCGCCGACGGCCGCGCGGCCTTATTTCCTTCTTGGGCTCCCGACCCATCGGCGACGAACGTGTCTCGTCTACGGAGGTGCTCCGCCTGAGACACCATGGGGCTGAGACACCCGTACAGGTCACATAACGCCATCCAGTGTCGTGCCCGGCCGGAGCGCCATCCCGGCGACGGCCAGGTCCATCCAGTGGCTGGTGACGACGCGCCCGGACCGGGCGTAGAGGATGACCGTGTCGTCGGTACGGCGGAGAACCGTCCGGTGCCCGTCGGCCTTCGGCTCGTACCACCAGCCCGGCCCGGAAGGGATCACCGGCACGGCCTCGGCGAGGGCGGGCTTGACGGGATACTCCACACGCCGATCCTGCGCCGCGAGGACGTGGTCCGCCCGGTCGGCTACTCCATGCCGAGGTCGGTGTCCGGGCGGCAGCGCGTGCACGCCCGGACACCACTGGCCAGAAGGGCGCGGGCCTCGTCCCGGTCGATGGCCCGCCGCCGCTTGCCCGCGGCGTAGCAGTGGCCGGCGTGGACCTCGCTGGGCGGCCGGCCGACGCCGATCCCGAGCTCGACGATCCAGTCCGGTACCGGCGGCCGCCGCTCTTCGCCCTGCCGCCGCTCGGCTTCCCTCTGCTCGGCCGCGGCGATGGCTGCGCGGATATGGCCGAGCCAGATGCTGAGCTGGTGCTCCAGTGTGCGAAGCCGGGGCAGATCGGACGGAAGGTCGTACACGCGTTCTATTGTATGCCGGTGCTGGGCTGCGGCGAGGAGGTGGTGGCGGTGCACGACGGCGGTGACCTGCTCCAGGACCTCGGCGTGGATCCGGCGGACCTGGACCCGGCCCCTGCACGGCCGGTTCCCGAATGCGTGTACACGGGCCGGCTCGTCGCCCGGTATCCGTGCGTACGGTGCGGCGACCCGGCCACCGTGGCCGCGATCGCGGAAACGCCGCTCGGCCGGCGCTGGGTCGACCGGTGCATGCCCTGCCTCGTCGCGACCACGCCCCGCGGTGGCCCGCCGGGCCCGCTGGAGGACACCATGGCCGTGCTGCGCGAGGCCGCCGCCACCGTGGGGGTCGCCCTCACCGTCGTCACGGACGAGGCGTAGCCGTGGTGGACCGGTACCGGCTCACGCTGTCGATCGGCCCCAGGATCATCATGCGCGGGTGGTGGGCGGACCTGCCGACCGCCGAGAAGAAGTACACACGCTGGATCGGCGAGCGCGGTCACAACGCCCGCATCGACCTCGTCGACGAAGTCACCGGCGAGGTCCTGAGGTCATGGCCGCCCTGACCGCCTACTCGTTCTCGGGGTGCAGCGCAGCTTTCTTCGCCGCCTGCTCCAGCTCGACCCGGTTGGTCTCCGTCGCCTCGGCCTCTGCGGTCACGGCACGCTGGAATCGCTCTGCGGCCTGAAGCCAGGGGGCCCAGGCCTCCTGGCTGTACGGCTGAGATGTCGCCGCCGTCTGGGCCTCGGCGGCCGCTTTGCACAGCTTGATCAGTTCATCGCTCGGTTCTGCCACGGCGGGATCCTAAACCGCAGCACTGACATTGAGCCGCAGGTCAGGAAGGGAGCGGAGTCGTGCGGGCACCGCCCCCGGGAGCATCGATTCCGTGAACGCGGGGAGGTCCCACTCACCGGCTGCCGGTGTGATTGTCAGTGGTGTCCGGCAGAGTTCCGGCCATGATCAACGACTTGGACAGCATCGACTGGTCGTCGATGAGTCACGCCTATGGCTCCGCCGTCGATGTCCCCGCGTGGCTGCGGGCGATGGCCTCGCCCGATCCGGACGTCCGGAACCGGGCATTCAGCGACTTCTACGGTGCGGCGCACCATCAGGGTGACGTGTATCCGTGTACGGCGGCCAGTCTCCCGTTTCTCTTCGCCATGGCCGACGACGCCTCGACTCCCGACCCCGCGGCCGTCGTGGAGCTGGTGGTGAGCATCGGCCTGGAATCGGCCGAGCGGGGCGACGGCGTCTACTTCGCGCCGGACGGCACCGAGTCCACAGCCGGCGCGGACAGCCTGGCCCTGATTCGCGGGCGCGCCGATATCTTCGTCACTCACTCCGGTAGCTCTGACGTCGCCGTGCGCCGGGCGGCGATCGAGGGCCTGGGCCACTTCCTTGACGACGCCGGCCGGGCCGTCGCGCTCCTGCGTGATCGGCTGTCCGCGGAGTCCGGGACCTTCGAGCGGTTGCTGGTCGTGCGGACCATGGCAGATCTGGCGCTGCGGCTGCCGGCCGCCCGGTCCTCCGCCGTGGCGTGGCTCGATGTCCTCGCGGGCGACGCTGCCGCGGATCCCGATATCCGCCTGGCCGCGCTGGTCCACCGGGCACGCTGCTCCCCCACCGCCGTCGACGCCGGCACAGTCCCGACGGCGATCGGTCTGCTCCGGCGGCTCACCGCTGCGGCCCGGCCCGAGTCGGCGGGCACGAAGAACGGGGACGTGCCGGAGGACTGTGGTTGCGGTGCCGAGCCGGCCGAGGCACAGGCTCAGGGTGTTCCGCCTCAGATCGCTGCCGCGTTCGACGACCTCGAACGGCACAGCCGTGTCCACGCACCCACCACCGATCTCCTGCGGACCTTCCACGCGGTGCTCGGCGCACGTCTGCCCGAGCGCACCGCGCTGCTCACCGAACAGCTGCGCAGCCCTGACCCGGCCACCCGGTACGACGCGATCTCCATGGCCCGGGAACTGATCGGTTCCTGGCGCGGCGAGCACACCACGCTCGTCGCGCTCCTCGCCGGATGCCTGATCCCCGAGGACCCGTACACCTCCACCGCGGCCGCCGAAGCCCTCGGATCGCTGTCCTCTCTCGCCGAACCGGCCCGCGACGCTCTGGCCGCCTACGTCGAGGCGCACCGCGGCGTTCACGGATCCGACGTGTGGGCCGCTCCCCATCCGGCGCGGCGCCGCGCGCATCAGGAAGCCGTGATGGCCCTGGCGCGCCTCGGCGACGTCCGTGCCCTGCCCTGCCTGCTGACCGCGCTCGATACCGGGTGCGATGCGTGGCGTGCCATTCAGGTCTCCGGGCACCTGAGCTTGGCCGCTGGGGACCTCGTGCCGAGACTGGCCCGGCTCCTTGCCGAGACCGATCTCTCCGAGCAATGGGGTGCTGGGGCTCTCGTATCCGCCCTGGCCGCGCTGCGTCACCCCGCGGGCCTGCCCGCACTCACCCATGCCGTCAGCGCCGCGGCCCGGCATGAGCAGTGGTCCACGGCCACCTCCGCGGTGAACGCGCTCGCCTCTTTCGGCCCCGGGGCCGCACCGGCCCTGACGGTCATCCGCCCGCTGACCGAAGCCAAGGACGTGAATCTCCGGGCGGCCGCGGCAATCGCGGTGTGGGAACTGGGGCGCGACGCCGCCGAGTCCGTGCCCCGGCTCGAAGCGCTGCTCGACACCCACTGCCACCACGAGGCAGCCGATGCCCTCGGCCGGATCGGCCCGCCCGCCCGGGTCGCGCTCCCACGACTGCGCGAGCTGCTGGACAACGGGTACGACTGGACCCGGATCCATGCCGCAGCCGCCATCTGGGACATCGGCGGCGAGACCGAAGCTGGCGTCGTCGTGCCGACGTTGCTGGCCGCCTGGGAGGGAAACGACGCCACGGGCAACTACGTCCTGGCCTGCTTTGACCGGATGGGTCCTGCCGCCGCGCCAGCCATCCCCCGCATCCAGGCCGAGCTCGCGCTCCCCCGCCGCGGGGGACGATTCCGCAGTATCAGCAGCGACACAGAAGTGCAGCACCTCTGCCAGGCCGTCCTCGCCCGCCTCTGCCGCCCCTGACGGGCCGCCGCCGCACCCCGGACAGGACGCGGGACGGACGACGCCGCCGGGCGAGCCGGGCACCAGCTTGCTCAACGCCCGGGAACGGCAGCCGGCTCCGTGCCTGTGAGAACCGATACGGGGAGCTGCGATCCGCCCCTCACCCGCGACGACGGCGCGGGTGAGGGGCGGATCGGCTACGGGTCGCGGGGTCGACGGCCGGAACCATCAGCCGCAGGGTCAGGACGGTGCTGCGAGGCGATCGAGCCGGGCGTAGAGAGCCCGAACGAGGCGGGCACGATCCTGTGCGCAGCGAGCGGTGCCGTCCAGCGGAACGGAGAGGATCTGGGCGGCTTCCCGGAGTACGACGTCGGCAAGGGCGGCGCGGCCGTCGTCCTTGGGGAGGGCGGAGGCGCGGTGGCGGACGTCGGCGGCCAGCGCGCGGGCATGCCCGGTGAGCTGGAGGGCGATCTGCTCGTAGTCGCGGGGCGCGAGGTCCAGGCACCCCCAGGCGAGGACGGCGGTGACGAGCGCTTCGTGCGGGCCCCGGTCCAGCGGAAGTTCGCCCTCGATCAGGCCCTGGGGGTCGTGGAGCACGGTGTGGGTGCCGCTCACCGCGGGCCGGCCGCATCGTGGTCTTGGCCGTGGCCGCCGGCTTCGGGCTCGTGGACCGGGCCCGGGGCGGCGGCGGGGGTGGCGAGGAAGCGGGCGTAGCCGCGGTCGGCGCGGGCGATCAGCGCCGGGGAGGGCTGGCCGAAGGCGGGCGGCTGGAGGCCGCGGTCGTCCGGCTGGTGACCGGTGGGTGTGGGTGCGCTCATGGGGCACCGCCTCCGTCGTGTCCTGGGTGCGTCGGTGTCGTTCGACGCTACGCAGCGGCAGGGCTGACCCTCAATGAAGTTGCGGAAAATTGCGGGATTTCACTCCAGGGTGTCGATCGCGGTGTGGATGAGGGCGCGGGCGGCGTCGCCGTAAACGGCCATCTCGGCGAGGCCGGCGAACGCACGTGCGTAGTCAGCGACTTCGCGGGGCTGCGTCACTCTGATCTCCGCCGTCAGGGTCTCCACCACGGCCATGGTGTCGTCGTGGACGTAGAAGGCTTCCAGCGGCCACACGGTGCGCTGCGCGGTGAACGGGATGATCCCGAGTGAGACGGAGGCGAGCGGCATCACGGCCAGGAGGTGGCGCAGCTGCCCCCGCATCGCCTCCGGGTCGGCCGTGCGGAACCGCAGGACGGACTCCTCCATCAGGATCACGTAGCGGTGGCCGCCCTCGTAGAGGAAGCGGGAGCGGGCGACGCGGGCGGCGACGGCTTCGGAGACGTCGTTGGGCGTGCCCTGGAAGGCGGTGATCTGCTCCATGAGGGCGGTGGCGAACGCCGGTGTCTGAAGGAAGCCGGGGGGCACATTGGAGAGGTAGACGCGGCAGTGGCGGGTCTGCTCGTGCAGGGTGTACCAGTCCTGCTGGACCTGGCGCATGCCGCCCTGGTGGAGGCGGCGCCACTCCATGTACATCGAGTCGACCGCGCGGGCGGTGGCGATGAGGTCCTCGGCCTGGCCGTCCGCTCCGCACGCCGCACACCAGGCCCGGATGTCCGCGTCCGACGGAAGAACGGCGTCCATCTGGATGCGGGTGGTCTTCGCGGGGTGCCAGCCACACCGGGCGGAAAGCTCGCGCCCGGTGAGGCCGGCGTCCTTGCGCAGGTGCTGAAGGCGCACGGCGAGCGCCTCGCGGGCCGCCTGCGCGCTGGAGGATGGGGAGGCGGTCGTCATGCGGTGCGTGGCCCCTGGGGTGTGCGTGGTGTCGTGGTCAGATGCGGTAGTCGGCGTGTTCGGTGGCCAGGTCCCACACCGTGCGGAACGCCTCGGCGCACAGTTTGACCACGTGCGGGTCCTCGGTGTGGTCCGGCTCCAGGGCCTTGCCATCGCCGGAGAACAGGTTCCAGCGCACGACCCGGTCGTCGATGAGCCAGAAGTCATTGCCCGGCAGAGCGAGGGCGGAGGCGCGGCGGCGGGGCAGCCAGCGGACCTGTTCGCCGGCGCGGAGGTTGGCGTCGGTGATGGCGTGCTCGAAGCGGATGTAGGTGGTGACCGGTTCGGACACGATCCGTGCCCGGCGGACCGTCACCCCGCGGGCCACGGTCCGTTCCACCAGCGGCAGCCACCCGGCCCAGAACGCCGAGTCGTCCGCGGGCACCGCCCCGTCCCGCAGGAACGCCTCGTAGACGTCCCGTTCCTCCCCCACGGCGTAGACGTCGCGGAGTTCCAGGTGCAGGGCCTGGTACTGGGCGGAGTCGAGCAGCTCCTCAAAGGTGGGCGCCGGCGGCTTCTGCGGCATCACACGCCCTCCTGATCTGCCCGATCATCCGGGCCGGGATCCGGATGATCCCCTCGTCGTCCGCGGGCGGACTGTCCTGGCCGCACGCGGCCCGGGTCTCCTTGTCGGGGAGTTTGCCCTGCAACACCAGCTCGGGTCCCTCGGCGGTGTCGGTGTCCACCCATACCGCCGGGCAGTTACCCCCGCCCGAGGTCGGGTCCGTACCGAAGAAAAGTAACGCCATGATCGCCTCCGAAGCGAGCCAGTTGTGCATAGTTGCGCACATCACCGTCCCTCGCTCCGGAAGTAGGCGTCAAGGTGCCATTCACCCTGGGGCCGGCCGCATCGCCCGTGCCGTGGCCAGTGGGGCGACGTGAGCTGACGTGGACCAGATCGACGACGGCTGCCGCGCCCGGCTGACAGAGCAACGCCCAGGCTGGAGACTGAGGAGCCTGCGTACCAACGTGAAGAAGGCTGGGCACCAGCCCAGCGTGCCACTGCTGTCCAGTGGGCGAGTGCGAGCAGGGCTTGGCGGCCCGGGCTCAGCCGTCGCCACCGGGACCCGATCGCCCGGCGACGCCCGCGAAGATGCTGTGCGAGGAAGCGCAGGGAAGAGATGGACACGTCGGCGCCGGACGGGTAGACAAGCATGCGAAGCCTCTGGTGGAGAAGGTTCTCTTGGTCGAAAACCCATCTACCAGGGGCTTCATCCTGTTGTCAGCCCAACTGGACAGCGCGCGGGGCAGGTTGAAGAAGGCTCAGTTGCCGAGCTCGTATGATCTCGCGATGAGGATCTGGACGGAGCACCCTGCCAAGGCAGACGTCGAAGCTGTCGTTCGCCGCTACTTCAGCCTGCTCCGAGCCGAAAGGATCCCTGAGGCCGAACAGCTCATTGATCACTACCCGGTCCATCATGTACTCAAGTCGCTGTGGACCGGGTCCGTCGAAGCAAGCGCCGATGGGGACGAGGCCGGAAGACCTCCTGCAGACGGGTGGGAGCAGGATCTGTCCTGGCTTGGCGAACTGAATCTCGCAGATTTCCACTGGGGCCGCACCGGCAGCCATGTCTACGTTGAGATCACCTACCACGCGCAGATCATCGAAGTGGCATTGGGCTTTCGGGTCAGGCCCACCGACACTGGCTGGGTCATCACAGGACCGGCCACGTACTGGTAGGACACGCGAAAGAGCAGCCCGATCCAGGTGTCGGCGCAATCCGCCCGCTGGCGGACCATGAAACGCTGTCGATCAAGGACCCGGCAAGCCCGAGCACCCACGGTAACCTGCATCCTCAGGTTGGAAAAGACTCACTGAGCAACAGACGTTCTCGAAACCGACCAACAGAGCCACTGCACGAGGCGATACAGCCGATCACCCCGCCGTCTTGGGCCCGCCAAAGAAATCTTGGCGGGCCCCGTCAGGTGTTCCAGTGAATCAGCTGCTGCTCGAACTAGACGACGACAGCACAGTGCAGGCAGAGTCCCACCACGGCAACCCATGCCGTACCTGATCAAGATCGTGATCTGGGTACATCGGCGGAGTCTCAGGGAGGCCGTGAACTTCCAGAAGGTAGAAGTCCGCGCGATCTCCGCTGACCGAGAACTTGCCGTCCGGGAAGAACTCCAGATCCATCCGGAATCCTCCAGTGCCGAGCTCGCGAGGCCTGCTGGACACCGCAGAGAATGCCATCAGCTTCTGAGACTGCGGCACGCCGTCCCACTGAAATGAGCGCAGTCCGCGAACGACGAGTAGAGCGGAATTCCCTGTCGGGTAGCACGACGCAGTCCGCATGTCGAAGAGTAGCGCCGCACGGTTTGCGGTCGGACATACCCTGGAATCCAGGAGTTGCGCATCCTCCAGGGCATCATTCCTCTTGAACGGGTCCCAGTCGATGACCACCGAAGCCTGAGAATATTCTTGAGAAGTGAAAAGATTTTCTACGCGTGTCATGGGATCTCGATGTGCCAGTAGGGATCGGCCTTGGTGACGGTTTGACCAGTGAACAGATTGATGAACTGACCTCCCTTATTGATGTAGGTGATATATCCGTTGGGGTAGGGATGCGGCCCGGTGGTGGTGGGTTCCATGACGCGCACATACTGCACGCTCTTGTGGAAACCATTTGCCTGCGCCTCGGCTTCTTTTATTTCATAGACCCACGTCCGCTGACCAGCGACGATGGCGTTTGTAGACGGTCTCCCACGGCCCGAACCTCTCCGGCAGGTCCCTCCACTGCACGCCCGTCCGGACCCGGTAGAGAACCCCGTTGATCACCCGACGGTGGTCACTCCACCGGCCCCCGCGCGCCCCACCAGGAGGCAAGAACGACTCCAGCCGGTCCCACTCCGCATTCGTCAGATCACCACGACCCATAAAAGCAGCCTGACCCCAACACCCCACGCACGTCAGGAGATCCGAGAAACAGTGCCGAAGCCCTGTCCCGTAATGATCTTCCGGGGCGATGTGACGCCCAGTCTCGCGGCTTTACTGGGGCTTCTACTCATCTGCTGCGCCGCTTCAGGCCCTTGCCGGGAAGTCAGGATGGTCGGTGTAGGGCGAAGCAAGGTCACGCAGGTCGTGGTACGGCCAGGGGTCGCGGGCGTGACGGGCCAAGATGCGCCGCTTGGCCTCGATCTCGCGCAGGACGCGGGCCGGGTCGTGCAGAGCCACGTGCAAAGCAATCGTGGGGTGGAAGCCGGTGAGGTCAACCTGGCAGAAGTCGACCGTGTGACCGTGAGCGGACCACTCTCCGCATCCGTCACCGTCGCAGCGCCGAGCCAAGTCGGCCTCCTCGTCCAGCCGCGCCTCGATGAACCTCGCTAGTTCTTCAGTCATAGGGACATTTTCGGTTCTGTGCTGGGCGTCATGGAATGATCTTGTGGTGTCTGGTGTGATCGTGGCGTCGGAGCCGTCCTGGTTAGCCCCGTTCACCGGGCTGAGCCCTCGTTGGTTCGGGAAGTTGGTGACACTTCTGCGGCGTGAGGGTGCGGACGCGGTTCGCAGGGGCCGGCCGTGGAGCCTGCCGCTGGAGGACCGGGCCCTGCTGGTCGCGGCCTACTGGCGCACGAACCTGACCATGCGGCAGCTCGCACCGCCGTTCGGGGTATCCAAGTCGGCCGCGGACCGGATCATCGACCACCTCGCCCCGATGCTCGCCCTCCAGCCCCGCAAGCGGTTCGCGAAGGACACCGTGCTCATCGTGGACGGCACCCCTGGTGCCCACCCGCGATCACACCATCGCCGAGCAGTCCAAGAACTACCGGTACTCCACGAACCACCAGGTCGTCATCGATGCCGACACTCGGCTCGTCGTCGCGGTTGGCCGACCTTTGCCGGGAAATCGCAACGACTGTAGGGCGTGAGAGGAGTCCGGCGCGAAGGCCGCAGTCGGCGAGACCATGACGATTGCCGACGGCGGCTATCCGCGCACCGGGCTCGTGACGCCCCACCGCCGCCGCAAGGGCGAAGAGCTGCCCGACTGGAAGCAGGCGCACAACAAGTCCCACAAGCAGGTCCACGCCCGCGTCGAGCACGTCTTCGCCCGCATGAAGACCTGGAAGATTCTCCGCGACTGCCGCCTCAAAGGTGACGGTGTCCACCACGCCATGCTGGGAATCGCCCGGATGCACAACCTCAACCTCGCCGGATAGGAGGTAGACGCGGCAGTGGCGGGTCTGCTCGTGCAGGGTGTACCAGTCGTGCTGGACCTGGCGCATGCTGCCCTGGTGGAGGCGGCGCCACTCCATGTGCATCGAGTCGACCGCGCGGGCGGTGGCGATGAGGTCCTCGGCCTGGCCGTGCGCGCCGCACGCCGTGCACCAGGCCCCGGATGTCCGCGTCCGACGGAAGAACGGCGCCCATCTGGATGCGGTCGGTCTTCGCGGGGTCCCGGCCTCACCGGGCGGAAAGCTCGCGCCCGGTGAGGCCGGCGTCCTTGCGCAGGTGCTGAAGTCGGGTCTGGTACAGCCTGCCTGACCCAGGCCACACGGACGCGGGTCCCGGAACATTCCGGGAGCCTCGCTCATCATGGTGTCGATGCTAGGGAATCAACGGCTCAACGCGCTCCTGGCGAGGTCGCGGTATGCAAGTTGCCGTGGTCCCAGTGCGCTGTGAAGGCCGGGCATCCCTTCGGCGTTCAGCCGGTCGACGGATTCCCGCTGACACAGCTGCTCGAACTCCCGCAGTCCGGCGCACCCGTCGATGTCCACGGGTCCCGGCCACAGCGCGGCCGCCTCCAACGCCTTATCGAACACCGCGATATGTGGTTCCGTGCCCCGGTCGTCACCGTCTTCGATCGACGCCAGCACTTCTTTCATGAGCGTGAATCCACCCAGGGCGAATTGCCGCGTGCCCTTGGCACCGGAGAACTCGGCGTTCAGACGACGGCACGCCTTCTTGGCGATGTGGAGCACATCGCCGTTCAGGCGCCTGCCCTCGCACGACTTCAGTCCGGCACGCACACCGGCGTCCGCTTGGTAATAGAGGTCCTCGTGCCCAGCAGCTTCCGCGAGGATGTACAGCCCTCCGCCGAGCCTCAGAGCCGTCGCGCAACTCAGCGCCCGGGAAGACATGGCGTCCACCGCACCATCGCATGATGGATGAGGCATGCCAGCCCCTTTCGAAATGGCTCCGCGCGGCGGGGGTGCCGACTCTGGTGCACGCCTCATCGCAGCGTACTCGACGTATGTGGGCTGCGGCGCAGGTCGTGAGTAGGCCCGAGGCCCGGGCTGCTGTCTGCGTGGCTTGGCTGACGAGGGCCACGCCGCGCGAGTCCTCTGGCGGAGGCGGTTCGGTCAGCCGTGGTAGGTGATGTAGCCGTTGCCGTCGCGGTCGTTGGACTTCTTGGTGTACGAGTGGACGTCGGCGCGGGCGCCGGAGGGCTTGTAGAGATAGATGGTGTCCTTGTCGTTGTTCCAGATGAAGTTGCAGTTCTGGCGGTAGACGACGTTCTTGGCGTCGGAGTCGGTGCCCCGGTTCCCGCGGAGGGTGACGTAGTCGCCGGGCTCCAGCACGTGGGTGGTCTTGAAGGTGAACTTGTTGCCGGTGGCGTCCTTGACGACGTAGCCCTTGAGGTTGACCTTCGTGGTGCGGGAGTAGTTCTTGATCGTCAGGTACTCGCTCGCGGCGTTTCCGCCGGAGCACTTGTTGGAGTCGCGGCCCGGGGCGTCGTACTGGACGCCCTTGATCTTCAGGGCCGAGGAGTACTCGGCGGCCTGGGCCGGGGCGCCGGCCACCAGGCCGAGCGAGACGACCGAAGCGGCGGTTGCGGCGGCGGCCAGGGCATGACGGATACGCATGAGGATTCCCCCCTCTGTGGTGCGGATGCAGCACCCCGGAGCCTACCGAGAAATATGACCACCATGTGAAGAAAGCCCGGCGTATATGTGTGCGATGCTGCACCTGTCGCACGTCTCACCTGCGGTCGTCTCCCCCGTCGCCGAGAACACGACATATTCAGGGCGCGACCCGGCCGCCGCGTCCCGCCCGGCCGTCAGCCCGCAGATCCCAGAGCGCGTTCAGTGGATCAGGGTGTAGCGGCGCAGGCGGGAGCGGGCGTCGGCTTCGGGCAGTCCGAGGCCTGGCCCGATGAGCCTTCCGGTCTCACTGTCGTGCAGAGCGCGGGCTGCTGCCCCCGCGCCGGCTTCGTCGAGGACGTGCTTCAGCCGGGCCACCGCGCGCAGCGCTGCGAGCGGTTCGTCGGCGGCGAGTTGGATGAGGCGTTCGTCGAGCTGGTCGATGAGATCGGCGAGCTCCTCGGGGACAGGCACGGCGCGCGCTTCGGTGTCGGTGATGTGCCGTGCCCAGTCGGATTCGGGGCCTGTGGTGTCGTAGAGGTAGGGGGCGCGGCGGTTGACCTGGTCCCAGTCCAGGGGGTGGTGGGTTTCGCTCTGCCAGCCGCACGAGCAGACGCCGCGCAGGGCGGTGGCCTTCGGGGCGCGGGGGCGGGTGCCGTCGTAGACGTGCCAGTCGGTGGTCTTGTGTACGAAGCTGCCGCTGCCGGCGTCGATGTACAGCGGGGGCGGTTCGGTGCCGTCGGTGAGCACGGCGCCCGGCCGTCCCTCGTGCGCGGTTCCGAATTCCGCGGTCCGCCACTCCCACATCGCGCCCCACCCCTATTCCGTATCGATGAGCACTGCTGCCCTGACGATGCACCAGCCCCGTGTGCTGTGGAGGCGGAACACCCGAAGTGGTGACAGCCGGGACGGTTGGGCGGCCGGTCTGATTTTCCATGCCCTGGGGTGAACTTCCGGCGTATCGACGGAGAGCTGGGGCGCCGGGCCGGTACGAAGATCACGCATCGTGTTGCTGATCTTCGAAAAGGACCCTGCTGTGCGTGTCTTCGTGTCCCTGGCGGCTGCCGCTGCCGCTCTTGCCGCTCTCACCGCCCCCGCGCACGCGGCCGCGCCGCTGCCCGGGAAGGGCAGCCCCATGGTCCTGCCGCTGGCCGATGCCCTGGCCGCGCTGCCCGTCGCCGACGAGGACCGCAGCGGGTACGAGCGGACCAAGTTCAAGCACTGGATCGACGCGGACAAGGATGGCTGCAACACGAGGGCCGAGGTCCTGAAGGCCGAGGCGGTCGTCGCTCCGGAGCAGGGTGCGCGGTGCAAGCTGACGGGCGGGCGCTGGTACAGCCCGTACAGCAACAGCTACGTCGACGCCCCGGGCGGGCTGGACATCGACCACCTCGTTCCGCTCGCCGAGAGCTGGGACTCCGGGGCCTCCGGGTGGACGGCGGCCGAGCGGGAGGCTTACGCCAACGATCTTGCCGAGGACCGCTCCCTGATCGCGGTGACCGCCGCGACGAACCGGTCGAAGGCCGACCAAGACCCGGCCGAGTGGCTGCCGCCCTACCAGCCCTACCACTGCCAGTATGTCACCGACTGGATCGCCACCAAGCTCCGCTGGAAGCTCAGCATCGACACGAACGAACACAACACCCTCGTACAGGCCACCGCCGCCTGCCCGAACAAGCCCGTCACCTTCACCCTCGCCCGCTGACCGCTCCCCGCGCCGGTCAGGAAGCGGAGCGCTTCTTCGCTGCTGCCTTCGAGGCCGCGGTCTTCTTCGGCACGGGCTTCTTGACCGCGGTCTTCTTCGGAGCAGCCTTCTTGCGGGGGCGTATCTCGTGGACGGTGGCGTCTTCGTCCCGTTCGCCACGCTGCTCCTTCGCCGCCGCGACGGACGCGTTCAGGGCCGCCATCAGGTCCACGACCGCCCCGGACTCCGCCTCTGCGGTCTCGGCCGGCTCGGGGCGCTCCGTGCCCTCGGACTTCGCCTCGATCAGCTTTTCCAGCGCATCGCGGTAGCGGTCCCGGAACTGGGCGATGTCATCGGTGGTCATGGACTCGGCGAGCTGGAGGGCCTGCTCGATCTCCGCCTCCTCCAGCTGGACCGGCTTCGGGGTCAGGGACTCGGGGCTGCGGACCTCGTCGGGCCAGTGCATCGTGTGCAGGACGATCGCGTCCTGCCGCACCTGGAGCAGCCCGAGCCGCTCGCGCCCGTGCCACGCCCATTTTGCGACGGCGACCTTGTCGGATCGTTCCAGGGCCTGGCGCAGGAGGGTGTAGGGCTTGGCGGCGACCTGGCCGTCGGCTCCGAGGTAGTAGCTCTCGCCGATTCGTACGGGGTCGATGGTGCCGGCGTTGACGAACGCGACGATCTCGATGGACTTGGCTGTCGGCAGGGGCATCGACTCCAGCTCCTGGTCGGTGACCGGGACGAGGTTGTCCTTCGAGATCTCGTAGCCCTTGCCGATCTCGTCCTGCGACAGCTCCTGTTCGTCGATCTCGCAGACCTTCCGCGTCCGGACGCGGCCCATGTCCGCGAGGTGCACTCGCCGGAAATGGATCGAGTGGTCCTCGGTCGCACTGATGATCTTCGTGGGGATGGTGACCAGCCCGAAGCTGATAGCTCCCGTCCACAGCGGTCGCGGCATCCGTACACACCTCCAGCCCTCGGCCGGTCGGATCGGGGAGAGCGGCCCGTACGCTTGCGCTGCCCTTTGGCCGCACCGTGTGAGCGGGCCTGCTACTGCCCAATTCGATGGTCGCCCGACCCGCTGCTCTCCGCACCCCGGCCGAGCGGTCCTCAGAATGTACGGGGGCCCGACTCCGTCCGCACTGCGTCTGCCGCGCTCGCCTACGTCGTAGGGTGCCTGCCCACTCGCTTCCGGGCTGCCCTTGGGTCGTCGTACACGTGGCCGTTGTCGGGGGAGGCGGATTCGTGCTGCATTGCCCGGGCTCCTCGTTCCTCCTCCCGCTGGGTGGCTACATCGGGGATGGCGGTAATGGCTTCCGTGAAGCGGCCTTGGCGGATCAGCAACTCGGCCAGGTCGGTTGCGGCCCTTTCGCCGGGCAGTGAGTGCAGGAGGGTGATGGCCTCCTCGACGCGCGCGTCCTGGACGAGCAGCCACGCGATGGTCACTTCGCGATCCTCGACCTCATCGTTCGGTAGAGCCTCGATCTCCGCGATCGCTTCCCGGGCGCGTCCCGCCTCTCCCATCAGCCACCACCGGTTGGAGCGGAGCCAGTACGCCTCGTTCTCCGCGAGGAACTCGGGGCTGCGTCCCTGTGTGAGTCCGATCGCCTTGTCGTGTTGGCCCTGATCAGCAAGGAGGATCAGGGCCCCCTGGAGGAGGTTGCTGTCGTAGAGGTCGTCGAACGTGTGCTCTGCCGCCTTGATGGCGTCGTCGAACCTGCCCTGGCGGATGAGTAGTTCCATCAGCATGCTCTCGTACCAGCCTGGAAGCCCGGCCGCGATCAGGCCGCGCAGGTACGCCTCCGCCTCTTCGGTTCGCCCCAGGCTCTCCAGGGCCCTCACGTATGGATGTACAGCGGAGTGCCTGTGGGTGTCGGCAAGGTTGCCGAGCTCCTCGATCCGGCCGCATCGGGCCAGCAGCTCAGCGTAGAACGCGACGGTGTTCAGCACCCCGTACCGGCGGGCGGCCACGTCCGCGCCGAGCAGCTGGATTGCCTGGTCCGTCCGTCCTGCGCGCTCCAGGACCCGGGCCTGTGCGGGCAGGACGGCCCACAGGGCGCGGAGGTCGTCCTGCTCCGGGCCGCGCCGGAAGTCCGCGGCGATCGGAGCCAGCAGCTCCAACACCCGCTCGTCACATCCGAGGCCGGCGGTCATCTCCACCAAGGCATCCAGCGCCCGCGGGTCGCGTAGGTGTGGGCCGAGTACACCGATCGCATCGTCCACTTGCCCAGCACGCACGAGCATCTCGGCGTAGTCCCGCAAAGTGTCGAACGCATGCTCCTGCGGCCCCGCGGGGCGTGCCAGTTCCAGCGCCTGGTCGACGCGGCCCCACCGCCACAGGACGTCGGCGCCCGTCCGCACCGCCGGCTGCCATCCGGTAGCTGCGAAGGGCTCCACCACCGCCCAGGCCTGCCCGAACTCCCCTGCCGCGCACAGTCCCCGCACCGCACCCGCGACGCAGAACCAGTCCTCGCGCGCCCGTGTCGCCTCCACCAGGGCCTCCAGGCCGCCGCGTTCGAGGATCTCGTCCACGAGCCGCGGCGGGACACCGCCGTGGTTGCTCAACTGCCACCGAAGATCATCTACATTCACGAGGACACGCTAGGGCACGTCACTGACACCACCTGGTGCGGGAACCTCGCTCTGCTGTGGCCCACCGTCGAGTGCGGCTCGGCGAGAATCTGCTTACCGGGTGGCCTGTCGGCCGACTGGTTCGCCTCGGCGGGCTTCAAGGTAGGCGGTCCAGTCGGTGGCGGCGCGTCGGCGCCATTGCTGGGCAGTGATGACGTGGAGGCCAAGCATGGGGGCGAGGATCGCGGGCGGCAGGTCCTGGGCAAGTTGGACCAGTGCGATGGTGCGGGCCGGACGAACGGGGATGTGGTGATGTAGGTACTCAGAATCCGCGTCATGATCTCGCGAGCAATGACCTTTGAATGGCATTTATGACGTGGTGCTGAGTCCCGCGGCGCTTACGCGGCGAGTGTTCGGTTGAAGAGTTGGTGCACGGCGAGGGCGGCTGAGCTAGAGGCGGCTGCCCGCGGTCAAGCGGTGGGGGCGGCCGTCCGGCCGACTCGATCATCGCACTCGCGGTAGCCTCTCGCCACGAGTCACGGGGAGGGCGAGGGCGCGCTGGTTCTGGAGGCGCAGGAGATGCTCGCCGCACGCACCGGAGGTGGCAGATCAGTGCAGGTTGAGGACGTCATGAGCTTCCTCGTCGACCACAGAGCTCCGAATGTCACCCCTGGCTATGTCGCGGAGCAGCTGCTCTCCATGTCCTGGATCATCGATCCCAAGGACGGGGCGCAGATCTTCGAGACCGGGAAGGGGTGGCTGAAGTCGGACGACCCGTTCCGGGTCGAGGTCGCGATCGGACTGGAGAACCTGACCTACCTGGCGGACTCCTGGGAGGAACTGGTCGAGCTGGCCGAACCTCTCAAAGAGAAATTCCCCACGATGGTCGCCGACATCGACGCCTGGATGGCGAGGGCTGAAGCCTCGTACGAAAGGCGCCGGACGGGCTCCTTCTGGGACGACTACAAGCCCCACTGACATCTCCTCCACCGATCGGCACCGAAACGGAGGCCCCACCAGGCACCGAGGGTGGGGCCTCGACATTCCCGATCAGAAGGGCGACGGCTCGTGCCCTGCTTCTTGGAGCCGGTCGATCAAGCCGTCGTAGTCGAAGTCCACCGGTAACGGTGCTGCGTATGGCTCTCCGAACCACCGCCGCCCGTCGCTCCTGCCGTTGGTGCAGAGAAGGTCGACGTGGGCGGCGCCACCGCGGGTAGCCCATTCGGTCTGGCGGGCGCGGGGCATCCATATCGGTAGGTTCCGATATTCGATCGTGCGGAATAGGACTCGTGACTCACCACGCCCGCTCAACCCGGCTGCCGTGGAGAATCCGTACATGACAACGAACGACTCAGGTACAGACACGGTGGAAGCCGCATGGCAGGAGCTGCTCGACTCCAACCTGGTGAGCGCCGAGTTGGTCGCGGCGGCATACGACGAGCCACGGCTACGACAGCTATTCCCCTGGGTTGGCATGTGGGAGCTGCACTTCAGTCGCTGTACTGAGCAACGCTGGACGTGGGACGTGCCCTACATCGGCCCAGCGGCGGCCGGCCCCGACCACGCCGGGCCGTACTACGTCGAGGGCCCTTCCCGGACTCAGAAGATCGGTAGAGCTGATACAGCTCGGGAGGCGGTCGCAATGGTCGTTGAGCGGCTGCCGTCCAACTGTGGCCCCGCGTTCAACGGCACATCCGAGGAACTCGCCACACACGAGAGCAGGGAGACACTATGATCGGCCAGCCATCTCGGCTGCGTAGGCGGCTCTGACGGCTCCAACTGCCCATCGGTCGGCAGCTGCGGGGCTGATTCCCCACGAGCCGCAGGTTGCCCATGAAAGTCCGTGCCGCACTCAAATCTTGCGAAGCCGACCTGATGACCGGCCTCGTCGTCGTAGCGGGGGACGGGGCGAAGGCGTTCATGCCCGACGATGTGCCCCCGACGGCAGCGGTGATCTGTCGTCGTGGCACGGCGCGGGGCCGCGACCGGGTGACAGGTCCTGACCCGCCGCCCGGCCGAGACCAACGAATGCGGGCCTCGTCACGATCCTCCTCGACGACTGCTCCCGCCCCCACCTCGAACCCGTCGATACGGCCAACAGCGCAGACCCGGGCGACGCCGCGTCCGAGCCTTTCCTGCGCTCCCACGCCTTCGCACTCAACCCGCCCGCGTCTGGCTCGTCGGCCCCTCGCTGCGCCGACGCCACGAGGCGGCAACGCAAGGCGTGCCGCCCTGACCGACGGCGGGGGGAGGCGGCCGACCATGGGTGAGTCCCGGCACGCGGCACAGCGCGGTGGTGCACCAGGGCGGCGGGCTGCCGTAACGCCGCCGGCGACCGACAGCCCGTCCCGGGTGCGCTCCAGAGGCCTGAGACCGGCAGAGGACTCCGGCCGAGCCGATGAGCCCACCGGCGCAGGTACTCCCCCGAGTCGCCGGGCGGGCTCCGACGACGTACACCGGAAGGTATGGCAGACGAAAAGGGCTACTGGCATCCCGGGGAGATCGTGCCCGAGAGCGGCATCTACGAATGCGACTGCGGGGCCGGTCATCACTGGAGCACGGACGTCAAGGGCCACCGCTTCCCACCTCTCCCGGCCGGTTGCCCGGGTGGCGCCTGGACACTGAGCACGGATGCCCACCCGGACACCTGACGCGGCACTCGGCCTGGTCCAGGTACCGACTGCACCCGGTATGCATAGCCATGGCACGTCTCTGGCATATGCCAGAGACATATATCAGCATCTCGCATATTTATTACCGGAATGCCGATTACCCCTAGCATCAGAATGCGGGAGAGGCCGCCCCCAAGGGAACGGCCTCTCCACTGGTGCGAGCGCCGGGCTAGCCGAGGAGCCGAGTCAGGTAATCGAGTCCTACCTCGATCAGACTCAGGTAGAAGCTCCATGCGGCGTAGTCCGGCGCATCGTCCCCCCGCAGGTACTGCATGTACTGCCTCCTTTTCAGGAACCGAAGGTGAGGCTGTTCCTCCCTCCGGCCAGCTGGACCGGAGGGACACGGCGAGGGGACTGCGTGATCAGCACTCTATGGACCTCCCCCTGAACTGCACGGCGTATGACCGCTGTTGACCGCATCTGGACGAGTCGATCAGGGCCCCAGTTCTACGGAGAGGGACCACGCGCGGCCGGACCCTGAGGCAGCGGCCCCGGCGAGGCTCGCACCAGGCCTGCGACGCTGGAAGGCCAGCAGACCTACGCGTACGCCCCCGGTGTCGCCGGCCAGAAGTGTGCGCCGGCTCGACGTCCGCAGGGGCGGTGCGGTGCGGGCGCCGAGGTTCTGGAGGCAGGCCGAGCCGGGCCGTCCGGACTCCGGCCCGGCTCCCCCGGATACGGTCGCGGGCGGAGCCGGGAGCCACTGGTCCCGGCCCCGCCCGGCAGGACTGGCCGGTCAGACGTTCTCCTCCGACAGGGTGAGCAGGCGAAGAACGGCCCGGCGTCCTCCTTGCTCAGGTGGCCGCGCAATACCCGGTCCGATGGTCCGCCCGATCACCTCGGCTCCGTTACCTGTTCGTAGCCGGCGCCTGTGTTCTTGTTGCTTGGCGGCGGTCGGAAAGGCCCGTCAGGACCTTGCACGTCTGGCGGTTTCAGCCGAGCCAGAGGATGCTCAGGACCGTGAGGCTGTGCAGGGGCCGGTTGATCCAGTAGGTGATGGAGAGCTGGCCGAGGGCTGCGTAGCGGATGTCTTCGCCCTCGTCGTCGTCCCTGTCGAACTGCTCGAAGCCCCACGGGTCGGCGGCGGCCGCGGCAAGGAGGTCCCACACGGTGTCTTCGGCGTGTTCGGGCAGGGCTTCGAGGGCCTTGGCGGCGGAAGCTGAGACGCGGACCGCGTACGGCGCCGGGCTCATCGGCGCCGCCGGCGGAGCTCCGCCAGGTCGACGGCGTCGCTGTCGTCGTAACCGGAGGCGAGGAACGCGTCGACCGCCTGGGCGTGGGCAAGGCGGCCCTGCCAGTTCTGGACGACCTCGTACAGGCCGGCAAGCGAGAACGTCCTGCGGGACTTCTCCAGCGCGGCCGCCCATTCCCGCTCGAAAGCCGGCACCCAGGTGTCGGCGCGCCTGCAGGCGCGGAGTTGGGCGAGGAGTTCGGCCGGTGCCCCGGGAGCGGGGGCGAGCGGCGGGACGGGGGCGTGATCAGGCTGCGCGCTCATCTGGTCCTCCGGCTGGTCGTCACCTCACCGTACGCGCACCGGGCGGCTGAGGATGCGGCCATGAGGAGATCTGTTCCTCCGGGTGCGCAGGGCGCAGGCGCCGGTTGACAGCAAGGGACACCTTGCCCGCCTTCGGTGACGGCCCCGGTACGACTTCCCACTCGCGGGGGTGAACCCTGTGCGCGGCGCCGGATCTGAGCCGGGCCGGGGTCGAAGCATGGCCTCCATGACTGTTCTTTCGTCTCGTTCCGTTCTCCTGGCCGCTGTCTCGGCCCTGGCCGGCACAGTTCTCACCGTTGTCCCCGTTTCTGCGGCCACCCCTGTGTCCCCCGGAGTCCGGCAGGTGCCGGCCGGTCGTGAGCTGCCCCCGCCGCCGGGCGCAGCCGAGGCCCGTCTGCAGCTCGCGCATCTCACCGTGACCGAGGAGGACGACGTCCCCGGATACACGCGGGCCAAGTTCCCGCACTGGGTCACCCAGTACGGTGCCTGCGACACCCGGGAGGTCGTCCTGGAGCGCGACGGCCAGGACGTCGTCCGGGACGACCAGTGCCGGGCCGTCTCCGGCAGCTGGTACTCCGAGTACGACGGGAAGACGATCGCGTCCGCCTCCGGCATCGACATCGACCACGTCGTCCCGCTGAAGGAAGCCTGGCGGTCGGGGGCGTCCCAGTGGACGACGGACCAGCGCAAGGCCTTCGCGAACGACCTGGCTCATTCGCAACTGATCGCGGTGTCGGCGGGAAGCAATCGGCAGAAGGGCGACAAGGACCCCGGAAGGTGGAAGCCCTCCCTGGAGTCGTACTGGTGCACCTACAGCCGGGCCTGGATCAGTGTGAAGTCCCTCTATGACCTCACCGCCAACGAGGCGGAGGCCGCCGCGCTCGTCCAGATGCTCGACACCTGCGACTGACCAGCCTTGCCACACCCTGCCGGCGAGTCCCGGCCCGGTACGGCCCGCCCCGGGACACGCCGGTCACGCAGCTCCGGGAAGAGGGATCCTCGGCAGGGGCTCCCACACCGGCCTGCCCCCGGCGGCCCGGGCCGCGAGCAAACGCCGGCCAGGGGCGAGGTGCATGTGCATCTGCTCGGCACGCGGTGCGCAGCGGTTGAAGATGCAGCCGTTGGTGACGGCGCGGACGACGTCGGCGCTGCAGAGCTGGCGGGAGTTGCTGTCGACCCGCTGGAGCTCTGGGGTGCCGACGGCCGAGCCGCGGTCGCCGGCTCGGCGGTGCATGCTCTGGATGATCAGGTGCGGCCGTGCGGGTCGGCAGTCAGGACGTCGGTGCCGTTGTCGCCGGCTCTCCGGCCTGGCGGGCGCCGGTACAGGCGTCGCCGGTGCCGATGGCACACCGCGCCCCGCTCAGTCCACGAGCCCTTTCTCGTCTGTGCAGGCTGCCGCCGGCATGACCTCCCATGCCGGCGGCAGCCTGATGCCGTCCGGGCCTCCCCAGCCTTAACCTCGCGCTTTCGAGCTTTCCGGGGTGGCGAGCCGGAGTGTGCCGGGCTCCTCGTGCTCCAGTGCAGTTGGTGGCACGCGGCCAGCACCCGCGCGGCGGCGGTGACCGCTTCCCCGCTGATCGGTCCGCGCAGGATCGTCCACTGGTCCCCTGATAGAGGAGCGCGTGTGCCGCCCGGTGCCAGTTCAGCGCACCGGCCCGAGCGCCGAGGAGGTCGCCCGTGCGGCCGCCGCAGCACTGGCCACCACCTGAACGAAGACCGCGGGGGTCGGCTCCGCTCCTGACACCGCGGCGGGGAATGAGTGTGCGACGGCTTCCCATCGTGGTCGTCCACGGCGGTGAGGGGAGCGAAGACGGGCGCGGCAACGTTCAGGAGCAGCCGGCGCAGCCCCGGGTCCGTGCCCTCGGCGACGGCGGGTGTCGACGTCGGACCGGCAACGCCCGGATGTTGGCAATGGCGACGGCGCTCCCGACGATGGTCGTGGTCCGGGCGGCCTGCATTGCGGACGCGGCCGCGGAGGGGAGGCGTGACGGTTGCGGTCATCGGCGCCGGTGCTTCTGGGCGATGAGGACTTCACCCTTGTCAAGCGGTCAGGGCCTCTCGTGCTGCCCGGGACAATTTCATTCCCGAGAGCGGGCGAGAGGCCCTGTTCATTCGAAGGAGCCGTAGTTCACATGCAACGATGTGCCCACTTCGAAAATGCGCCGGTCACGGGCAGTTGATGACGGTCCCGGCGAATGCCTCGCTGGCGGTGAGTACCGGCAGTGCGACAGCGACGACCACGGTGACGATGCGGCGGATCATCGGGTTTCCTTTCGGGTGAGACGGTTCACGAAACCCAGCGGGGCTCGCGGATGAATGCAGGTCAGGGGCAGTTGGTGATGGCCCCGGCGAATGCTTCGCTGGCGGTGAGTACCGGCAGTGCGACAGCGACGACGACGGTGACGATGCGGCGGATCATTGGGCTCCTTGGCACAGACCGAGCTATTCGGCCCTCAATCAGATGACGGGAAGGAGCCTATGTGCACGGGTGTGATTTTCGGTATGCGCTGCGTGCACGCTTTCTGTGCAATGCGTGCAGTGGACTGAACGGTGCTCAAGGTCCGGATTCTCTGGAAGTTCAGACGCCGACTCCGGCCTCGTGGTCGCCGTCGGTAAGCCGCTGCCCGGCAACCGCAACGACTACCGGGGCACCGGGCCGACCATCCCGCACTACCACTGGCACAAGGACGAGGAACTGCCGGCCTGGAAGGAGGAGCGCAACCCTCCGGATCGCGGGTGTCCTCTGCTCGCTGGCAGCGGCGGCCGTCACGCTGGGCGGTCCCGCCCCGGCGCATGCTGTCGTGGGGACACGTCAGACGAGCACCAGAACGGATGAACTGTCGGACAGGGGTACGCCTTGTGATCGGCTGAGGGCAGGCGGGAAGGGAAATGATCTTGCTGGTCGCGGGAGCGGCATCCCCTTGCAAAGAAAGCGGCAGGTCAGGTGATTGTTTCGGTTGTCCGTGAGGGAAGACGACTGGACAGTGAAGTGGATGCGGCCGCACATACACCCGCCGGTACGCTCCCCGCCTGTTTCGACTCCAGTTCCCATGTCGGGAGAGGAAGGTCGATCAGAGCAGCTTCGAGTTTGCTCGGGATGTCGATGAACACGCGGTGCTTCCTTCTCTCTTGGGTTTTCGGGGTGTCGTTCGGGTGCTGCTGTGGTTCGGGCGCCGATGGCGGTCCGACAACGAGTGGGGCTCGCCGGGGCGTGGGGCCTCGGGGATGGATCAGGCCGCAACGGGAGCCAGGGGAAGGCGGATGATGATCCGCTTGCCGCCCGTGGTGGTCTCCGGGAGGACCTCGGCTCTGCCGTGGACTTCCCTCACCAGGGCGTCGACCAGGAACAGGCCGCGGCCGCCGAGGTCGTGGGCGGCGGGCAGCGGTTTCGGCTTGAGCGGGTGGGCATCCGCGACGGCCAGCAACAGCGCGGCCTGCTCCTCGACGGCGAGGGTGACCGTGGCGGTGGGCGAGAGTACGGCCGCGTGCCGCACCACGTTCGTCACCAGCTCGCTGATGATCAGGCAGGCGGTGTCCACGACGTCCTCGGACATGCCCCAGTCGGTAAGGACCTTGGCGGTCTCGCGGCGGGCCAGCGGGACGTACTGGGCCTCGGAGATCACCTGGAAGTCGTGGCGCATCACAGTGCTGGACATCACGGGGGCTCACCCTCTCTCCGGGCGGCAGCCGCCCGGACCATGACCGAAGGTAAGAGCCCCAGCACGCAGAGGTGTTCACGACGGTGAACCCCGTGATCCCCGAGCCCGGATCAGGGACGGACAGCGAGGAACGCCAACTCGGGTGCGAGGAGTTGCGTACGGACCAACGTGCTCAACCGCATACGGCGCCTGCCCAGAAGTTCCGTACCGGCGACAGCCGTATACGGGCGGCCTTTGCGCTGAGCCGGAGCAGGGAGACGTGCCGGTCAGAGCGGCAGGCCGATGCGGTGGGCAAGACCGCGCAGGTCCCGCGCGGCGTGGGCGGACAGCTGCCGGTTGGCAAGGTACTCGACGGTGTTCCTCACCGGAGCGTTGGCGTGGATGCGCTGCGGTGCGATCTCCTCAGCGGTCAGCAGAGCCGCGACCGCCTGGGCTTCGCGGCCTCGCAGATGGGCCAGCGACCGGCCCAGGTCGGCATGGAAGGCGGCCTGCCGCCCCGGAGCGTCCGCCAGCGTCTCGGGGCGGACCCCGCCCCCGGCGGTGACGGCCACTGCGTGCAGACCGAGGTCGGTGTTCAGGCTTACCTTGTGGATGCCGACGTTGGTGGGGCCGAAGTTCAGGTGCCACGCCCGCGTCTCGCCGGTGCGGGCGGCCAGCTTGGTAGCCTCCGCCAGATGGCCGCGGACATCCTCGGTGCGGGTGTTGCCGGGCCGCTGCCGGTCCTGGGTCAGCGAGGTGGCGGAGATCAGGTGGAGTTCGCCGAGCAGCGCATGAGCATCGGGGCTCGTCAGGTGCGCTTCGAGGGTACTGGCGGCGGCGGTGGCCTGGACCAGGGCTTGGGTGGGACTGCCGGCCGCCATCAGCACGTGGGTGTGGAAGAAGCCGGACAGGGCGGAGTAGACCGGGTCGTCCAACTCCGCGATCGCCTCGGCGGCACGGGTCACCGCGATGAACGCCAAGTCGGTGTAGCCGAGGTTCTTCAGCAGCATGGTGCAGGCCGGATGGTAGGCGTCCGCCAGCAGTTTCAGCAGCGCGCGGCGGGCGGCGCCGTCGGCGGCCTCGGCAGCTGCATGCAGGTCGGCCAGCAGCGTCGGAAGACCGACGGCGAGGGAGCCGTATTCGGCCGCGTGGTAGAGCCGGTTGGCCTTCGCCACCCGTTCGGCCAGCACTGTCGCCGGAACCTGAGGTGGGCGGCGGTCCGGTGAGGTGGCCATGGTCAGGCCCATCAGCGTCAGCCGCAGAACGGGGATCGCCTCGTGGGCCGCGCTGGTGTGCGGGTCCACAGGAGCGAAGGGCTGGCCCGTCAGCTCGGACGGGGCGATCTGCAACGCCTCGGCAAATGAGGTGATGAGGCTGGAGCGGTCCAGCAGCCGCTGGCCGTTCTCCACCATCGACAGGTAGCCGACCGACACTCCGGCCAGGCCCGCGAGGTTGCGCAGGCTCATGCCGCGCTGCCGGCGGGCCGACCGCAGACGCTCGCCGATCCGCCTCGCCTGCTCTTCGTTCATCGCCCCCGCCTCAACTCCCGTGCCTCAGCCGTAGCGTAGGGCGAGCCTGCCGCCCCCAGGGGTCTTTCCCGCCAGACGGGCGGCATCACCGCAGCCCGGCCCACTCGGCCAGATCCCGCACCGCCGCGGCCTGAACGGTGGTGCGGTCGGTGAGCGCGGCGACCAGGTCCCGGGCGAAGGGGTCCAGCCGCAACCTCAGCGGTGCCGCCGCATCGGCCTCGACGAGCCGGGCGGCGGCCTTATCGGCACGGCCCTGGCGGGCCTCGGCCGCCGCGGCGACCACCAGCAGACTGGAGCGATGGGCGCCGTCGAGTGCCGCATGATCCGCCGCGCGTACGTGGTCGGCGGCCTCGGCCGCGTCGCCCACCTCGGCGGCGACGGCGGCGCGGGCCGCGATCACCAGAGCCGCCTCCCGTGCGCCATCGGCCCGTTCGGCGGCCGTGGCAAGGAGGCGTTCGGCCTCCGGACGGCGTCCGGCCATGGCCTGGGCAACGGCGGCCAGCGCCGGCAACTCCCAGTCGGCCCCGGCGTCCTCGGCGCGGTCGGCGCGGGCCAGCACGTACTCCGGCAGGCCGAGGTCGATCAGCAGCCGCACTTCCTCAACCAGCACCGGCAGCGGCTCGCGCGTGCCGGTGCTGGCCCGGTGCAGCAGCATCCACGCCAGGTCCTTGTAGCCCAGGCGTCGCAGCAGCCCGGCGGCCAGCACGTGCGCGTCCACGCGCAGCCGCACCGCCTCGTCCCGCCCGGGCCCAGTAGCGGCGGCCATCGCGCGGTCGGCCGCCTCGATCAACTCCGGCAGCGCGAGTGCGAGATGGTGCTCATCCCCCGCGGAACCGGCCCGTGCGGCGGCCCGGGTCCGTTCCGCCAACTCCTCCAGCAGCACGCCGGGGGCCCTATCCGGTTGTCGGCGGACCAGGCTGCGCCGCAGGTGGAAGGCGACCGCACGCACCGCCGCGTGCTCCTGACCGCGTGGCGGGTAGGGCTGCCCGGTCAGGTCCGCGACATCCAGCCGCATGGCGGCAGCCAGTGCCGCCAGCGGGCCGCGGCGGTCCACCCATTCTCGGCCCGTCTCCAGCCCGGCGAGGTAGTCGAGTTCCAGGCCGGTGTGGGAGGCAAGGTCGTCCCGGGTCAGTCCCCGGTGGCGGCGCCAGGCGGCCAGGCGGGCCCCAACCGGGCCGCCGACGGCCGTCTCATCCAGCTCGCGCATCACCAGATTGCTCGCATACCCACTCGCCCGGACTGTGTGCTCTGCCAGGACAAGATCCGTACATCCTGTTCAGTGGAGAGTCGGGTCCCCCGCGACAGGACGCATATGCCTAGCGCGCGACACATTAGTCACACCGCTGAAGGGCGCGCGAACTAGCAGGTGACACACCCGATCAGGGCGAAGGAGGGCTCGAAGCCGGCAGGACCGCGACGTTGTCCCCGGACTGCCGCAGCCGTTCGAGGAGACGGGCGTTCTGGGTCTCCAGCTCGGCATTGCGCAAGGCCAGGACCCGGATTTGGTCGGCGTAGGTGGCCACGGTGCCCTTGAGTTCGCGGATCTCGGCGGCATGCTCGCTGCGAAGCTCACGCTCCGCCTTCTTCAGCCGGGACACCTCCGCCCGCAGCTCGTCCGGTTCCGGCCGACGGGTCTGCGGCGCTTCCAGGATCTCCTTCACCGCCTGTGCCACCGGCGAGCGGTAGTAGGAGGCGCGGGAGACGCCGGCCTCGGTGTACAGGTTCACGATCGTGATCTTGCCGTCGGTGAGTTCGGGCAGCCCGTGCATCAGCCGCTCGAACGCTCCCATCAGCGAGCGGTCGATGTCGGTGGGTCCTCTCCCGCCCGCGGAGAGCCGGTCGAAGGTGTGCCGGATGCGCAGTCGTGTCTCGTCGTTCACGCCGATCTTGCGCCTTCCTTGGTGTCGTCCGTGGTGATGCTCTGGATGAGTTCGTCGAGTTCGGTGGCGTAGTCGGTCAGGGCGATCACTTGCAGCCGGGGCAGGGCCTCACGTTCCTTCTTGGGCAGGTCGAGCACCGTCAGCGCCTGGTCCCGTGCGGTGGTGAGCCGAGGCAAGTGCACTGCCGACCGGCGGGCGTTGGGGCAGTTCAGACACATGTTGTGCAGCGGCACCGGACGGCCGAGCGCCTTGGCCCGCTTGCGGCAGACCGCGGTGGCGGCCTGGTAGAAGCAGTCGTTCAGCACCCCGGGGTGCAGCGCCTTGGTCAGGTGCCGCAGCATCGTCCGCAGCCGGCCCGAGCCTGGGGATGACTTCGGCAGCGAGGACACGGCGGGCCGGGTCTACCGGCGCCGCTGGTTCGTCAAACCGCACCGGCGAACCTACCCCGACAAGGCCCACCCCGAGGGCAGGTCCCGCCGCTGGGTGGGCCCCTACCTGGTCACCCCGGCCGGCTGCGCGGACGCCCCGATCCTCGGCACGGAGAAGGTCAACGTGCTGCGACGCTAGCGATAGCGCACCGTGCAACTGGCCGTGAGTGGGAATCGTGATGGCCACCAGCGGGGCGCCCTACCTGGCCATCCGTGGGGAGATCCCGGTGGCCGCTGTCAGGCACACCGCGCGACGATCGAGGTACGGCAGGGGACATCGCGTCCGACCGCCACTCCTCTTCGGCCCGACAGCCGCAGGGCGCGGAGGCCTCCCCGGTGCGGACGCGGTGCACCCCCCGTCGCGAAAGACATCCGCCCCGCACCGGCCACGACGTCCATCGGGATAAGCGTGCAGAGAGCAAGCGGCCGACGCGGATGCCGACAAAACACCGGTCCAAACACCCCGAGCCCGGCTACGAAGCGTGATACGGACCTGGGGACCCGCCGAGGGTCCGAGCGTGCGGCTGACCAGGGCGGCACGCTGGACTACCCTCGACTCATGTCTACATCGCTGCTGGCCTTGCCGGGCCTGAGAGGGTGTCCGGGCCAGCAGGCGCTTGAGGAGCAGCTCCTGCTCGTGTGGGCGCAGGCCGAAGCCTACGGGAACTCCGATCCCGGACCGGCCGGCATTCGTGTGGGCCAGGCGTGTCTGCATCTTGATGTGCGGTCCGACCCCCTGCTGCTGGGGTTTCTTCTTGCGGTGATGGTGCCGTATATCGAGATTCCAGCAGCTGGCGGGGCGCCCGAACTTACGGGTATGGCCGGACTTCGGATGGTTTCGGTGGATACGCACCGTGTTGTCTTGCGCCGATGGGATGGGCACGGGTGCTTGGTTCTTCATACTGACGCGAACGGTCTTGCGCAGTGGGAGGAGTGGACCGACGTCAGGCCGCAGGAGTCGTCCGACGCCGGATGCCTCTTCGTGCCCCTGTGGCATCGGGAGGGGCTCAGCGAGGAGGAGACCGACGCTCTTCTGCTCGCCGGTTCAGCCGGGCCGGACGTGAGCGAGGTGGCGGAGCGGCACCTGCCTCGCCCCGTCCCTGAGGACCGGCGGCTCGCACACGATGCCCGCTCGACCAGCATCCAGCCCGTCCGTCGGCCTCATGTGTCACTTCCCGGGCCCCGGAGGGCGGGTGCCGTCGAACTGGCCGCCGCCGAGCTGACCCCGGTTTCCGGTCCCGTGAGTCCCGCGCTCCTCGGCGACGCCCTGGCCGAGCAGCTGATCGGACTCTTGCGGGCTGGACGGATTCGGTCAGGTGATGTGTTGATCGACCATGTCGCTCTCGTGACGCAGCTTGGCGGCAGGGAGGCTGCTGCCCGTTGGGCGCAGCTGGTCATCGAGCATGTGGCCAAGCGCTACGGCCTGCTGCGATACCGAATGAGACGTCCGGACGATCCGGACGGCCGACGACGTCAAGACCATGTCTGGGCCGTGAGCGAGGGCGCCGCGACCATGGCCGGCTTCGCGTCCGCCGAACTCGGGCGATACCCGAGTTGCCCGAGTCCTACGTGAAATCCAGTCCTTGCCGATCCGCCTGCAACCGGCGGCCGGCGTTCCCCGGGACGGCGGGCTGACGAGCGTATTGCGCCACAGGACTGCCGATGCCCCAGTCCGCTGCTCCGCCCCCTTGTCGGCCGCAACGGGCTGAGGGCTGAGCTGTCCAGCGGATGGTCCTGTTCCCGCACTGCCACGGAACTCGATGTTGCGCAGGAACGGCGCGCTATGCCTCTCCGCCGATCCCGTTTCCGACGTCGCGGCGCCAACGAGTTGGTCGCGATCGCCTGACAAGTTGGGCCGGCGCTCCCCCGTTTGCCGCGTCCTCACAGTGGCCAGGCCGTTTGCGCGAGGGCAGACCGCAGTTGCGCAGCAGCCGACATGTGCCTGATTCGCATGTGGAGCCGATGAGTCACCCGTCCGGGGGCAGGGAAACCGATCCTGCTGGTGAATCCGGCGTAGGTCCCACGGGGGCGTGGCAGGGTCCGCTCATGAAGATGATCAGGGTTCTGACCGTGATTGCTGTGGCAGCTGTGCTTGGCGGGGCGGTGCCCGAGGCCTCGGCGCAGCCGTACTGGAACAAGAAGGTGAAGTGCGAGCAGGCCGACCCCGAAGGGCGGGTGATCCCCACTCGGTACGGTAATGGTGATCTGGGCTGGAATCACTTCTCGGGCAAGCACAACATCCGTAAGTGCCGCATCATCGACGGGGCTCTGGCGGGGAAGGTGGACAAGAAGAGCGGCGGGCGGCTGGAGTACTACGGGGTCGCCCGCAACGGCACCCGATTCGCCGAGATCGTCGTCATCGTGCAGTACGCCCGCCGCACCGCCGACGGGGAGTACGACGCGGGCAAGGGCAAGAAGATCGGCGTGATCACGGCCTACTGCAAGGGTGTCAACAAGTGCCCGGCCTGGATCAATCAGTGAGCGGGACGTGCCGGGAGACGGTCGAGCAGCAGGCGTACCTCACGCGCCATCTTCTCGACTACACGGCGGCACCCGTCGTCGGCGGGACGTTCCTGCGTGGGGTGCTGCCGACACGGGACACGGTCCGGATCGTCACCGGCGCCAGCGACGCCGTGGCGCCGGATGCTCTGACCGTCTACGAGGTGCCGCTGACGGACGACGATGGCGACCCGGTCACCGCCCCGCTGGTGCTGGGCTGGGTACGCATGCTCGCGGCCGGCACCCCACCGCGTTCCGACGAGTTCGTCATGGGCATGGCTCTGTTGCGGGTCGACACCTCCCTCGTCGAGCCGGCTCCACCGACCCCTGTGGATCGGGTGCTGCGTGTGCTGCGGACACTGGCCTGGCCGTTCACCGAGTCACCACCGAGCCCTCCGCTGTGCGGCTTCCTCCTCGGACAGGGAGACCGCATGCGGCTCTACATCGCGGTCGAGGAAGCCAACGGGGTCATCGGCGTGGACGTGCGCCTCACCGGCGCGCTGACCGCCCTGCTCGCCGCACTCCCCACGCTCGTACACGAGAAGGAGCGCTGGGCACACGATCCCGACCCGCATTGCACCCACACGATCGACCTCACCACCTGGTGACAACCGATTCGCCGACTCAAAGGGCCGCCTCGGTGCTCACGTCTGCCAAGCCAGGACCGCTCAGGACCAGCAGCGGCGACTTGTCGCCCCCGAGCGCGTATCGGCTGCGGCCGAGAAGATCGCCAGCGCCGAGGACTTCCTGCGCGGCCCGACCGTCGACCCCGCAGGCGCTCAGCGCTCGTGCTCGTCGAGCGCGGCTCCTGACGAGCTCGTGCACGGTAAGCGATGAAGCGTCGAGGGCTCCAGCAGGCACGGTGTTCACCTTTGCCGTCGTGGGTTCAGGTCCCCGGTCTGCTCATGTGACAGCAGGCCGACGACGGCCTGGACGGTGTCACTGATGTGCTCGCGGCGGCCGAGGTGGCGGGCCAGTGCCCGCCAGTTCTTCAGAGGGGCGATGCCGTGCTCGACCCGGATACGGCGTGAGGAGTGTGCCTTGCGCTGGCGTTCGCGCATCTCCTCGTACCAGTCCGAGGCGTTCTTTTTGATCTTGCGGTGTGGTGGTGTGACCACGCGTCCGCCGGTCTGCGCGCCGAGATCCTGGTAGCCCGCATCGGCAAGAACTCGACTGCGGGGCTGCCGTCCAGGAGCTTGACCAGCCCCAGCTGTCGGGCGTGGGTGATGTCCGCACAGCTGCCGGGTTCGGTCGGGCTGCACCACAGCACGCGGCCCTCGCCGTCCGTGACCACCATGGACTTGACGGCGTTCTGCTTGTTCTTCCCGGAGATGAAGGTGTGCCGGTCTTTGCGTCCGGCTGCCGGACGGTGGACCAGGATCTCGGTGCCGTCGATGATTCCGGTCTGTTCGCCGGCGCCGAGGTGGTCGACGACCTCGGCCAGGGTCCGCAGCCGGACGCCGGGGCCGATCGTGCACCCCCGCTCGGCGAGCAGGGGCCGCACCTCGCCGATGGCCCGGGGGATGGTGGAGCGGTCGACGCCGAACCAGCAGGCCAGCACGTCATGGGTGACCCCGTGACGGAGATGGACGAGTGTGGCCAGGAGCCGGTCGACGAATACCAGCCGGTGCTTCGCGCCTGCCCCCACGTCCCGTTTCCGCTGCCGGGAAGCGAGCCGGGCCCGGTGACGCTCATGTGAGCCTTGGCACGCACCCAGGCTCACCTTGAACCGAATCCGGACCGGTCTGCCGCACTGGACGTGTTCTCGGCGGACCGGTAGCGGTTGGCGTTGAGCCGTAGCCCGGGGAAGTGCGCAGCGAATCACCGTGACTACTTACTGTGCATGAACGTTACCTCTGCGTAAGCGTTTTCCCTCGGAAAGGAACACTTGTGGCAATCCTTCGGTCGGCGGCCCGCCTCCGCGCCCTGTCCTCGCTGGCTCTCGCCGCCGCCTCCCTCGGTCTGGCCGCCCCCGTGCACGCGGCGCCGTTGAGCGCCCCCGAGGCCGCCAGCCAGCGGATCGACGCCGACGGAACCGGCTCGCCCGAAGCGGGCGGGAGCACCGTCGCCACCCCGGCCGAGAGCACGCCCGCGGCCGGGGCGACTGCCGGAGTGGGCGACCACGTGCCGACTTGCACCGGAAGCGACGGTGTCCTGGTGGCCGAGGACGGCAAGATCACCGGAACCGATGGCGATGACGAGATCACCTGCACCGATCTCCACGGACTGACGGAGGTCGACGGTCTCGGCGGCAACGACACCATCAGGCTCTGGCCCCAGACGCGGGAAGAGGCCGGGCCCGAATTGACTGTTCGCGGTGGTGAAGGTAACGACACCATCGAGAGCGGGGATCTGGTCACGCCCAGTACAACGTTCCTCGGAGGTGAAGGTGAGGACAGGATCACCGTCGACGGCGTCTTCGGAGCTGCTGACGGGAAGGAGTCGCTCATCTCGGGCGGCGGCGGCAAGGACACCGTGAAGGTCAAGGCCATCGGCTCACGGGCCGTTGTTCGTGGCGACGCCGATGACGACAGCATCTCCATCGGCGAGGAGGCGGGCGATAACGATGCCGACCTAGGCTCTTCCGTGTACGGAGGCGACGGCAACGACACCATCGAGATCGACGGCAGCCTGATCGAGACGCAGATCCGGGGCGGTGACGGAAACGACAAGATCACCGTGCGGAACGGGATCTCGGAGAAGGCGCTCGTCTCCGGCGGTGGGGGCAATGACACCCTGGACGTCTACGAGATTTCGGACGGGGCCGCCGTTCTGGGTGAGGACGGGGACGACGACATCACCTTCAGCGGCGTTGTGCGTGGCGGGGTCGTCGACGGCGGTGAGGGCAACGACATCCTGCGCGGCGGGGAGCACCCGGGCGTGGAGAAGCTTGAACGGGGCGTGGCCGACGGCGGCGTGGTGAGGGGCGGAGGCGGCGACGACACCATCCAGGGCATCCTCGAATCGCACCTGCGCGCATCCGACGCCAACAGCTCCGTCGACGGCGGGGACGGCACCGACACCTGCTACGTCAAGCCCGGATTCCATCAGATCCACAGTGGCGAGAAGCCGAAGGCACCCGTCACCTCCTGCGAGCAGGGAGACTTCTGAGCCGCCCCGCATGACGGAGCCCGACCGCCGCCGCCGACGACCTGGCCCGGCGGGCCGGGATCACCGAGATGGCAGCCACCTGACCGGAAGCCTGCACAGCCCCTGATCCATCCTTGCGGTGCCTCCTCGGACAGGGGCGGCACCGCCGCCTTCCGGACACGTGTGAAGGGACCCTGTGGGAACTCGCCTGCCGGGGAGAGGGATTGTGGCTGAGGTCAGAGCGTTAGATGGCGGACGGGTCGGGGGTATCGACGTGCGTTTCCCACCAACTGCGCAGTGCTCCAATGTTCGTGCAGACGCCGGGGTATCCGGCGGCGGCGCAGTCGTAGCCCCAGGAGACGAGTCCGATCACGAGTCCGTTCTATACCGGTGGTCCGCCGCTGTCGCCCTGGTGGCCGTCCGCGCAGACCAGAGCGCTTGACGGTTCACCAAGGCACACCCATCCACCCGGCAAGAAGCCTCGGCGGCCCCGCAACGTGGGCCGAGTCGCCTTCAGAGGGAAATGATCTCACTGGCCGCGGGAACAGCGGCATCCCCTTGCAAAGAAAGCGGCAGGTCAGGGGACTGTGTCGGTTGTCCATCTCGGAGCAGGGTGTCGTTCAGGTGTCACCATCCGCTTACAGATACCCTGAGTAGTCAATCAACCGCGGATCGTCATCAGTGGTGGAGATGGTTCGTCGAAACGACATGAAAGGCTGTTCAACAGCTATGGCGCAAGCGCAGAAGTACATCGTGACCTTCAAGTCGGGTGTGACCGAGGAGGAGGTGAGCAAGTACGCGCAGAAGATCACCGGGGCTGGCGGAGAGATCACCAAGGAGTACAACGCCTTCATCAATGGGTTCATCGCCGTGATCCCCGACGACTTCCTGGTGAGCCTTCAGTCGGACGTGGGCGGCGACATCGAGACCCTGGAGCCCGATGGCGTGTCGAACGTTCAGTAGGACGCCCGGCGCGCCGGCCGGGGTGGGTGATCAACAGGGCGGTCGTCGGTGCCGGGCCGGTTGCCGAACCTTGCTCGCGCAGCTGCAGCGAAGGGGTAGAGGCGGCTCTGAACAATGAGGCGGCCGACAGACCGGGCCGTCAGGCACACCTGCCCTGTTCCCCGAGTTCGGAAACAGCTCTGAGCGCACCCGCACACCGCGCACAGCCTGGCGCCCGGGCTCTCCGCGACGACCAGGGCCCGCCGGACATCGAGCAGCGGCGCGCCCTCGGGTGCCTCTTCGCAGTCCGGCGCGTGCAGCACACCGCGGGCCGGGCCCCGGCCCGTTCGACCTGCGCCAGGACCCAGCCCGAAGGCCGGCGCTCCCCGAGGACCTCGCGGACCGACGACGTCGGCGGCGCCGGGGGAAGGAGCTCGGTGGGGACCCGGCCGTACGCGGTGGCGTCGTTGACGTTGCCGGGCGTGAGCACGATCGACAGCGGCAGGCCCTGGCCGTCGACGGCGAGATGGGCCTTGGTGGTCAGCCCGCCGCGGGACCGGCCGAGGGCCTGACGCGCCTGCGAGCAGCCCGGATCTTCCAGTCGTCCCCGTATGCGTCCCCTTTTTGCGGGCGCCTGCCGCGTGCTGATGAGCCCGGTTGACCGCGGAGTCGACCGAGACGGCCCATTCCACCCGGCCCACCGCGTCATCTCGGACCTGGACGTGCTTCAGCAGCTTCGCCCAGGTCCCGTCCGCTTCCCAGCGGGCGAACCGCTCGTAGACGGTCTACCACGGCCCGTACCGCTCGGGCAGGTCACGCCACGGAGCTCCGGTCCGCAACTGCCACAACACGCCGTTGACCACCTGCCGGTGATCGCGCCACGGACGGCCACGCCCGTCCACCTGCGGCAGCAGGGGCTCTATTCGTTCCCACGCCGCGTCCGTCAACTCACCTCGTCCTGCCACAAGATCAATCATCGGAGGAGTCCTGGCCCGGATCGGGCGCGGGGTTCGGCGCGAACCGGCCCAGCCGTTAGGTGGTCGGCTGGATCAGGCAGCCGTAGAACGTGTCCATCCGCACCGCCGTCCAGTCGATCTGCTTGTCCGACGTGGTGTCGAGGCTGGGCCGTCTGCGGCGCGGGTGATCATTGCTGGTGTCGCGCACGACACTGCACAGCAGAAGCCGTTTGTCTACCTATCGTGTTCCGTATGACAACCTAACGACCTCGTGCACGATTAGGGCCCTTGCTGCATCAGTGCAGGTCAGCGGCTCGGGCGTCGCGGCGGCGCAAGTCGCTGACCTGCGGTGACGCCTATCGTGCACGAGGTCGTAAGAGTTGTCCCGTAATCCCGCGAGGCTCAGGGTCATGCGGTGTCCGGGTCAGCGCCGACGGCACTGGCAGAGTCAAGCGAACGCCCGAGGTCTCCGGTGAGGATGCGGGGGTGTCGCCGCCACCACCACAGGTCGGGACCGGGCAGCCTGTGGAACTGGTCGAGAGCTTGGCCGTCGTCGTCGATGGTCGCAGCCTTGTACCGGTCGTCCAGGACTTTGATCTGTGGGGTCCAGAGCTGGACGATGTGTTCGTCCAGCAGGAGCCACGCCTCGTGCAGCCAGTTTCGGCAGTAGAGGTCGTTGGTGTACTCGTAGATGTCGTCGCCGTAGCCGCGCTCGATGGCGCTCACCAGCGCGGCCCACGCGTTCACTCTCTCAGCGACCGTAAATGCCGTCCGCCAGCCGCGCTGGTGCAACAGCTCCCCTACTTCGGTTTCAGTAGCCACGTGAGTGAGGCTCTCATGCCGAATCCGTGCGGCGACTGAGATGTGTCCCGCCAGAGGCTGGCGGGCCCTGGAGCGTGATCAGGGTGAGACGATCTCGCCGTGACTGGTGTGATCACGGCGTCGGAACCGTCCTGGATAGCCCCGTTCACCGGGCTGAGCCCGCGGCAGTTCGGGAAGCTGGTGACCGTGCTGCGTCACGCAGGTGCGGACGAGGTCCGCAGGGGCCGGCCGTGGAGTCTTCCGCTGGAGGATCGGGCACTGCTGGTCGCGGCCTACTGGCGTACGAACCTGACCATGCGTCAGCTCGCGCCGCTGTTCGGGATTTCGAAGTCGGCGGCGGACCGGATCATCGACCACCTCGGGCCGATGCTCGCCCTCCAGCCCCGCAAGCGGTTCGCCAAGGACACCGTGCTCATCGTCGACGGCACCCTCGTACCCACCCGGGACCACACCATCGCCGAGCGGTCCAAGAACTACCGTTACTCCACTAACCACCAGGTCGTCATCGACGCCGACTCCCGCCTGGTCGTCGTGGTCGGCCGGCCGCTTGCCGGGAACCGCAACGACTGCAAGGCGTGGGAGGAATCCGGCGCCAAGACCGCCGTCGGCAACACTGTCACGATCGCCGACGGCGGCTATCCGGGCACCGGACTCGTCATTCCGCACCGCCGGCAGCGCGGCCAGGCCGAACTGCCGGACTGGAAAGAGGAACACAACAAGACCCACAAGCAGGTCCGCGCCCGCGTCGAGCACGTCTTCGCCCGCATGAAGACCTGGAAGATCCTCCGCGACTGCCGCCTCAAAGGCGACGGCGTCCACCACGCCATGCTCGGCATCGCCCGGATGCACAACCTCGCCCTCGCCGGATAGGCGAGCGGCCCGTACTGCGGTCCGCCATGCCCGAGGCGACTCAAAGATCATTTACGGGACAACCCTTAGCTCGAACTGCGGTGAATCCCCGCACCGGCAGCGGCTGCAAGACTTCCGGGAACGGTTCGGTGAGGCTTCTGCCCCGGGCCGCTCCCGGCATGGCCGTGGAAGGTTCGTACGTACGATTCCGCAGACCAGTTTCTGGGACGGGGTGAAGATCGTTGATCTTCAAGTCGGCCGCGGCCGTGGCCGGTGATTTCTGCGAAAAAGAAGATCATGAGGAAAGCACGACCCGGAGTCCGCAGTCTCGTCGGCGCGGCGCTTCTCGCCCTGTGTGCTGCGGCGGTTCCGGCGGTCCCGGCCGCTGCGGCCCAAGGTGTCACGCTGAGCAGCCGCGCGGCTGCCGCTGAGCCGCAGAGCGTTGATCTGTCGTACGTGTACGGCGGCACGCTCAACCGCAACTACTACAACGTGCACATCACGGCCACCGTCACCAGGGTCGGCGATCAGTACAAGTTGTCAGGCTCCGTGACGTCCCTCTGCAACCGTGAATCCGGACCGGCGCAGAGGTGGGGCCTGTCCTTCGGGTCCAGTGCCGAAAACTGGCGGTACCTGGACGGCTCCTGCGAGGGGGATACGCGAACCGAGCGAATCGAGCAGAGCGGCCCCTTGGGCTCTGACGGACGTGTGTACCTGCAGGCAGGCGCATACGGTGGGCAGTTGGCCGGCAGCTGGGGCTGGGGGGAACAGAAGAGCGTCTGGGTGTGACCGCCGGGTTCCAGCGCGACGGGCAGCAGGTTCCACGCTCGCGCACTGAGTAGGCCCAGCACCCAGCCCCGATGCTTCAGGACGGTCCGTCGGCCCCCGGCGGACCGTTTCCGCTCTGCAGGCGGGTCACTGCAGGCCAAGCGCGCACCGGCCCCGAGGCAACCGCGCCCGCGGCACCCACGACCCCAAGCTGATGGCGCAGATCGTCGGCGAACTCGTCGATTCCGGGATGCGGGATGCCTGGATCAGCTGGCAGCTCGGCATAAGCCGCGACGAGGTCCTGCGCCTTCGGCAGATCGTCGGCGTGCAGAAGGTCAAGGGCATCGTCCCGGCCCGCCGACGGACATGACGTCGCGGCCGCGGCCCCCGTGCAGCAGGGGCTGTTCAGCCCGGACGGCGGACGCAGCCCCGTTTACCACGTGCAGGCCGTCCCGCTGAGCACGGTCTGGGCCAACGCCTACAACCGAGGTGCCCGATGCCTGACCCCGCCACCGTCCCGGTCACCCTCACCCTGCCCCCGGCAGCCGCCCGCGCCCTGTTCGCCGACCCCGGCGACACCCCGCTGAAAACCGTCCGCCGGCAGATCGCGGCCGGGCAGACCCCGGACGACGCCCGGCCAGTCCCGCTTACCACCGCAGTCGCCCCCCAACTCCTCCAGCAGGCCCGGGACGCAGCCGGTGAGCGCGGCATGACCCTGGACCAGGCCGTCGAGGACCTCCTCCTGCACGCCCCCGTCCTGCTCGTCCCCGCCCACATCGCGCGCGTCCTCGGCGTCGAAAGACCACACTTAACCGCGCCCTCGCCAACGAACCAACCGCCCCGGCCCGGAGAACCCGGACTCGGACGGCAAACCGCTCTAGGGCGCACGTGGCAAATGGCGATCAAGGTGTGGGAGCGACGGCAATGGCTGATGCGTCTGGTGGTGCGGTTGCACTGACCGGGGGCCGCATGGCGGCGGAAGTCCTCCGGCAGGACGACACGGTACTTAGGCCCGCATCGGATTCCTCAGAATTCATGGCGTCTCTTATGAAAGTTTTCGAGCAGCAGAATTTCCGTGGCGCCCCGCGATATCTCGGGCAGGTAGACGGAAAGGACATTCTCTCCTTCATCGAGGGTGAGGTTCCAGCGAAGTTTCAGCCCTGGTCCAACGGTCAGGTGAGCGCAGCTGCCCGGCTCCTGCGCGAGATGCACGACGCCACTCGCGGAAGCGATCTGGCCGGCCGGTTCGACGTGGTGTGCCACCACGACCCGGGGCCGAACAATGCGGTCTTCCAGGACGGAATCCCGGCCGCGTTCATCGACTTCGAGCAGGCCGCTCCGGGCGGGCGACTCGAGGATGTAGCCTATTTCGCCTGGACATGGACAATCTCGTCAAGACAGGTCATGCCTCTTGAGGATCAGGCGGCGCAGGTGCGGCTCATCGCCGACGTGTACGGGTTGGAGGACGCCGAGCGCCGCGCGCTGGTCGACTGCATCCTCGAGCGCCAGTCGCGCAACGTCCGCTTCTGGGCGGAGTTTCTTGCACGCCCGGAGACTGCCCCTGCCGCGCCGGACGTCCTGGCCGACCGGATCGCCTGGAGCAAGCGGGAGCACCACTTCGTGTTCACACACCGAGAGGTCTTCGACCGGGCGCTGGCCTGATCCCTGACGTGTCGGCTCAACCGCTGTCCTGCGCTCCGGGTCCGTCCCTCCCTGTCCACGAAGGGCGGGACGGTCCTGTCGAGGGGCGGGTTGGCCAGGAAGAGCACGGTCAGTCGTCGGCCACCGACATGTACGACGCGCTCTTCGGCGCCGCCGAGGACGACGGGCGCAGCCGGCGTGACTGGGCGCGCAGCGACACCTACTCCGGAAGCGCGATCTGGTCCGGCCGGCCTGACTTCCGCCGACGGGTGCTGGAGTAGCTCCTGAGGCTCTGGGAGCAGTATCCGGGCGTTCTTGTCCGGTCGCTGCCCCGCCTCGTGGATGCCTGAGCCGGTCAATCCCGAACAGCCGTGCTGTGGGCGGAGTTTCGGCGTGCCGCGATTGGTGCCAGAGGCCTCACCCTTCTACGGTGGAGATCCCACATCTTGTGGTTGCCGAACGCAGGATTCCCATAGGTTGTGGGTGACGGCACCGTTATGCCCATTTCGACCGCGCAGAGGACACATTGATGGCGGACCGAACCGTTGACGGCATGGCGCGCACGCACCGGGGGGCGGAACCCTCCGTCGCCCAGGTGCCCCTGCGGGCTCCAAGGCGCCTGACGTCGACGACCCGCTCGTTCACTGTTGGCGAGGGCAAGGGGTACCTCACGGTTGCCTGCACCGAGGATGGCCGTCCTGTTGCGGTCACGATCTTCATGGCCAAGCAGGGTTCGACCCTGGCGGGCCTGATGGACGGCTTCAGCACGACCATCACTCAGGGCCTGCGTCATCAGGTCCCGCTGGAGGTGTTCGTCCGGGAGTACGTCAGCATGCGGTTCGAGCCCGCGGGCATGACCAACGACCCCGAGATCAAGCACGCAAGTTCCGTACTGGACTACGTCGGCCGGCGCCTGGCGCTCGACTTCCTTCCGTACGAGACGCGGGTCGAGTTCGGCGTGCTGACCGCCGACGAGCGTGCGGCGAAGGAACTCCAGGACAACGTCGGCGACGCGGCCTGGGCGGACATGATCGGCATGGCCATGTCCGCGCCGACCGTCACCGGTCCCCGCAAGGGCTGAAAACCACGACACGGAAGGGCCGGCGTCGCAAGCGGATCGCGATGTCGGCCCTTCCGTGTGTGCGGGAGCCCAATGCGCCGGGTTCAGGTACCCGTCAGGGTGAGGGCGGTCTCGATCGCGGCATCCATGTCGGGTACGAGGGTGACCTCGGGGAGCATGTCGAAGGAGCAGTTCAGCTCGCCGACGTAGATGACCGGGCCGCCGGCGGCCAGCGCGCAGCCGATCTCCATGCTGAGCCCGGCGCTGCGTCGGCTGAATTCCATGGCGATCAGCACCTTGGAGCGGCGGACGTCCTCCAGGCACAGCCGGGCGGCGAGCCGGTTGAGCGCTATCCCTGCGTCGAACTGGCAGCTCGTTCGGGTGAGCGGGTCGAGGTCGAGCCGCCGCGAAGCGGAGTGCAGCGGTGCGGGCAGCCTCTCGCGGAGCTGACGGATCGTGTTGCGCTGGCGAAAGTGGCCGCGAGGTATACCGACATGGCCCCGGGCGGGATGTCGGCACCGACACCGCCTCGGCCTAACGGAGCCGGGCGCCCACCACCGGACGGGCGCCCGGTATAACGCCTCGTCGGGGACCAAGCTGAGCTCGATCCCCCTCAGTCGATCGGCGGGCCCGTCCTCAGCTCCTTGCGCCGTGCGGGGAAGGGCCGGCCGCCGTTGTGCTTGCCCTCCGCCTCCTTGATGGCAGCGGCCACAGCGTCCTGGACGAACGAGGACAGCGTCACCGTGCGGTCGGCGCCCTGCAGCGCGACGACCGTGTTCCGCAGCTGATCGAGCAGCACGTCGGCGATATAGGCGGGCACCTTCTTCTTCCCGCCCGCGGCCGCCGCGCTGTCCGGCGCCGGCTCGTCGTCAGGCTCAGTGACCTGCGCGGGGAGCGCACCGAGACCGGCCAGGAGGACCGCGACGCCACGCGCCCCGGCAGACGGGGAACTCTGCCTCCACGCCTCGCCGGTCGCCTGCACCAGCACCTCGGCGCCGGTTTCGACGAGCACGCCGGTGCCGGCCGCCGCGATCCGGATCGGGGTGTCGTCGGCAAGCGCGTGCCAGGCCCGGCGCACCTGGCCCACGCTCAGCTCCGGACGGCCCACCCGGTCGTCGTGGGGCAATCCGAAGGCGAAGCTGTGTGCGCCCGGGTGCTCGACGAACAGCAGGCAGGGCCGCTCCTGGGGGACCTCGGGGACTTCGACATCGAGGAAAGGCGCCGGGTCAGCCGGGTACAGAGGCGGCCGCTTCGCCGGCAGGGACAGCGGCTCGCCCTTGGCGGTGCAGCTCTCGCGGACCAGGAGCTCGCGGCCGGTCGGCTTCCATCGCAGCCACCAGCGGCCGTCGTTCGCCGACTGCCCCAACGCGTAGTGCCACTCCCCCTCGTGGCCCGACACCAGCTCGCACCACGCGAACGGCTCAACCACGCTCGCACCGACCGGACGCGATGCCAGATAGGCCAGCTCCTCCACTGTGAACGTGGTGGCCACCGAGCAGCCTTTACGCATCATGCTCACGCGCCTTCTCCCCTTCCTCGTCGAAACACCGAGGTCATCGTCACGCGGATCTCGCACACGCGCGGGAGAATCCGGAAACCCGACCCCGATCACTACCCCTATGCGGTCACGGTGGCGGGGTGGGGCGGGGCGCGGGCGGCCGCTCCCAGGGGTGGGCTGAGAGCCGGTCCCGGCGGCGATGGGGGCGAAGCCGTGGCGGCGGAAGAAGTCCTCCAGGCGTACCCGGTCGGCGCCGAACCCGTCGGTGGGCGTGCACACCACGGTCAGGGCGCGGGCGTCGGCCTCCGCACAGATCCGGGTGAAGACCCGGGCGGCGTGGCCGTGGCCACGGACGGCGGCCGAGACGCGCAGCAGTTCCAGCTCCAGTACGCGGTCGTCGGCTTCGAGGACCAGCCCGAGCAGGGCGCCGGGCGGCATCGACCGCCGCAGCTCCCGCTCCAGCTCCCCGGGCCACCCGGTGGCAAGGTCCTCGGGCCGGCGCGGGCTCACGCGAGGCTCCGCTCGGCCGCGGTGAGGGAGGCGGCCTCCACCGTGCAGACCTTGATGAAAGGGCCGCCGGTGAGCCGCCTCGCACGCCAGGACTCGTGGAGCCCGGTCTCGAGGAGGCCGCTGCGGGTGGCGAGTATCCGCAGCTCGCCCGCGAAACGGCCGGCCGGTGTCGTGTCCGGGGTGACCACGGTCAGGTTCCCGGCACGGCCGGCGCCGCACGGAGGGGTCGCGGTGCGTGTCGTCGGCGAGCGGGGCCGGCGCCCGCAGGTGTTCCGGCCTCGCGACGGCGGGCGCCCAGGCCCATGGCGTGGTCCCGTCGCCGGGCGGCAGCGGGTGGGGGTTCATGCGGTGGTGCCTCCGTCGTCGCTACGGGCGGATGCCGTCGAGGCAGTCACGCGCGATGCGGGTGCGTCAGGCGCCCGCACGCGGGGATGCGGGCGTCGCGGTTGACGGCCGTCACCTCGTCGGCGAATGGCTGCATGGGCGGCGGCGCCCGGCGTCCGGGCGGCGGTCGGTGCCGGTGGGCGGGGCTGGCAGGCCGGTGAGGTCGTGCCACTCGAAGGCAGCGGAGCTCTTCCCGGCGCCGCCGCGCCGGCGGTTCCAGGCGGTGACGCCGGGCTGCGAGTCGGGGTCATGGGCTACGGGGTGCGGCGAGCGGGCCGGGCCTGGGTTCCTATGAGGGCGTCGTCGGTGTCCAGGCCCCGGCGCCCGGCCTCTGCGCACATCTGCTGGCCGGGTCCCACGTCAGCGGCGGAATCCGCGGTCGGGGTCCCGTGCGTTGTCCGCACTGAAGGGCTCGAACCACTCGTCGGCGGCGAGGTTCACCATGCCCATGGCCTGGCGGATGTCGCTGTCCGGGGCTTCCATGCCATCGAGCTGGGCATCGAAGAGCATCAACACGTCATGGTCCTCGAAAAGGTCCTCCGAGCAACCCCGCCAGTCGTAGTCGGCGCTGCTGTGGGGCAGGTTGGCGACGAGATCGCGCACGGCGTTCGGGCGGTTGGCCGTGATCGACCGGGCTCGGTCGATCATCAGGTGGAGAGCCATCTCCTCACCCGTGCACCGCGGCCCCATCCAGTTCTCGCCCGCCGCCTGAAGGTCGCCGGCCAGGTCGTCGAAGGCCCGGGCCATCTGCTTGCGCCACTGCCCGTCGCAGCGCAGCGTGATCGCCGGGAGCCGGCCGAACACCCCGCCGGCGCCACGGGGCAGGGGCTCGTCGCCGAGCGCGGCGGCCTCCTGCCGGGCGAGCGCGGACAGTTCCTCGCCCGCCAGGCGCAGCACGGCGGCCGTGCGGGCGGTCAGGACGCCCTCGTCGTCCGCTTCCGACCACCCCTCTTCGTCCTCCTCGTCGAGGTGCGGGTATTGGACGCGGGAGGCAAACCGGGCACGGGCGCGGGCTGCGGCTTCCTCGGGCTTGGCGAGGCAGGTGTCGATGAGCTGGAGGTCGTCGTCGAACTCCTCGGCGGCAAGCTCGGTGGCGGCCCGGGCGAGCAGGCGCGTGCCGGCGTCCCGCCCCGTGCGCGGCAGGACGACGGCGTAGTAGTTGTCGGTGAGCCGGTCGATGACCTCGGCGACGACGGTGGTGACGACGGTCTGGTCGTCGAAGGGGGCCTGGATGTCCAGCCGGTCGAGGACGAGGAAGTTGCCGGGCTGTTCGACGGCATCCTCCAGTTCGTGCGTGAGGCCGCCGTCCGGGGTCAGGAGCCTGTCCGCGGCGAGGGCGCAGAGGCCCCCGTGGTCGGTCATCCGCTCGGCCAGATTGCCGGCGCTGTAGTAGAGGCAGCGGGCCGCGCGGAGGCTGCCTACCTCGCGCTCGCCGTCCAGGACGCGGATGTGCCACTCCTGAAGTCCCTGCCCGGGGTCGGCCAGGCGGTGGCGGTGGTGAACCTCGATCCCCAGGTTCGCGAGATCGGGTACTGAATGGGCGGTTGCCGCGGGGGCGGTCATCGTTGCTCTCCTGTCGGCCGGACGTGCTATCTGGCGCGCCGCTCACCGTATCGGCTCACCGCCGCGTCCTGCTGTGCGCGGGCGGGATGCGGGCACGCCGGGCCGCAGCCCGGGGAGAGATGGGGGGTCAGCCGCACTGGCCGGCGGGGGTTCAGGGCCCGGCTCGGCGCTGGCGTCGGACGGTGCTCGGAGCGCGGGAAGGACCTGGTGTGCCTGCCGTAGTGTCATCTCGGCAGGAGTTGAACGGCGGGTCGGATCGCTGTGGGCTTCTCGTACGGCAGCGGACGCAGAGAAGGGGTTCAGTGGAGGGCCTGGGAGATGTGAGGGGGCTCCTCGCGGACATGGCGGAGCGGTACGCCCGGGAAGAGGGGGACAGGGGCCCCGCCCTGATGGCGCTCGGCGGCATCGGGCGGCAGGAGGGCGAGCGGGTCGTGGACCTGGATGCTCCGCTGCTAGGCCATGCCACACGCGAGGTCCGCGACCTGCTCAAGCGCGGCGACGCCTTCGGGCTGGGCATCCGGGACGCGCAGCGTGCCGTGCACCTGGACCGGGCAGGGTGCCTGTCGCTGCTGGCCGCCCTTGTCGGCGCCGGATACCTGACCGCACCGGATGACCTCGACCGGCCCCGGCACTGCTACAGCTGTCGGACCGACGACTGCGAGTACCACGACCACCGGACCTGGACACTGACCCCTGCGGGGCGGAGTCTGGCCCATGCATCCGGGCGCCGGCCGTCGACCCGCAAGAACGCCGATGCCCTGGCCGCCAAGGTCGTCAAGGCCGCCCGGGAGGTCAACTCTGATCCCGACGCGACGCTGTGGTGGGTCAAAAGCATCCGCGCGGTGGGCGCCTACGCCGATCCCGGCCGGGATTCGCTGCTGCACGTCGATCTCGCCGTGGAGCTCCGGCCGCGCCTGGACGACCCGCTTGAGCAGCGCAAGGCCGAACAGCGCCTGCGTGATGCCGCCCGTGACCGCGGCGAGCGGCAGCGGGTGTGGGACATGGTCGGGTACGGCCACTGGCGTACCCGGCTCGCGCTGGCCGGGCGCAGCAAGGTCGTGCGGCTGTTCGTGCCGGCGCGGGAAGGTGAGGGGAGGCTGCTGTTCGAGGAGGAGCGGGAGCTGACCGTGTCCGCGAAAGCGACGGAGCCTTATCGGCGGCCGGTGGATGTGCCGCTGACGACGTGCTCGTGGTGCGGGCGGCAGGGGGAGGCGTCGCGCGTTGCTCAGCGCGGTGTCGCGCTGGCGTCGTCTCCTGTCGGGCTGTGCGAGCTGTGTCTGTCGCTTGGCTGGGCCGATGATCTCCAGTACCAGGGCTCCGTTGAGGTGTGGTCGTGGGGTACGGTTCGCAGGCTCCGCACGGAGCTGCCCGGATCGCCGTTCCACGCTTCGGGGTGCGCGTTGTGCGGCCGCGACGAAGCATTGGAGCGGCCGTGGTGGCCGGTCGATCACCGCGACGGGTCGGGCGGGGAGCAGCCGGTCGTGCTCCGGTTGTGCGATGTGTGCCCCGGATTGCTGGAGCTGGTCGATTCCCCTGGCCGGGACGGTGCGTGGTGTGCCCGGCACGAGCACGCGTGCATGGTCGGCATGCGCGCCCTGTTGTGGCGCCGGGCCGGCGTCTCGGTGGTGGCTCCGAGCGGGCAGAAGGCCCGTAAGCGGCCGCGGCTGACCGCGTTGCACCGGGAGCTGCGGGCCATGGTGGAGGAGCACGGGGCGCTGTCCGCCGTGGACCTGGCCCGCGCACCGATCAGTCAGGGCCGCCAGGACTCCCGCTGGTGGATGGTGCGGCTGGCCCACCTGTTCGATCACGGCCTCATTGCCGAAGTGCGCGACGGAGGGGAAGAGGCCCGCGGGCTCGTGCGGGCCACCAGCGGCGTCGAGCGGGACCTGGAGGCCCAGCTGGATGCGCTGCACAGGCCGGGGCCGGTCTGGGACGGGCAACGGGTGCTTGAACCGGCGCCTCCGGAAGGCTGGGCCGAACTGCGTACGAGGGCCGACCAGGAAGCGGCCCGGCTAGACCAGGAAGCGTTGCTGCGGGTTGCGGCTCACCCGGTGCCGCAGGCTCCCCACGGCCGCTGGGGGTAAGTCGCCGACATTCGGCATCGTGTGGGTGATGGTTGGGAGAAGTGGCCTGCTGCCGCTTCGCGGCCTCCTATTCTGCGGTGCGTACGGCCGGTGCAGCCATGTGGCCGGATCTCAGCAGCTTGTGACCGACAGGAGCCCCTGGCCATGTCCCAGCACGCTTCCACGTCCCGGACCGAACTGGCCGCCATCGCCTTCGGAGTTCCTTCGAATGGGGAGAAGCTGATCTCCGCGGTGTGCAGGTTCGGTGGCTGCCCCGCGCCCGGCGAAGGCCTCGCAGCCCACCTGATCGCCGGGGCGTTCACCGCGCTGGACCAGGTGCCCCTCGACGTGCGCCTCTACGTCCACGACCTTCAGCAGACGGCGGAGAGGTGGCCGGCTCTGCCGGTCACGTTGCCGCCGACGCCCTGGCAGGCGGCCACCCTCGTCGACGACCTGGCCGCGCTGGTCGCGGACCTGTCGGCGGCAGAACTGCGCGAGGCCGCCGAAGGCCTGGCCCTCACCCGCGGCAACGTCGCCCTGGCGCACGACGAGCCCGTCCTCGCCCGCGTGTGGGCACAGGACGCAGACCCACTGCCGCTGGACCGCCGCGCGCGGGAGGCCGTGCTGCTCCAGTTGTTCGACCACGTGGACCCGCACGAGTGGACCGACGAGCAGACCATCAGCGTCCGCAAGGCCCTCCTGATCCGCCTGGCCGGCCTCGGCGACGCTCTGCTGCGCCTCTCCGCGCTCCCGCCCGCCCGCCTGGACTGGCAACACGACGGCGACGGACTCACCGCGTTGGTGCCCGTACCCGGTGCGCCCCAGCCCCTGGAGGCCCGGGTGGTCAGTGAGTCCGTCGAGCCGCATCCCTTCACCTCGTGGCACGAGCCGATGTGGGGCTCCCCCGAGACGGCCTCGACCCCCGGATGCTGGCGCTGGTCGGTGGGGTGGCGCTCCGCCGGCGGAGCGTTCCACAGCGATGCCGGAAGTACCGAGGCGAGCGAGGCCGCTGCACGGTTCGGCGCCGAGCAGACCCTCGCCGCCTACGCCACGCACGCCTCGACCGTGCGCCAACGACTGCGCCACCGCCTGTTGGTACCGCGGCAGCCCGACATGCTGTCGATGAGCGACCCCGCCGTCGTGGTGCTGGGTCTGCGGGCGGTCAGCGACGAGTACCGTACCGAAACGAGCCGCCCGGATGACGCGACCGGGTGGCGGATCGTGCCGCACCAGAACGCGAGCAAGGAATGCAGCCTCGTCGCAATCCTCCTCGACGACTGTTCCCTCCCTCACCCCGAGGCCGGCGACCCGGCCAACACCGCCGACCCGTCCGACCCCGCGTTCGAGGACTTCCTGCGCTCCCACGCCGTCGTCCTCACCCCGCCCGCCCGTACCTACCTGGCCGGGCTCTCCCAGGCCGGGCCCGGCGAGCTCCCCCTGTCCCAGCGTCACGAAGCAGCGATGCGTGCGGTGCTCGCCGTCGGCGGGGAGGCGGCCGACCTGCTGACCGCCGAGACCGGCCCCCTGCCCGACCACATGGCCTGGTAGGACGCGGCCTCACGCCGCACTGCATGAGCTGTCAGAGCGGACTGTGCGAGAGCGGACTGTGCGGGCGCGAGGTCACCCTCCGAACTGGTTCGCGTAGGTCTGTGCCTGCTTTCGCCACAGGGTGGCGTACTCGCCGTCGGCGGTGAGGAGGGAGTGGTGGGTGCCTTCCTCCAGGATGCGCCCGCGGTCCAGGACGATGATGCGGTCGGCGGCGCGGGTGGAGCCGAGGCGGTGGGTGATCAGGATGACAGTGCGGTCCTGGCCGAGGGCGCGGATGCGATCGTAGACGGCTTCTTCCGCGCGGGGGTCGAGGGCGGAGGTCGGCTCGTCACAGATCAGGATGGGGGCATCCTTGCGGTGGAACGCCCGGGCGCCGGCCAGGCGCTGCCATTGTCCGCCGGAGAGGTCGCGTCCGCCCCACTGGGAGGGGGCGAGGTTGGTATCGAGGCCGTCGGGAAGGTGGTCGATGACGCTGTCGGCGCCGGAGGCGCGGGCCGCGGCCATCACGGTCGTGTCGTCACCGTCGCCCTGGCCCAGGGTGATGTTGTCGCGTGCTGATACCTGCCAGCGGGCGATGTCCTGGGGCAGCAACGCGAGGCGCGACCACACCTGTTCTGGATCGGCAGTGGCCAGGTCGACGTCGTTCCAGGTGACGGTGCCGGTGGTGGGGGTATAGAGGCCGGCAAGAAGCTTGGCGAGGGTGGACTTGCCCGCGCCGTTCGCGCCCACGATCGCCAGGACCTCGCCGCGGCGCACGGTGACGCTGACGTTCTCCAGCACGGGCAGTTCGTTGCCGGGGTAGCGGAAAGTGACGTTGTGAGCAGCGATGGTAGCCGGACGGCCGGGCACCGGGACGGGTGTGGTGGGCAGGTGTGCGCGGTGTTCGGCGTCGGCAAGGAAGGTGGTCCAGTCGCCGAGGTAGAGACCCGTCTTGTAGGTGGAGTTGATGCCGGTGACCAGTTGGCCCAGAAGGAGGCGGCAGGTCTGGACGGCGATGAACGCGGTGCCGGCTGCGGCCGCCGGGATGTGGCCGTCGAGCACGAGGGCGATCAGGGCGCCGTATACGACGAGGGCGGTGCCCCCGGCCATGGTGTCGCCCAGGAGTTGGTAGCGGGCGGTGGTGCGGCCGATGTGGGCGGCGTGCGCGGTGAGACGGTCGGTGACGGTGGTGAACTGGCCGAGGAGCCAGGTGCGCATGGTGTTGGCTCGCACGTCAAGTGCGGTGGCGCGGCCGGCGGTGCAGTAGATGAGGTTGTGGCGCAGGCGGCGGTCGGCCAGGGTGTGCCGCTCGGCGAGATGGGCGGCGCGGGCGCCGCGGACGGCCGCGGCGCCCCGTGGAATCACGGCGAGGAGCAGGAGGGGGAGCAGGAGGGGGTGGAGGGCGGTGAGGATGCCGGCGGCGGCGAGCAGGCCGAGGAGGGCCGCGGTGAGGGCGGTGAGGGCGTCGATCATCAGGTGGGCGTCCTTGGAGGCCCGGTTGGCGGCTTCGCTGTGGTCGCACCAGGCTGGGTCGTCGTAGGAGGCGAGCGGGACGCGGGTGGCGGCATTGAGGTAGCGCAGTTCGGCGATCGCGTCGACGCGCGGGCCGATGCGGGCGGTGACGGCCAGGGTGGTGGCGGTGATCAGCGAGCGACCGGCTGCAGCGGCGGTGATCAGCACGAGGGAGGGCAGCGCTGTCTGGATGCGCTGGGCGGTCGGCCCGGCGGCGAGGAGGGGGTGGAGGGCGCCGCGGGTCGCGTAGAGGCCAGTTGCGGTGATTGCGCCGGTGGCCAGTTGGAGGACGGCCGTAATCAGGACGGCGCGGCGGTCGGCGTCCCAGGCAAGGCGTAGCGCGGTTGTGGCCAGGTTGGGGAGGCGCCGGGCGATGGTGGTGAAGTCGTCGTTGAGTGCGTTGTCGTGGCGCTCGGCACTGACAGTGTAGCGCGGGAGGGTTTGTTGTTGGTCGTGGGGGCGGCGGGGTGACTGCGGTGGCCGAAGCCGTCGCCGCCCCGGGGCGGAGGTCGGGTGGTTCTCGCGAGTGGCGCTGCGATGCGCGGTGTCGGTCACATCTTGAGCAACGACTCACCCATACGGGTGGTCGTGGTGGCGAAGGGTGGCGTTTGTCAGTTCGAGTGTTCCACCTGTAGAGCGGGAGCGTAGGGCCAGACGCGATCGGCCGATGATCGTGTTCGAAGGGCACGATGCGAACTGGGTACTCACGTTCGGACCGGAGTCAGCTTCGCGGCGCGGCAGGCACTGGCTTGGACGGTGCTGTCCGTGTGTCCTCGGCTGCTGCGGGAGCGGCCCGAGGACGGCCGGGCCCGATTCGATCCACAAGCGCTACCGAATTACAGAATGCTCCAGCTGAGGGACAGGTCGCGGCGACGCAGACCGTCCACTCGTCGCTGAACCTCTTCAAGGCTGCTTGGGGCGTGGTGAACCTTACGGGCATTTGTCGTAATCATGCGCAACTCTCGTATTGCTGCCAGGGTCGGGTAGCCGGACCATCTGGTGACATCCCAACCGTACGCATCAGCGAAGGCTCCGTAGTGCTGCCTTCCATACCCAAATCGCCGGCAGTGCACCTCCACGGTGACCAGATCCCATTCTGGGTGCCCCATTGCCACGGTGTCCCAGTCGCACAGCACGGCAGCACCTTGCTCCACATGGAGGGCGTTGCGGTGTTGTGGGTCTCCTTGAATCACCCCTTCGGGGTGCTCGAACTCTACTGTGGCGAGGTCGAGTTCGAGCTGTGCGGCGTGCGTTCTCAGGAAGGCAAGAGTGTCCGGGGGAAGGCATGTGATTGCGGCTAGGGACCGGCGAATCGCGGCGATATTGTCATGGGCAGGTAGGGAGAGGGGTGGGGTCGGCAGGGTGTGGAGTGCGCGCAGGGGCTTGGCGAGTTGAGCTGCGTCGACGGGATATGCCGGCTGAGGCAGGTATCGCCAGAAGGTGATGGCGTGGCGGTCAATGACGACGGGCTGGTCAACCGGATACAGGGGAGCGGTTGGGAAGCCGCTGGCCATGAGCCAGCGGACGAATTGAACCGTCCGGGCTACTTCGTCAATCCGTGATCCGCGGCGGGCGATCTTGACGACTACCTGCTCGCTCTTGAGGAGTACGACCGCGTTGGTGTGCCCACGGAGCAGTGAGGCGTCGGAGGGGTCAAGTCCCGCGATGGCGCAGCCTTCCTTCAAGACCTGGTACATCTCCGCTTTGTCGTACCCGCCGGGGGCCTGTGGAGCTTGTGTCATGGGTTCAGGCTCGCCGACGCGTACGGCGTCTGTCACATCTGGCCGGAAGGAAGCGCAAGGATCTCTCGCAACTCGCGGGCGGCACGCCCTGATTCTGCGCCGGCGGGGAGCGCGCCGATGACCTCTCGTGCTCGCTCCTCTACGATCAGCGTCCGGTGCTCGGGCGCGATCCGTACGAACGTTCCGGCGGCTAGTTGGCAGGCCTCGGCGATGCTGCGGTCCTTCGCGAGGCAGAGGGCAGCCTCCAGATGGAGGAGGGCGGGGTCGATGCCGGTCTTCGAGGGGTAGAGGCGGAGTGCCGCCTCCTGGACGAGGCGTGCTTCCCTCGTCTTGCCGAGCGCGGTCAGGATGCCGCTCTCGTAGAGCCTGAATCGCCGCTCTGGGAAGCCGAAGGCGTCGTTGTCGGCGGGGCCGCCTGCCCCACTCTGCTCGAATGCGGCCGCAGCCCTTCTGTGCGCTGCCTCGGCTCCCTCTTTGTCCCCCAGTTTGGCAAGAGCGCGCGCTTCGGCAGCCGAGGCGAATGCTGCTGTAGCGCTGGGCCGGCCCCGGCAGATGATCCGCGCCTCCCGAGCGAGCTGAACTGCCGCTTCCAGGGGCCCGTAGTAGAACGGGAGCATCGCGGCTTGGGCTCTGACACGGGCGCGGAGTTCCCCGTTGCCGCTGTCGTCCGCAGCGCTTCTTGCCGTTGCATACCACGACCTGGACCGGGGCAGATGGCCGAGCTTCATGAGGGCGTCAGCAATCAGCGTGGCCAGCATGGAGGTCAGCTCGGACAGCCGAACCTGGACTGCCGCCGGCTGCCGGTGGCTGGCGAGCACCTCGACCTCCGTGAGGAGGTCCAGGAGCACCGAAATCATGGGAGTGGGTGCTGTATAGACGTACTGCTCTCGGGCCCAGAGCACTTGTTCGTCGAGCATGTCGAGCTGGTTCGGGCTGACGGTGCCGGCTGCCAGTGTCCGGTCTACGGAGCGTCGGGCGGCGTCAACGCGCTGCTCAAGCGGGTCGGCGGTGAAGGGCCCTGGAGCGGCGGAGTTCGACGGCAGATTGCGGCCTGCCGGGACGAGGTCGGAGGAGGGCGGCGGGTGGCCGCTCCCGGTGGATGGGAACCCCAGGTCCCCGGGGGCGCAAGCGTAGAACTCACTGAGCAGTTCGATTGTCGCCGCGAGAGGCTGTCGCCCCTTCTCCCAGTGCCCGAGCTGGTCGCCGTCCACCCGGGGGGCGCTGTGACGTCCCGCGCTGAGGTCGTTCAGTTGATTGGCGGCTTCCCGCAGCGTCATTCCTCGCGCAAGACGATGGGCGCGCAGAGGGGATACCCCGCAGTGAACATGGATCGTGCGGGCGATCTCGCCATGAGACTCACCACGCTGGGCGGCTTCATGTCGTAACTGCTTGGCACACGAGGGAGTGTGCGCTGCACGGGTCATCAGTACCTCCCGAGCCCCATCCGAATGTTGACATCGTAGTGACGGGTCATCGGGGCCGTGCCGAAAATCAGTGACCTCAACGGGAAATCAGTTACCTGATCCGTCACCTGGGCCTTGAGGTCGCTGATCAGTGAAGCGTGACGGTTGCTCGGGGCCCGCCCCGCAGTAAATCCTGCTGGGCACGTCAGCCCGACAAGATGCCCGCCGGCCCGAGGACCTGACACCTCTGGCTCCGGCGGGCCCGTGACGGGCGCCGATCCAGCACAGGGCATCAGAACCATGCGGAACGGTGCCCGGCCTGCCAGAACCGGGAAGTGAACGCGATGACAGCCTTGTCGAGCCGGGAGTTCCTGGCGGTGCTCTCCTACGGCAATGAGGTAGAGCGGGTCACCGTCGAGATCGAGAGCTGTGAGCGGAATGTCGGTGCAGCGCGCCGCTTCGCTCGCCAGCAGCTCGTTCGGTGGGGGATGGCCAAGGACGACGAACTGATCGATCGGGTGCTCCTGGTCGTGAGCGAGCTGGTCACCAACGCGGTCGTGCACGGTCGGCTGGCGCGGACGAAGGCGGAGACCGTGGAGGTCGCGCTGGCTTTGAGGCGCGGCTTCGCCCTCGGGGTCATGGTGGCGGACAGTTCCTGCGGCACCCCGCAGATGCGCATCCGGCCGTCCTCGAACTCAAGCAACGGGCGCGGACTTCTCCTCGTGAACGCAGCGTCTGACCGCTGGACAGCAACGTCTCGACGTTGCGACGAAGACGCTGGCGGGAAGGCGGTGTGGGCCTTCTTCGAGATCCCGCGCGTGCCCTCTGCGCCGCAGCCGATGCCTCAGTCGGCGTGAACGGGACGCAACGTGCGCATAGAGGCAGGAGAGCAATGATTGTCGCCGTGGGTGGTCTTCCCTTCACCGGGAAATCCACGCTCGCCCGGTCCTTGTCGGAGGCGATTCCGGGCCTTCTTCTCGACGCAGCCGCACTGCAAAGAGTCCTCTTCCCCAGCCTGGTTGTGCCTCCTCGGGAAGTGAACGACTGGCTCTACGAGAGTGTACTGAAGGCGACATCGTGGAACCTCGACACAACGCCCGGATCAGTCATCGTGCTCGACGGGCGTCCCCTCACCCGAACCCGCGACGCCCTGTCCCTTCGCCGCTTCGCCGCAACTCTCGGCCACGCGCTGCACATCGTCGAGTGCGTCTGCCCCGACGACGTGGCGAGGGCCAGATCAGCGGCAGCCGGCGCTCTGTATCCGCCACCCAACGCCGGAACGGATCCGATACCGGAGCCAGCAGTCGTGGTGAACACCTGCCGGCCGTTGGAGGAATGCATCTCCATCGTTCTCGACGCCGTACTCGGACGATCGGAGACCACGCCCACCAGCTCGGCCGAGCCCATGCATCCGGTCTGACCACGCGTCCCAGCCGAGAAGGCCACATCAGATCCGGTCTGTGCAACGGGACGTGGACCCTCTGCGTGGATTCGCCTCTCGGCCAGGGACTACGCCACACCTGCGCCGTCTCACTGTCACCCTCAGAGCCCAAGGAACTTCCATGTGTAATCACAAGCCGAGCTGCCCCGCGCCCGACGCCGCCAACCGCGAGGCCGCACGTGGTCTGGTACATCATCCCGAACAGGGTTGGAGCCTGCTGTGCAACGGCGTCCTGCTCTTCGAGGACACCGGCGAGCTCCTCCCTGACGGGCAGATCATCCCTCCGCACCGCCCGACGCCGATCCCGGCGATCCTGGTGAGGGCCGCGTGAACCTCATCCCCTTGCCCCGCAGTTCCTCCCCGGCCCTCCGGCCGCTCCGCCGTGCTGGCCGGATCGAGGACCATGCCTTCCTGGGCAACATGCGCACGGGTGCTCTGGTCGACCGTGACGGCGCCGTCGCCTGGATGGGCTTACCGCGGTTCGACTCCCCGGCCCATTTCGCCAGCATCCTGGGAACTCAACAGCACGGGTTGTGGCGCATCGGCCCGGCCGGCCCCGTAACGGTGGCGCGTGTAGCAGGCCGGCGGACCTATCTCGGTCACACCCTCATCCTGGAGTCCTCGTGGACCACGGAGGAAGGCACCGCCACGGTGATCGACTTCATGCCCACCACGGGCGAAGCGGCGCAGCTGGTGCGCATCGTCCAGGGTGTTGCCGGCCGGGTCGTCATGCAGTCGCTTCTGCGGGTGCGGACCGGCTACGGGCGGACGTCGCCCGACCTCGTCTTCGACGGGCCCCGGGTCAGCGCCGGTCTGGACGAGGGCCGGATATGGATCGACGCGGATGTCCCTCTCCATGCCGATGGCGACGACCTGCTCTCGCAGTTCACCGTGTCCGCGGGCGAGCAGGTGGCCTTCACCTTGTCGTGGCAGCCGGACAAGAGCCCCAAGAACCCCCCGCCGGTGCCCGATTCGGCCGCCCTCCTGCGGCAGACCGCGGAGTTCTGGACGGACTGGGCCTCGCGCTGCACGTACACCGGTTCCCGTCGCGAGGACGTCATCCGTTCGCTGATCGTGCTGAAGGCACTCACCTACGAGCCGACCGGCGCGATGGTGGCGGCCCCCAGCGTTTCGCTGCCCGAGGAGATCGGCGGCACGCGCAACTGGTCCTACGTGTACTGCTGGTTGCGGGACTCCGCGTTCGCCGCCGAGGCCCTGACGGAGTTCGGCTACCGGCAGGAGGTGCAGGACTGGATCGGCTGGCTCACGACCGTCATCGGCGGCGACTTCGACAACCTGCAGATCATGTACGGGGTCGGCGGCGAGAGAGATCTCACGGAACAGGAGCTCCCCTGGCTGCCCGGTCATGCCGGATCCCGTCCTGTGCGGATCGGCAACGGCGCGGCAGGACAGCTCCAGCTCGACGTGTTCGGTGAGGTCGTCTGCGCCCTGTTCGCGGCGCAGGAGCGTTTTGCGGACTTGGCGCCGGCGGTGGCGCCGCTGGTCAGCGGGCTCGTCCGGTGCGTGGAGAAGTTGTGGCAGGAGCCGGACGAGGGGATCTGGGAGATCCGCGGACCGCGCCGTCACTTCGTCCATTCCAAGGTGATGGCCTGGGCGGCCCTCGACCGTGCTGTCCGGCTCATCAAGGCCGGAAGCATGAAGGGCCCGTTGGGGCGCTGGACGGTTCTGCGCGATGAGATCCACCGGAAGGTCTGCGCCAGGGGCTACGACCCGCAGCGCAATACCTTCACGCAGTACTACGGCTCCGGGGAGTTGGACGCCTCACTCCTGCACGCCTTGCTGTCCGGATTCCTGCCGGCCGACGACAAGCGGGTCATGGGCACCGTCGAGGCGGTCCAGCGGGAGCTGTCCATCAAGGGCGGCTACCTGCTGCGCTACCGCACCGGCGGCGACGAGCCTGGCGTCGACGGCCTGACGGGCCACGAGGGAACCTTCCTGATCGGGCTCGGCTGGCTGATCACCGCCCTGCGGCACATAGGGCGGACCGGAGAGGCTGATCTGCTTGTTGCCGCCCTGCTCCGTGCCCGCAATGACGTCGGGCTGCTCTCGGAGGAGTGGGATCCGCACGCCGAGCAGCAGCTCGGGAATTTCCCGCAGGCCTTCTCCCACATCGCGGCGCTGCGCGCGCTGGCGGCCGTCCCCGTCGCGGCAGGTCCGGACTCGCTGATCGCGCGGGAACCATGGTGATGCGTCGGGTCCGTACCCGGCCGGGACGGGCCTGGCACCGCTCTCCGCCGGCACAGGATGGCGGCGGTCCCGAGCGCGCAGGGGCGGCGCCACCACTCCCCCACTCGCTCCAGCACCATCCGCCGACGACGTTCTGCCTCCTTGCCCCAGTGCCCCTCGCCCTTGATCCCGGAGAAGCCATGCCCCCCTCCCCTTCCCTCCACCCGGTGGATCCCGACGTCGCTCATACGGCAGACGTCCTGATGCGGGACATCAGACTGCTGCGCGTGGCCGTCGGGCGCGGCACGTGGACACCCGGCGTCGGTGAGGGGGCGCACCACCGCATCCACAGCACGGTCGGGCCGTGGCTTGAGCTGGCTCGGTCCCGGTGTGACGGCTCCGATTCGCCTGCGGACCGGGCCCGCTGGAATGCCTGGATCTCGGCCCTTGCGCTTCCCGCGCCCTCGGACATCAAGACCGACTCGGCCTCCATCTGCGTCCTGGCCGGCACGGCCCGGGCGATGCTTCGGGCGCTTGTGGAGACTCTGCCGCCGTGCCCCTCCGTCGGCTGGGTGGCCGATCAAATCGAATGGATGATCCAGGCGGGGCAGCTCGCCCCGGCCGTTCGCATCAGCCCGGGCGCGCTGGAGAGACAACTGCAGGTCCCCCGCGAGCACATCGACCTGGCGCTCACCGATCTGGACGCGAGGGGACTGGTGGAAGTTCGGGCCACCGGTCGCGTATTCGTCACCAGCAAGGCGCGGTCGAGGCAGGTGGCCAGAGCCGTGCCCGGCTCTCAGTCCGGCGCCGGCACCCGGGCACGGCCCGCTACTGCGCAGATCCCTCCGGCGGCCGTGCCTGGAACGGATGCCTCATGACCGATCTCCAGACCTCCGTGGCCGTCAAGGAATCCGGAATGACACACCCGCCGACCCGCACCCTCCTGCAGCACCTCCTGGAGACCACGCCCGGCCTGGACTGCACAACATGGGCAAGGTTCCAGGTTTTGTGGGCACGCATGGCCGACGAGGCAGCACAGGGGTTAGAACTCCCGAGGCTCGCCCAGGTCCGGGTGTCGCGATCCAGCTACCAGCGATGGCTTTCCGGTGCCCACACCACCAAGGGCGACACGGCCCGCATCCTGGAGTGGTATTTCCGCAGGAGCGCAGGTGAGCTGGCCAGACCCGCACCCCGGAGGGAGATCGTACGGCCGGGCATCCTGGACCCGAGCACCCTCACCGCCGCAACGAGGGCCCTGGACTACACCTGGGACGCCTCCCGGTACGTGCCGGGGGAGCCGAGCACCGGCGTCATCGGCACGTGGGAGATTTCCGGCGGCCGCCACTTCGACGGTACGGCCATCGGCCTGCAGCTGTACGAGGCCGCGCCCGACGGCGATCACGTCACGCTCAGGGATGCCGACATGCAGCACCTGGACTCCTTCGTGCGGTCCTCACGCCGAGGTGCCCTTCTGGCTTCCCTCGGCGCCGCGGGCGGAACAGGCCTGTATCTGCTGGATGCCGCCCACGCCCGCCGTCAGCTCACCGCCGGCCGGGCTCCTCGCATCCCTGCCGCCTACCAGCTGGACGATCTGACCTTCTCCCTCGCGCAGGCGCTGTATGTCCTGGACGACGGCATGCTCGCCGACGACCTGCCGCTGTCCGACCGGGCCGAGGAACTGGGCTACTACGTCAAATCCGGCGACTCGGCACCGCCGAGGTCGGACATGCCGGAGCTCTCCCCGGTCGGTGCCGCGTGGCTCGGCTCCAGCCTGTGCGCCCAGTACATCACCCGGCGCCTCGACGAACTGCCCGCCGTCCCCGCGTTCTGGACCCGGGAGGCCACCGGCGCCGAGTGCGCGCCCTGGCTCGTCTTCCGCCACAAGCACGAATACCTCCGGGCCGTGGCCAGCCGCTTCGCCGGGGCCGACAGCCCGCTGGGGCGCGCCTTCTGCGTCCCGGAGCAGGCCGTACACAGCACCGAGCCCTACGAGCGGATTCTGCTGCTCCTCACCGTCGCGATGATGGAGATGTACCGGATCAAGGTGTGGATCACCAGCGACCCGGCCTACTCCCGGACCGAGGGCTTTGTCCTGGCCGGGAACCGGGCCATCCTGGCCAACTGGGTACGCGAGGACTCCGTGTGGCGTGTCGCCACAACGAGCGCCGCAAAGGATGTCGTCCCCTACCGGGCGGCGATTGCGCACGCCCAGGCCCACAGCGTCATCGACGGGCCGACCCCTGCTGCCCGGCTCCGGGCTCTGGCCGAGTACTTGGAGCTGGACTGGGCATGGCTGACCGGCCGGTGCCGGGCACTCGGCGAGAGCGGGGCCAGTGGCATGCTGCGGCCTCGCAGTCGTCATCTCACACTGAAGGCGCTCGACCAGACGCTGCTGTTCCTCGGCGCGCTGTAGGCGGCCGTGGCGCAGATCGATAGGCTCAACCCGCCCTGCCCCCAAGGCGATCTGAGGAAACGGCGTTGACGAAGGACCGCACCCGCCCCACCGTTGTCGTGGTCGGCCTCGGCGGCACGATCGCCATGATGCCCTCCGACCGTGACGGAGCAGCTCGCCCCACCCTCAGCGCGGAGGACCTGCTCGCCGCGGTACCTCAGCTGGACGGCACGGACGTGGCCATCCAGACGCTGTCCTTCGCCGGCAAGCCCGGGGCTTCCCTGACGCTGGACGACATCGACCGGCTCGCGGGCCGGCTGCGGGCGATGGCCGGCGAGGGCACCGTGGACGGCATCGTCGTGACCCAGGGAACCGACACCCTGGAGGAAACCGCCTACCTGCTGAGCCTGCTGTATACGGAGCGGGCCCCGCTCGTTGTCACCGGAGCCATGCGCGCCCCGCATCTGGCCGGTGCCGACGGTCCGGCCAACCTGCTCGCCGCCGTCACCGTCGCGGCCAGCCCCCATGCCCGCGACCTGGGCGTTCTCGTGGTCTTCAACGACGAGGTGTTCGATCCCGCCCGTGTCCGCAAGACGCACAGCACCAGCACCGGCGCGTTCACCGCCCCCGACACCGGCGCCCTCGGCATCGTCGCCGAAGGCGCCCTGCGCCTTCTCGCCGTCCCCGCGCACCAGCCTCACCCCCTGACCGGATCCCTCGACAGGCAGGTGCGCGTCGCCCTGTACACCGCGACCCTCGGCGACGACGGCGCTCTCCTGGAGACATTGCTGGACCAGGTCGACGGCATCGTCATCGCCGGCTTCGGAGTGGGCCACGTCCCCGAGAGCTGGGTTCCCGTTCTAGCGAAGGCGGCCCAGAAGATCCCCGTCGTCCTCGCCTCCCGCACCGGAGCCGGCACCACCCTCACCCGCGCGTACGGGTTCGACGGATCGGAGAAGGACCTCCTCTCCCGCGGGCTCATCGGCGCGGGGCACCTCGACCCGTACAAGGCCCGCCACCTCCTGACGGTCCTGCTGCGCGCCGGCGCCGACACCGACACGATCCGCGCGACTTTCGCCCCCGCCGGAACGACCCCGCAGGGGCGAGGCTGATGCGGGCCACCGAACTGACCCTGGGGCGCACCTTCGCGCTGGCCTTCGACGACGGCGACGACTTCGTCAAGGAGCTCACCGGCTTCTGCGCAGAGCACCAGATCCGGCAGGCGATCATCCCGATGTTCCTCGGCGGCTTCCGACAGGTGGGCCTGGTGGGAGCAGACGGCCCTCTGCAGGACCCGGAAGCACCCGTATGGGAGGAGACCGTGCTGGAAACGGTCGAGGCCGTGGGGGCAGGAACCCTCGCCTGGAGCCCGGACACCGACTCCCTGGCCCCGCACCTTCACGTCGCGGTCGGACGCAAGGACCTCAACGCTGCTGGCAGCGTCTCCCACCTCCTCTGGGCAAAGGTCCAGTTCATCCAGGAGATGATGCTGCAGGAGGTCGTCGCGCCGACGATGCTGCGCCCCGAGTGCGGGCCGCACGGAGTCCCCACACTCACCTTCGCCCCCTCCCCGCCGTCGTAGATATCGCGTCGTCCCCAGCGACCGCCCGGTCCGCGAGCTGAGGCCGTCCCTCGCCCGGGCACTGACGCGGGGCGGGGTCCGTTCGTGGATAAGGTGGTCGGCGGAGATCGGTCAGGCGGTGGAGCTGGCAAACCCCGTTCCGGAGGGTGCCGGTACGCGGAGCGCCGGCGACGCGGGCCGCGTCTTGGCGTTCGTCGCGGAACGTCCGCTTCCCGTCGGGCTGGTGCCGAGCAGTCCCCAGGCGTGGCCGAGGGCGACCAGGTGCGTGTCGTTGGCGGCGCCGGCCTTGGCGACGAGGTCGGCGATCAGCGGGCGGACATCGGCCGCGGCGACCCCTGCCTGCGTGGCTATGTCGTAGGTCTCCGGGCGCTCGGCGAGCGCGCGCAGCAGCCGCAGTTCCCGCTCGGTGAAGTGGGGCATGTGCTCGGGAGCCGGTGGCGGGGGTACCTGTCTGCTGGCCAGGACGGCGTGGGCGCGAGCGGGCCGGCTGCGGTGGCCGGTGAGGGCGAACTTCTGGCCGATGGCGGCGATGTGGCTGGTGAACGTCGTGGTGCTGATGCTCAGGGCCTGTGCGCCCTCGGCGTTCGACGATCCGGCGACCAGGTGTTCGGCTGCCCGCTTCTCGGCCGGGGTGAGCTGGACGGGCGCAGGTGCGGTGTGGATCTTCTCGGACATGGGAGGTGCCTTCCGTGGTGGGTGAGTGCCCCGGTCGGGGTCACGGGGTGGTGTAGCGGTCGTGGCGGATGTGCCAGATGAACGCGTGGACGATGTGTTCCAGGGCCTGGGCGTGGCGCGTGAGCGGCCCGGGGTCGCCGGTGGACAGCTCGTCGAGGTGGGCGCGGATGCGTACGGCTTGCCGTTCGCACATCCCGGCGGCGGTCGTGAATGCTTCGGGCAGCTCAAGGTGGTGCTCGTGCATCAGGAGTGTGGGCAGGCTCAGCGGGGGCACGGTGCTCCGGCTCGCCTCCCGGTGGTAGGAGGCGAGGTCGTTGACCCATCCGGCCAGGACTGCGGTTTCTGACTCCGCTCTCTCCACCGCGCCCATGGCGTCCGCCCGTTCGGGCAGTTCGTAGGAGAGGGCGATCGGTGCGATGGCGGTGAGGGTGCGGGCGAACACGGTGAGGGGCCGCATCATGTGGTAGGTGCGCAAGGTGACGCGGCTGGGGTCGTTCAGGTGGTGGGCTTCCCAGAGGAGGCCGAGGAGGCTGCCGTGCAGGTGTCCGGTGAGGGTGAGGTACTGGCTGGGCGTGGCACGGACCGTGATGCGGTCGAGGAGATCGCGCAGTGCTGTCGTGAACGGACGTGCCGGTGCCGGTGTCGTGGGGGTGTTGCCGGCCAGGACTGCGGTCAGTTCGTTGACGTGGGCGGCCAGGGCGGTGGGGTCGACTGCGGCGGCCAGCTCACCGTGGGTGTCGTCGAAGGCCACGAGCCACAGGAAGAGGTCGGCGGCAAGCTGCAGGCTGTCGAGTCCGGCGGTGGGAAGAGCGCGGGCGATGCCCTGGCTGGTGATGGCGCACAGGGTGCGGAGTTCGTTCGTCGGGACGGGGAGTTTCTGTTCGGTGGCCCAGTGCCGGAGGCGGTCCTCCATGGCGGTGGCGTGGGGGCTGGCCGGGAACGGGCCGGGGAAGGCGGCACCGAGATCCGGCATGGGGAGCGGCACGGCTGCGGTGCTGCGGATGTTCATGCCGCCTCCCGGGCGCCGTCGGCGCGGCGGGCTTCGGGATTCATCCGCAGGGCGGAGGGGTGGACCGTGATCGCGCCGACCGGCACGGGCCGGGTTCCGGGGGCTGGGCGCAGGTGCCAGCGGGAGGCGATGAGGGCTGTGACGACGGTCATCTCGGTCCATGCGAAGGCGTCGCCGATGCATTGGCGTTTGCCGGCGCCGAAGGGGATGAAGGCGTTCTTGGGCAGCTGGAGGCGGTTCGGCAGCCAGCGGTCGGGGTCGAACTTCAGGGGATCGGGGTACAGGCCGGGGTCTCGGTGCAGGGTGTAGGGGCTCCAGACGACGTCGGTGCCGGCGGGGAGGGTGTAGTCGCCGAGCCGGACCGTTTCGGTGGCCTGCCGGGTCACCAGCCAGCCGGGGCTGTACAGGCGGAGGGTCTCCTGGACGAGGGCGCGGGTGAACGTCAACTGGGGCAGGTGGTCGGCGGTGAGTTCCCCTCCGGCCAGGACGGTGTCGACTTCGGTGTGGAGTCGTGCCTCCAGGTGGGGGTGGCGGCTCAGCTCGTGGAAGAGCCAGGCCATGACGACGGCCGCGGTTTCGGATCCGGCGGCGAGCAGGCCGGTGACTTCGGACAGGATGTCGTCGTCCGGGAGCGGGGCGCCGGTCTCGTCCCGGGCGTCCAGGAGCAGCGAGACGACGTCGTTGTAGTCGTCGGGTCGTGCGCGGTGGTCGGTGATGATGCCGTCGACCACGTGGTGCAGAGTGCTGCTGGCGCGGGCGAGCCGCCGGTTGTATCGGGTGGGGAGCCGGTCCAGGAACGGGACGGGCAGCAGGGCGCGCCTGAGGGCCGCCTTGAAGAGGGTGTCCACGCTGGTGAGGATCGCGTGGGCGGCGCGGGGCCCGGGGGTGGTGGAGAACGCGGTGCTCATGACGATGTTCTGGGCGATCAGCTGCATCTCGGTCTTCAGATCCAGGTCGTCTCCCTCGCACCAGGCACCGATGGCTGAGGTGGCGGTGTCGCGCATGGTCCGGACGTAGCCGGTGACCTGCTCGCGGTGGAAGGCGGGCTGCATCAGCCGGCGGCGCGTGAGGTGCCCGGGCCCGTCCGCGACAGGAAGGGCGTCGTTCCCGAAGAGCTTCAGCTTCTCGAAGAGGAGTCCCTTGGTGAAGGCGTTGGACCGGGCCGTGAGCATCTGGTGGATCAGCTCGGGCGAGTTGACCACGGTCACGGACTTCGTTCCGAGCGCGATCCGGACAATGGGGCCGTGGGTGCGCAAGTGCTGCAGGAAGGCGAGCCGGTCGCGCAGCATCGCCGGCGCGTGCCCGATGAGCGGGCGCCGGCCCGGAGCGATCGGCGCGAGACGGTGGTCGGACGTCACAGGGCCGCCCCTTCAAGATGCTGTGTCAGCAGTTCGCGGGCCGCCAGGACCTCGGCCCGGATCATCGCGGCGGGGGCATACAGCGTCTTGTCGTGCCACAGCGCCGGCAACGGGCTCCGAGTGCCCCACTCGTCGAGGGCCTGCGCGGCGCGCCGGAGCGCCGAGTCCCGGCCCGGCCGGCCGCAGGAGGCGGGGTCGGCGAGGAGGATCTTCACCGCGTAGGCGGTTTCCTCCGCCGTGCCGCCCCAGATGCCCCAGGTCCCATCAGGGTGCTGGCCGTCCAGGACCCGGTCGACGGCGGCCCGGACGGCGTGGCGGGTGCCCGGTCCGTCGTGGTCGAGGAGGGCCCGGACGCATCGCTCGGTGGCGTAGTACGGGGAGGCGTGCCACTTGTCCGTCCAGACCCCGTCGGTCTGCTGCCCCACCAGCCAGTCGCGCACGAGGTCCATGCGCGGGTGGTGGACCGGTCTTGCGGCCGGGCGCAGACGGAGGTGGGCTGCCAGGGCCTGGATGGCGTGGGCGTTCGCCGTAACCGATCCGGTGTCCTCACCGATGTAGCACCGGTAGTGGGTACCGGCCCAGAACGCGGCGAGCGGTGCCGGGTCACAGGCCGCGCCGGTGACGGCGGCCACCTGCACGGCCATCGCGGTGTCGTCGACGTCGGGCAGGAGCCCCGGCGCGCCGCGGACTCCGGCCGGGTCGTAGATGTCGTGTGCCCATGCCTGGGCTGTGGCCCGGCCGGCGGGCGGCAGACCAGGGCGGGCGAGGGCGGCGGCTGTCCACAGGCGCTCGACGGTGCGGATGGGGGCGGCCTCCGGGAGAAGCCCGTCGTAGCGTCGGGCCGTGGCCGACAGCGCCGCCCTCGCCTGTTCGCATTGCGCCGGGTCGGTCTGGGAGGCGAGCCATGCGGCCGTGGCCGCCGGTGAGCTGCCGAGCAGACCGTCCGGGGCGGGGACCGCATCGCCGGGCAGATGCCAGGCGACGCCCTCGAAGGTGTGGTGGAGCTTGACCGGGAGACCGGTGCGGCACCGCTGAGCGATTTCCTCGTGCCGCGCGGAGCGGAATCCGGGCGGCACGCTGGGGCGCGCCCCGCGTGAGTGCGCGCCCAGGTGGGGCAGCCCACCCATCACGGGCCGGTCCAGGAGATGGTTGATGCGGGCGACGAGGCTGGGGACGAGGACTTCGATGGCTGCCGTGTCCGGCCACGGCCCCTCGGCCGGCAGGGTGCGCAGCGCGGCGAGGCCTCCGGCCGCGGCTGCCGCGAGCCGGTTCCGGGCCGGGATGGTGGCGGCCTCCTTGCGGGCGATGGCTACCAGGAGGGCTTCGACGGCACTGAGGGTCGGAAGCAGCCGGTAGGGTGCCGGGCCTTCGCCCCAGGTGCTGTCCGGTGATTGCTGGTCCAGCAGCCATCCGAGGCGGGCGGTGTGCCCGTCGAGGTCCGGCGCCAGGGAGACGACGCGGGCCGTCTCGTACACCGACGCATCCACGCTGCCCCACGGGTCGGCGTCGATGTCGGCCATCAGGCGCACGGCTTGGGAGTCGAACCTTCGATGCGGCTGGGGTCGGGCAACGGTGTTTGCCTGGGTGCCGGTCACGACTGGCGCACCGTGGCCATGTCGGCGATCTTTCGCAGGGCCTCCGCGGCAGGAAGGGGAAGCGGGGCCCCGTCGAGCGCGGTCAGTGCCTCATGGCGCCGTGCCGCGATCATCGTCTCGACCTGCCGGCGTGCGCCGGATCGCTCGATTGCCTCACGCACGCGCCGGACACCGTCGTTCGTCAGGTCCGGGGCTGCTACCGCTTCGCGCAGCAGTCGGCGGTCGGGGGCGGTGGCCGATTGCAGGGCGAGCGCCATCAGCACGGTGGCCTTGCCCGCCCGGATGTCGTCCCCCACCGGCTTGCCGGTCCTGGACGGATCACCGAACACGCCGAGGAGGTCGTCGCGCAGTTGGAACGCCTCCCCCAGTGGGATGGCGAACTCGCTGCACACGGTGTGCACTTCGGGACCGGCTCCGGCGAGCGCCGCGCCTATGCGCAGGGGCCACTCCATGGTGTAGGAGGCGGTCTTGTAGCGCACGATCCGCAGCGCGGCCTCGACGTCGTCGCAGGGCCGGCCGGCCGCCACCAGGTCGAGGTACTGGCCGTAGGCGAGCTGGTGTCGCATGGTCTCCAGCAGGGGCTGGATCCGCGCCAGCGCCTCGGTGCCGGGCCCGGTGCGCAGGAGGTCGTCCGACTGTGTCAGGGCAAGGTCGCCCAGCAGGAGAGCGGCGGCCTGGCCGTGAGCCTCGGCCCGGGGGGGCTGGACCCCGTCGGCGAGAAACGCCGCTTCGAGCGCGCGGTGCGCCGTGGGGCGGCCGCGGCGCAGGTCGCTGCCGTCCATCACATCGTCGTGGATCAGGGCGGAGGCGTGGAAGAGCTCCAGGGAGGCAGCCACCCGCAGAACCAGGGCCCGGTCGCCGCACCCCCCGCCGGCTTTCCAGCCCGCGAGACACAGGTGCGCCCGCAGGCGCTTGCCACCGGCCAGGAGAGCGCTCAGCGTCGTGAACAGCAAAGTCGTCTCCGGACCGGGTGCGGTCCGTGCCCTCTGGGCGAGGAAGTCGGTGAGGACCGTGCCGACTTCGTCCCGCAGGGCGGCCGCGTCCAGCAGGAGGGCGGCTGATGGTATCGGCTGGCGTCTGGCGGTTTGGTCGAGGACCGTCATGGGGGTCTCCTTCGTCTTCAGAGCGGACCCGGGTGGGTGGCTGTGACGGGCAGGTCAACGTGGCCGGGCCGGGCTTGCTCGTGGCGCGGCTCTGCTCCTTGCGTGGTGCGGAGGGTGCGGGGGTGGCGGGTTCAGCTCGGACGTTCGGCGGTCGGCTACCGCCCGGCGACGGGTTGCCCCGGCTGAGAGTGCGCTCGGCGGGCCGGAGTGCTCTGTGCCGGCGCGAGGGGCGTGAAATGGCAGGGCAGCGCCTTGGGAATGCGGTAGATGGCGTCGGGGCGGTACGTCAGCTGCTCGGCCGGTACGTCGAGTTCGATGTCCGGGAGGGTGGCGGTGAGCCGCTCGATCGCGGCAGCCACGACGGCCAGGGCGACGGACTGCGCGGGGCACTCGTGCGGGCCGGCGGCGAACGCGAGGTGAGCCTTGCGGTCCGACCGGAACCCTTCATCGCTCTGGCCCGTGTAGGGGCAGGTGTTGATCGCGGCGTAGGCGACGAAGACCGGTTCACCCGGGTTGATGTCGCGTCCGTGGAAGCGCACGGGCTGGCGCGGTCGGTGGAGGCTGTACATCGCCAGGGGCGGGTCCTGCCACAGCACGTCGTCGATGGCATGCCCGATGGGCAGATTGCCGGTCGTCAGAGTGCCGCGGTAGCGCTCGTCGGAGAGTATGCGGGCGGCGGTGTTGGCGATGAGTCCGGCCAGCGTCTCCCAGGCGGCGCCCTGGGTGATCAGGATCTGGTTGATCACCCCGTCGGCGGACAGTCCGTTGGGGTGGTCGATGAACCACGAGGTGAGGTCCTGGCCCCGCTGGGCGGCCTTCGCCTGGTAGGCGGTGCCGAGGTAGGCGGTGAGGGACTCCTCGCCCTGTGCCTTGCTGATGAGGTCCGTGCTCGTCACCGCCTCGACCGCGCCGATGAGCTGGGCGGCGGCCGTGTCGGGCATCCCGAACAGGGAGTTGAGCACCAACAGCGGCAGTCGCCGGGCGTACTGGCCGACGAGGTCGGCGCGGCCGGCGTGGGAGAACTCGGCCAGGAGCGTGTCGGCGTGCCGCAGCGTCGTGTCCCGCACGTGCCGGGGGTCGAGGAGGGCGAAGCTGTCGGTGATGACCCGGCGCAGGTGCGCGTGTTCCTCGCCGTCCGCGAAGAACGAGCTGGGGCGCCACTGGATCATCGGCTTGACCGGGCTGTCGTCGGGAACGCGCTCCATCCAGCCGCGGGTGTCCTTGGTCCACAGCCCGGTCCGGTCACGGAGGAGGTCCAGGGCCGCCCGGTAGTCGGTGACCACCCAGGCATAGACGCCGTGGTCGATCTCGGCGAGGCCTACGGGGCCCTGCTGACGCAGGCGGGCGAAGCTGCGCTGGGGGTCGGCGGCGTGCTCGGCGGTGTAGAGCGCAACAGCGTTCAGTTGGGAGGCGGTTGTCATGAGGGCTGGGCTCCGGCGCGCGAAATGAGGTGGTCGGTCAGTGTTCTGAGCGCGCCCAGTACCGACGTGCGGTCCCGTGCGTCGCAGGTGACGAGGGGGGTGTGGGCTTCCAGGTCGAGCTTGCTGCGCACGAGACCGAGGTCGTGCGCAGGCGTGTCCGGGAACTGGTTGAGTGCGACGACGTAGTCCAGCCCGGCCTTCTCGACGAGGTCCATCACCTCGAAGGAGGCGGCGAGCCTGCGGGTGTCGACGAGGACCAGGGCCCCGAGGGCCCCTTCGGTGATGTCGTCCCAGAGGACCTTGAACCGCTCCTGGCCGGGTGTGCCGAACAGGTAAAGAACGATGCGGGCGGCGTGAAGCGTGATGCGGCCGAAGTCGAGGGCGACCGTGGTCGTGGTCTTGCCGTCCACGACCAGGTCGTCCAGGGCCTCTGCGGCCTGCGTCATCGGCTCTTCCGTGTGCAGGGTGCCGATCTCGGACACGGCCCCGACGGCCGTGGTCTTGCCGATCCCGAACGGCCCGACGACGACGATCTTCACCAGGTCGAAGTCCTCCCGGGGCAGATACACCGGTGACGACGCGCTACCGGAGGGCTTCGAGACCATCGCGGACCCTTTCCAGGAGAGAGATGGTGGGCGACTCGGCCCCGGGTGTGCGAATGCCGTCGGGAAGTCCCGGGAGGGGTGCTCGGGCCATCAGGCAGCCGTCGTCGACGGCCTGGGAGGCGAGGATCTTGCAGACGCCCATCGGAAGCCGCAGGTAGCCAGCGGATTCCGCGACGGTCAGCGACCCCTTGGCGATCAGGTCCAGCAGCCGCTGGTGTGCCGGGGTGTGATGGGGTGAGGCCGGCAGGCGGGTGCTGATGAGCACAGTGAGGGCTTGCAGGGAGTTGCGGGTGGGCGCGCTTCTGGTGCTGCTCCCGGGTGCCAGGTAGCTCGGGACGAGCCTGGGTTCCCGGCCTCGGGTCATGAGGTGGGGCCGCTGGTTCGCGACGAAACGCTCATAACCTCACCGAGCTTCTTCGCCTGCGTGGCCATGGTCTGCGCGATGACGCCCATCGGGGTCATCGCGCCGAACGCGGCAGCGATGTTGGCGTTCGAACCTCCGCCGACGGGCATGACCATGAGAGTGCCGACGCTGGTGCCGTCCTGCGCCCCGGGTTCGGCGTCGAGCTGCACGGTGATGGTCGAGACGGGCGTCCTTGTGTCCGCGCCGAGGGCCTCCACCGCGGCGGCACGGCTCGCACCGTGGAGGGCCGAGACCGCTGCGCATACGCGGTCGATCATGTCCCTCCTGTCGCGGTCGTCCAAGCCCGTGGTGCCCGCGGGTGCGGACGCGCCCATGAGGATTCCGTCGGAGGAGATGATCAGTGCGAGGCGCACACCGCTGATCTCGGTGATCGGGTTGAGGACCCAGGAGGGATCCTTGACGTGCGCGGCCAGGGTGGAGCTGCTCATGCTCGGTCCTCATTTCGGATGGTGTCAAAAGGGGCTCCGGATCGCCCGGCGGCCATCCCCTGTTCGAAGTCGTCCCAGATCGTGCGGGCTTGCCCCGGCTCGGGCGGGCGCCCCACGGGTGCCGTTCGCTCGTCCGGGCCGGAAGCCCTGCGGCGGTGACGCCGGCGCTGGGGCAAGGCATCGCTGTCCGGGCCGGCAGTCCCGTCTTGCTCGGAGGAAACGGCTCTGCGGGGAGCACGAGGGGCGGGGGCCGGCAGGGGGGACATGGCGGAGAGGGGATTCGTGCGGGGGTTGATCTCGGCGACCAGAGCAGGCGGGATGGTAATGATCGCGCGGACGCCCGAGTACGGGGAGGTCTGGTCAACGGTGACGCCGAAGCCGTGTTCGAAGGCAAGTCGGCCGACGGCCGCGAAGCCGAGGGCGGGAGGGTCACCCAGTTCGGTCAGCAGGACCTGCTTCCCTCCGGCAAGCAGCTGTGCCGCGCGTCCGTCCTCCTCGGCAGTCATTCCCTTGCCGGCGTCGTCGATCTGGATGCACACCGCGCCGTTGTCGGTGGGCAGCAGGGTGACCTCGACCGAGAGGTCCGCGCGCGAGAACTCCAGGGCGTTCGCCAGCAGCTCCGTGCAGGCCACCGCGACCGGCTCCGCGGCCCGGCCGACAACACCGACCGTGTCGGTGCGCAGCTTGGAATGGACGCTGACGCGCTCGAAGCCTGCCAGGCGGGCGGTCGCCGCGGTGACGAGGTCGGGGAGATGGCTGTTGGGGCGGACGAGGCCGGGCCAGAGGCCGGCGACGATCGCTCCCTTCTGGACCAGTCGCACCAGCTGCTCGTTGAGGTGGTCGAGGCGGAAGTAGTCCTTGAGGGTCTTCTCGTCCTCGCACGAATGCTGCAGATCGGTGAGATCGGTCTGCAGCCGGTACGCCTTCGCCTGGATCTCCATGAAGGCGCCACGCAAGGCCGCGCTGGCCGCCGCGTTCACCCGCTGCCGCTCGTCGAGCACCGCCTCCGAGACCCACCTCTGGACGGCGTCGAGCAGGGCCGCGAACTCCGTGCCGGACAGGCTGGTGTCCTTCAGGCCCGGGACAGGGTAGTGGTCGCTGCGCAGATGCAGCGCCAGGCTGGGCAGCCGCGCGCCCACAAGGTGCTTCAGCGCCTCGTCCCGCTGTCGAAGGTGCTTCAGCACCGCCTCCCGCTGCCGTTCCGCGTCTGCGGCCGCTGCCTGGGCCCGGGCGAGACTGCGCGTAAGGGTCTGGCGTGATCGGGCCATAAGCGCCGCGGCAGCGACACCGCCCACAGCCGTGGCGCCCAAGCCCGCGAAGGCCACTTCGTATATCGCAATCACGGTCAGGTCCAGGTCCTCGGGATCGAGGCCGCCTCCCCGGATGCCATGAGGTGCTGTCAGGGTCACCTCTGGAGCGATGCCCGGCAGCCGGGGAAGCGGCGGATGGTGGCAGGCGACTATTCGGGTTCATCCGGAACTCGCCTGAGAAGCGTGCGGGGTGGTGCGGTGCGTAAGTGCCAAGTCCGAGCCCAGACGGGCCAGTTCGGAACGATCACCACCCTGCCGCTCCCCTGGGCGGGTACGCCAGGGTGTGGGTGTGTCATCTCAGTGGTCACTTTCTCTTCTTCACTCCGAAATCCAGGTAGGACAAATAGGCGCAAGAATCGTAAATCGAGGGGTCGCTGGAGGGTGTGCTCGGAAAAAGTGACCACCGTCGTGACGCACCTGTCTCCTGGACGCGGGCGCTGGACGAGTGTCACGGTGGAGGGGCTAGGCCGGCAGCACCGCCGCCGCCCTCCACCTTCTTTCGCCCCGACGCGCCCGAGCCCGAAGAGCCGGCCGAAGCGGCGCCCTGAATCCTCGCGAAGAGAGTGAGCCGTGACCGCTTCCTATCTGGCCCCTCGGCGCCTGATCACCGAAAGGACCGAGCACCCACTGGGTGTAGGCTGCCGGCCCATCGGCGGACCGGCGACCAACCAGAACCGTCCAGTCGGCTGGGCAGAGGTGGCGGACAGCGGCAGCGCGGTCGACACGCTGCTGCGCGCCCACGCCCTGGGCGCGACCGTGTTCGACGCCTCGGACGTCTACGGACTGGGGCACTCGCAGAGGGTCCTGGGGAGGATGCTCGCCCAGGTGCCGCGCGAGAGCGTGCGCATCACGAGCACCATCGGCAACTACAAGGGCACCGGCGAGCACCCCTACAGCGCTCTGAATCTCTTCCGCCAGGTCGAGCAGGCCCAGGAGAACTTCGGCGCGCGGCGGGTCGATGTGCTGGTCCTCGCGCACACGGACTTCGGGCCCGAGGACCGCTACCTCGATGAAGCGCGTGACACGCTGCAGGCTCTGCGCGACTCCGGCGACGTCACTGCGCTCGGCATGACCGTGCCCGCCATCCTGGTGGCAGATCCCCCCGCTTCCGGCCCGCGCGTCGGTCGTCGGGGATGCCGGATGCGGCATGACTTCCTCGTCGAGCAACTCGGTCCTCAGGTCCTCAGCACCGCGGCCTTCCCGCCCGAACCGTCCTCCGGCGCTGCCGCGGCCGGCGCCGAGAGCGTCTTCGCGTTCGCTCGCCGACACGGCGCGGCCACCATGGTCCACGAGCCGCTCCTGCACGGACTGCTCACCGGAAAGTACGGTCCCGACTCGGCCTTCGCATCTGGGGATGTCCGCTCCCAGTACTCCCCCTCGATCCGCGGGCTCATCGACCGCGGTCTCGACGGCCTGCGTGAACGCTTCGGTGCCGATCCGCAGACACTCGCACGCATCGCCCTGCACTACGCCCTCAGGAGCTGTCCCGACTCGATCGTGCTGGCCGGAGTGTCCAGCGCAGAACAGGCGACCGAGAACTTCGCGGGACTCAGTACCGAGGTGAGCGACCACGACTACCTTTTCGCTCACCGTTCGTTCATGACTGTGTACGCTGCGCTCGCCCGGCATGCACAGTCGGCGGAGCGGCTGCACCAGCTTCCGGCCCGAGCGTGAAGCTTGCCCGGCAGGTGGTGCCCCGCCCTCTCATCGGCGGACGCGGCATCTCCTGCGGCACCGGTCCTTCACGGCCAGGAGCGCATCGGCCTGGACAACGCACCGGCCTCGGCAGCAATCCGGCCGCGACGGCCACCTGAACGCCCGGGCGCGGAACACCCCGTGAGATCCCTCCGCGCCCGGGTCCACGCCGCCGGCCATACGCACGCGCGGCGCGCTCTTCGTCCCCATTCACCACATGCAGTCCTTCGAGACGGTTGGTTGCGCCCCTGTCGCACCTGTCTTTCATGATCGAGGAAAAATGCCTACGTCCTTGCAGCCTGATCTATGGCCTCACCAGCAGGAGGCTGTCAGCGCCCTGGTGACTGCGTTCGAGACGAACGAGCGCGCCACGGCGGTAATGGCGTGCGGCACCGGAAAAACCCGGACCGCTGCTGCGACTGTCCGTGCTCTGGCCGAGCGGTCCAAAGTCGCCCGGGTCCTGGTCGTCGTGCCGTTCCTGGAGCTGATCACTCAAACGCTCAGGGAGTGGCAGGAGGTCCTCGGCGACTCGGGGATGGGCCAGGTCGTGGCCGTGTGTTCGGACAAAGACGTCCTGCGCGAGCACAGACCCCAGATGAACGCACAGGGTGCGGCGGTGACGACCAGCGCCGAAGACCTCGCCCGATTGACCACCGTTCCGGGGCGGGTCACAGTCGTGGCCACCTACGCAAGCCTGCCCGTAATCGCCGAATCTCACGACTCGTTCAGGCTTCCCATGTGGGACCTGATCATTCCGGACGAGGCGCACCGCACCGCCGGCCCGGCTGCCAAGGCGGCGGCCGAGGTACACCACAACGGACTCTACCCAAGTACATACCGCCTGTACATGACCGCCACGCCGAGAACCGTCACCGGGGCGGGGGACGACACCGTCAGCATGGACAACGAGAAGATCTACGGCGAAGTCGCATTCCGCCTGGGCTTCTCGCGCGCCATGTCCCTGGGACTGCTGGCCGGGTACCGCATCGTCGTACCCGTCGTGACCGATGAGCAGATCCGCGCTGCGGCCAGCAGCCCGAAGGGCGACTTCTACCAGAGCGGCGACTCCGCGCTGTCGCCTGCCGTGCTCGCCACTCAGATTGCCATTCTGCGCGCGGCACACGAGTACGGGTTGCGCAGACTGCTCACCTTTCACAACCGTGTCGACTCCGCGCACTGGTTCGAAGCAACGCTTCCGCACGCCGTCGAGCATCTGGAACCGCCGGTCCGTCCCCTGGACCTCTCGGTCGGCCATGTCCACGGTGAACAGTCCCTCGCCGACCGTCAGAAGGTCCTCGCCCGCCTCCGCTCCGAGGACGACTCTCTGGTCGTGATCACGAACGCGCGAGTGCTCGGCGAGGGAATCGACGTGCCGTCCGTGGACTCGATCGCCTTCATCGACAGCCGCGGGTCGGCCATCGACTGTATTCAGGCGGTCGGCCGCGCGTTGCGCCGCGGCAGGCACCCCGGACCCAAGACCGCCACGGTGATCGTGCCCGTCCTGCTCAAGCCGGGCGAGGACCCGGAAGCCGCGCTGAGCACGTCGTCGTTCGCCCCGGTCTGGGAGGTGGTGCGGGCGCTGTCCGCACACGACGACGGACTGAGCCGGCGACTCATCCAGATGCGGCGGGCCCTCGGCGCCCGTCAGGGCCGCGACGAGGACCAGGCCGAGACCGAGACCGATGACGGCCAGGACCTGGGTCTTCCGGACTGGCTGCGGATCACCGGAGTCCCGGTGCCGCCCGGATTCGCCAGCGCAATCACCGTCCAGACGGTCCGGGCGGCGACGAGCTCGTGGGAGGAGTACTACGGTGCGGCCTGCGCCTACAAGGATGCCCGCGGAACCGTCGACATCCCGCAGGGCTGGGTCACCACCGAGGGCCTCCGGCTGGGGGGCTGGTGGCACCGGCAGCGCACCGCGTACAACGCCGGGGAGCTCAGCGCAGAGCGGCGGTCGCTGCTGGAGGAGCTCGGCATCGTCCGGAACCCGGCGAACGCGACCTGGACGACGACCTACCAAGAGGTGAAGCGCCTCGCCAGGCAGCAGGGCCACTTCGCCTTCGACAGAAGCGTTCTGACCTCCCACGGCACGGTCGTCCTCAACTGGTGCACCATGCAAAGATCCCGACGCAATGGGGGCAAGCTGTCGCCACAGCGCATCGAGCTGCTGACCGCGATCGGCTTCCCGTGGGACGCCGCGCAGGATCGCTGGGTGCGCCGATACCGCGAGCTGAAATCCACCTACGACCAGCGCGGGAGCCTACTGCGCCTCCCCGACTCACGCGAGGCAAGGTGGCTGGAAGTCCAGCGAGCCGCATACCTCAAGGACCGGCTCGCTCCCTGGCAGATAGAGCTGATGAAGAAGGTCGGCATCGACTTCGCCAACCGGCGGGACGCCGCATGGCACACCACACTGCGAACACTTGCAAAGTTTCATGCCCAGAACGGCCACTGGGTCGTCCCCGAGGACCTCGTGACCGCGGACGGTGTGCGAGTGCGGTCCTGGGTGAGGGCCCAGCGAAGCCACAAGAAGAAGGGCGTGCTCGCGCCGGAGTACGTGAAGCTCCTGAATGAGATCAACTTCTTGTGGGATCCGTTCCAGGAACGGTGGGACAAGCACTGCGCCGAGCTGCAGACGTTCCGGGCCGCGAACGGCCACCTCAACATTCCCGCCGGCGCACTCAAGAACTGGCTCTACCAGCAGCGTAAGAAGCTTCGTCAGGGCTCCCTGCCCGCCGACGCACAGCGGCGCCTGTCTGCGATCGACGCGTTCTGGCACGATCCACAGGCTCACGGCTCAGGGAAGCCGCGCGCCGAGCAGCCGGCCACGGCTGATGGGCGCAGGCCGACGGCAGGGGGCGACCGGTGACTCATGTTGCTCAGCTCGGCACGGACCTGCCCTCCATCGCCGAGCGGGCTTGCCGTCCTACCGGGCGCCACCGGCCCCTCGCTTCCCGCCCCGCCGCCCAACGCCATTCCGCTTCTCGCCCCCTATTCACCTGGACCCGGTCCGAGTTCCGTATCGCCGAGGATCTGCCGTGCTGACACCTACCGTTCCAGCCCACCCGCGGTCACCGCTGGAAGTACCCCGCTCCCACACGCCGTTCATCGCTCTGACCGAAGGCGAGGGCGAGGTGGACACCTCCGGGTCCGGACTGGTCGTTGGTGCGGACGGCTGGATCGCCTACCGGACCAAAACGCCTTTCGACCGCCTCCCCGAAGTTCCTGTTCTGCTCGCCCGGACGACCGGAGGCACGCCCGAAGGCAGCACGAACGGCACAGCGCTGTCCCCGTTCCGGCAGTCGCACTGCATGATCAACCGCCTGTGCCAGGGCTGCGGCGAACCCGCCGCGCGGGGCGGCAGCGGACTGCTGCACGTTCTGGTCGCCACCCGAGAGGACGGACAGCCGGCCGGCTGGGCCGGGTACACCGATATGCCGCCTTCATGTGCGGCATGCGCCCTCTCCTACTGCCCCGTCCTTGCCGAGCGGGGCCGACAGATCGTGTGGGCGGGGGAGGCAGATGTGTGCGGCGTGTACGGCTACACACTGCCGCCGAGCGGACCGAGATATCTGCCCGACCGGCTCGTGCTCCTGGACGACGAAAGAACGCTCTCGGCAACGGTCGCCACCCGCTTCGCGTGCGATCTCCAGGGCGTACGGAAGGCCGAGCTCGACGAGGTCCGGGCCCTGGCGCTAGCCGAGCAGAACGGCGTGGTCGGGCCGGGCCGGGCCGGGGTCCCAGCTTCCGGACCCGGACGCCCGGTGGGTTCGGTCAACGCGCCGGAGCAGCAGGCACCGCTGTCCTTGGACAAGCAGGACCCTGCCGCGCTCCCCCACCGACCATGACGAAGATGCCCCCACTACACCAAGGAATACGGTCGTGAACAGCGCCATCGCAGGAACCGGGCTCGCCTTCTCTGCGGCACAGGGGTACCTGGCCAGGAGAATCGTCGGCGGGATGACGCTGGACGAGGCGGCAGCGGGACGCGGGAACGGGACAGCCAGCGTGCACCGGTCCTTGGACGTGATTCAGGCCCGGGTGGGCGTCCTGACTCTGCGCGCCATGTCCTACAGGCTCCTGGACCGAGAAGCGCTGCCCTTGCCGGCAGTCCGGCCGGTGCCGCTGAAACTGGACCAGGACACCCGCGCAGTGTGGGAGGCATTGCGGTGGGACATCCTGGATGCCGAGTTGGTGCCGTCCCTGTCCGCGGCCCTGGGCCTGCCGGAGGCGAGGGTGGCTGGTGTACTGGACTCGCTGAAACGGCAGTTCTCCACGTCGGCCCACGGATTGATCGGGTACGGCATCGCTCACGGTGTCCTGCGGCGCGGTCTGGACGTGGCGTCGCCCGTCCATACCGCAGTGGCTGCCACTGCTCCGGGTGAGGGGGAGTGGGACGCTCCCCCGTCTGTCCGGCGGGCACTCGCACTGCGGGCCGGAGGCCGGACCACAACCGTCTGCGCGACGGCCGAAGGAGTGTCCCGGGGGACCATCCTGACGAGGCTGGGCAACTGCCAGTCGCTGACGGGGCGCCGTGCGCACCGGGCGCTGATCCACGAAGGCATTCGCGCGGGGGTGCTGGTGCGCCCGGATCGGGCCGGGCCGGACGAAGCCGTGGACATGTCCGACGAGGAGCGGCTGGTGTGGCAGCACCTGGTCCTGGACGTCTCCAACGAGAAGCTGCCCGGGGAGATCGTCCGCCAGACTGGTCTGAGCCAGGACATCGTTCACCGGTGCTTGAGGACGCTCAGGGACCGGTTCGGCGACACATGTGCTGCGGTCGTTCAGGGCTGGCGGCACGGCGTCCTGTGCGACAGCGCCCCTGCGAAGGAACCGCTCCGAGCGCCTACGGACAGCGGGCCCGCGCTGTCCGCCCGTCAGGTCGAGGCGCTGTCCCTGCTGACGCTTGAGGGTCTGAGTCTTCACGCGGCCGCCGAACGCATGGGTATCTCCGCTTCCGGAGTCGACGGGCACAAGCGGGCCTGTGCGAACCGGGCCGGGGTCAGGTCGTTGCGCGCGCTGACCCGCTGGGCTCTGGTCGGCGGACTCCTCGCTCCTCTGGACGCCGGGAGCCGGGATCCCGGCTCCGTGCCGGAGGATACGGTGAAGGTCTGGGGCCACCTCGCGCTCGATTGCCCAGACGCCTTCCTGGAGAAGGAGCTCGCGAACGTGACAGGTCTGTCGCGCCACCGAGTCCACTCCTGCCTGAAGAACCTGCGCTCCACCGGGCTCACCGATGCCCAACTGGTGGCGGCCGGCTGGCGCCGTCAGATCCTTGATGCTGGCTCGTCGCCCCCGGCCGCCGCTGAGAAGGCACGGCCGGTCTGGCAGATCCGCCCCCCTCGTGGATCTGCCAGTGGCATCGCACGGCGGCGCACCGCGAAAGCAACGGCTGCCAGCCAGCAGGTCGATCCGCTAGGGGTGCTGCCGCGCGCGTACCGGGCGGACGCCTCTTTCGAGCCGGCCTGGTCCAGGGGCCGGTTCGCCGTATGCGGGGAGGACGTCGACTTCCTGTGGACCGATCCCGTGGCATGCCGCAGACTCCTGGACCGAATACCGGCCCAGCGGTGGGGTCCGGTCATTGGTGTCCCGGAGTCCGGGATGACGCTGCTGGTCACGAAGGCAGTCCCTGATCGGCCCGTCCGGCGCGGTCCGGTCTGGCGATTCCATTGCAAGGCCGGACACGTGGAACTGCCACCGGCAGACGCTCGTTCCGGCCCCAGCCGCTACTGGGTCGTTCCGTCCGCCGCGCCCCTGTGGGAAGAGGGGGATCTGAGCTACCTCCTGGACTCGGGGACCGGCCCAGGGGACGGGCAATGAACGACCTGAATCACCTCCCGCCCCGCTGACAAGGGCAGCCCCGCACTGCCTTTCTGCTCCAGCACGTCCCTTTCCGAGATCGGAGTTCCGTGTCCACAGTCCTGCCGGGGATACCTACCCCGGGCGCCGCGACGAAGGCCGTCGGTCCGGACCAGACAGCCGCCCTGGTCCGGTCGAGGATCGAGGCGGGCACCTACGTCCCGGGCGCGCGCATCACCCTGACCGAACTGCGTACTGTCATCCCCGGGGCTCCGGAGCCCAGCCTGCGTGACGCGCTGAACCAGCTGGCCGCCGACAACGTGATCACTGGTGCCGACGGCCTCTGGAGAAGTCGTGACGACCGGCCCCGGGGCCATGCCGTCACCCGGACCCACGGACTCCTGGCCTCCATGATTGACAACGGCGCGTACCCGACCGGCGCCCTCCTGCCCTTCCGGCACCTGCTCACCACCATCCTCACAGCCGGCCCCGACGACGTGCGAGGTGCCCTCGGCCGACTCGCCTCCGACCGAGTGATTCAGTTGGCGGGCGCTGCCCGGCCCCGGGTCCTGGCAGCGCCGCCCCGCAGCCCCGCCCGCACCACGTGGCCGCCCGCGTCTGGCAAGGTGTACAGCGCGCTGCCGTCGGAATGCGCCCCCGGCGCCGACTACGACCGTGTCACCCTCGGCCGGGCCGCGTGCGCGGCACGCGAGCGGTACCGGTCGGGCATCTGCCCGGCCCCGGAAATTCTGACCAGCGAGGAACTGCGCCTCGCCTACGTCGTGCGTGCCTTGGTGACCCGCGCCTACCGGGAAACAGCACACGCCTACGCCAGCGCCCTGCCCGACCTGCGGTCCGCAGCCGCGCGGGTTATGACCTGCCACGCGATCCCCGCCGACACGGCGCCGCACGAGCGCCTGTTCAGGCTCGCCGTACTGGCAACCGCCCTTCATGACCTTGCCAGCGCCCTGCCCCGGCCCTCATAGCACCGCCGGTCCGACAGCACGATCACCGTCCACACCCGGAGCACACATGCGTACTGACGCACCCGCAGCGACCACCACCCCACCCCCGCGGCACGCCCAGCGCGTGAGAACGGGCAGTTGGGGCCGCTCGGTATGCAGGCAGGGGCCTGCGCCGGCATGCCGGCCTCTGACCTGGGGACTGCGTTTCCTGCTCCAGCTCATCGACCACCCGCACACCGAGCCGGTGAGACGCCTGCTCGACCTGGACGCGCCTCATTACGCGGAGTTCGGCGCCCGGTACGCCCCCGCTCGCACCGTCACGGGCAGCACGCCGGGGGTATACCGGTGACCGGGCCCACCCCGGCAGCCGGGACGCACAACGCCATCAGCGGGGGCAGGTCGGGCCCCGTCCTGCAGGCCGGATCGGTCTCCGGAGGCATCCACCACCACTACCAGTCCCCCGCCCCCCACCGGACGACCGTGAGGCAACTGCCCCGCCCGGCCCCGTTCTTCACCGGCCGGAAGAGGGAACTGCAGGACCTGAACGACATGCTGACCTCGACATCCACCCTGGCCGTCATCAGCGGGATCCCCGGCATCGGGAAGAGCGCTCTGGCCACGGAATGGCTCCGCAGGCTGCCCACGGGACCTGCCACGTTCTACGCCGATCTCACCCACGTCCAAGGCCCCCTGCCAGAAGCCGTGCTGCAGCAGTGGCTGCGCGCCCTGGGATTCGACCGCCCGCCCGGCCACCGCTCGGAGGCCGAGGCCCTGTGGCGATCCCTCACCGCCGACCGTCCGGTCCATGTGCTGATCGACGGGGCCAGCGAATCCGAGCAGGTCCGCCCGCTGCTCCCGGCAGCAGCCGGGGCACGCATCGTCGTCACCAGCCGCACCTCCCTGTGGGAGCTGGCCGTCGACGGCGCGGAGCTGCTGCCCCTCGTCCCGCTGCACATGCAGGACGCCGTTCAACTGCTCGCCCGGGCCTGCCCCCACCGGCTTGACCCCGACGCGGCGGACACCGTGCGCATCGCCGAGTCGTGCGGCGGCCTGCCGCTGGCGCTTGTACTGACCGCAGCCCGCCACCGCACCGGCATCGCCCCCTTCGCCGCCCTTCTCACCGATCCTGCTCACAACCCCTTGGAGCGTGCCCGCATGGCGATCACCACCGCCCTCGACGACGCCTACAACAACATGCCGGAACCCGCCCGCAGCCTCTACCGGACCCTCGGTCAGCTGCCCGGCATCCTCGTCACCTCCGACATGGCCGCAGCGATGTCCGCGCCCCCCGCCCCCGACGCCACCGGGCACCTGGCCGACCTGGCCGACGAAGGGCTCCTGGACCCCGTCCCCGGCGACCGCTTCCGGATGAACGACATCGTGCGGCACCACGCGCGCGCCTGCGCACCCGCAGCGGACCCCGGTGAGCCACTGCGACTCCTGTTCAACTGGATGCTCGGCCGCGCCACTGCGGCCCAGCGCCTCCTCACCCCCGCGCAGGCCACCCTCCGTACGCACGCTCCAGCGCCCGCCGGTCTCTTCTCGGACGCGGGCGCGGCACAGGCGTGGCTGGACGGGCAGGCGGACAATCTTCTGCCGGTCCTGACGGCGGCTGTCGAGCAGGACCTGCCGGCGTGGGAGCTCACGGACGCGTTCTGGCCCCTGTTCCACTTCCGTCACCTCTATGCCCTGTGGGGTGCGGCCCACGAGATCGGACTGGAATCCGCACGCCGCACCGGAACCGTTGCGGGCGAGCGGCAGATGCTCAATTCCGGGGCCATTGGCTTTGCCTCGGCCGGAGAGCATGGCAAGGCCGTCGACTGGTACCTGCAGTGCCTCGACGCGTCCCGGACCGGCGGCGACGTTCGCGACGAGGGGCAGGCCCTGCTCGGCCTCGGTGCCGCGCACTTCCACGCCGGCCGCTTCCCGCAGGCCACGGAGACGCTGATTCAGGCCATTTCCGTTTGGGAAGGGTGCGGTTACCGGCGCGGGATCGGACTCGCGCAGATCACTCTCGCGGAAGTCCAGGCAGCGACGGATCCGGACGCGGCCCTGAACACGGTCGCGGCTGCCCGCACCCTCCTCGCCGACCTGGGCGAGGACTACGAGGCCGCCCGGGCTCTCGCCCTGCACGGCCGCTTCCTCGACGAGGCCGGCCGGAGCGCCGAGGCCGTGGAGGAGCTGACCCAAGCACTCCCCCAGGTCCGAAGCAGCAGCCGTTGGCAGGCCCGTGTCAAGGAGTGGCTGGGCGACGCCCACGACCACTGCGGCGACCAGGACGCCGCCCGCATGCACCGGGAGGACGCCGCCTTGCTGTACGACCTGTTCAGCCCGGACAACGCCGCCCGGCTGCGCACCCAGGCGGCGCGGTGACCACAGGCACCACGTGACGGGACGCTCCCGCGCACGGGCGTCACCGGACAACAGTCCGGATCCTGTCGGCCCGTATTTTCCAGCAATCCGGAGAACGCAGCACATGACACAGATCAAAGTTCTGAACAATTCGGGCCGCAAGCTCAACGGTTTCGCGAAGAACATTGAATTACTGGCGGACCAGATCGCCCCGCTGGTCGAAGACATCAGCCGCCTGAAACTGCCCGACACGGTCGTCATCAGGCTGATGACACCGCAGGCGTGGCGGCGGGCCCGCAGCCGCCATGACATGAGGCGGATGATGGCCGAGGCGTCCAAGCTCAAGCCGTCGACCGACAGCATGCGCACAGCGACCTTGACCGCCAAGGCCGCACGCATCGACCGCCGCAAGACCTGGGCGGCTGTCGGCGGCGAGTTCGTCGATTTCACGAACGGTGCCGAGATCGTCATTCTCCCCGCAGCCCTTCAGGAAATGGGTCTCTTGGGAAGCAACGAATCTCACTCCATGGTCCTCGCACACGAGCTGGCGCACGGCGCACAGCACCATGTTGACGCCGGGATGACCTGGGCGCAGATGAAAACGCACTTCCCCCGCGAAAGGGGCACCTGCGATCGGTCCTACGGCTTCCTACTCGAAGGTCATGCACACTGGGTAGCTCACGCGATCACCGCCAGGCTCCATGGGCAGTCGACAACAGTGAAACCCGGAGAGGGCGCCACCTCCCGTCATCAGAGCATTCACGACTCGGCCGAACAACAGGGATACCGCAGATTTCACGACCGGGCTCTCCAATGCGTTTCCAAGGTCATCGAAGACAACGGAGTAGAACAATTCAACCGCGTCTGGAATGCCCCCGAACTGGTACCTCTGGTGTCCGAGAGCAGCAACACCGAGGACTGGCCGCAGCGCCTCGCCGACGAATTGGCGAAGTAGCGCCCGGCTGCCCGGCCGTCCCGGTGGAGGCCGTGGTACCCGCAGCACGCCCGCGCCCCTGCGCGAGCACGGCGCGGGGCGAGACAGAGCGAGCGGTTCGCCCGTGGCCGCGCACAATCGCCGAGCGCGCCGCCCGCACACGAGTCCCGCACGGCCCCGGATGGTCACCGGCCTTGCGCGCCTCCCCTTCCTTGTTGATTCTCGGAGCCCCTTCTGTGACAACGGCACCCCAGACCCACGGCCCCTCCGAACGGCTCGACGGTCGTCTCAAGGGCCGGTCCCTCACCTTTCTGCTCGTCGGCGAGGGAGTTGGCTTCGTGGGGTCCTCCGTCCACCGGGTTGCCCTGCCCGCACTCGCAGTTCTCTACGTCGACGCCAGCCCCGGTGAAGTCGCGTTCCTGGCCTTCGCCGGGGCAATCCCGGCGCTGCTGGTCTCCCTGCCCGCCGGGGTGCTCCTCGACCGATATCCGTTACGCCCCGTTCTGGTAGCCACCGACCTTGCGTCCGCTGTTGTGGTCTCCGCGATTCCGGCCGCCGCGGGTCTTGGCATGGTGTCGATGCCGCTGCTCTACTCGATCGCCCTTGCGCTGGGTTCCCTGTCGGTCCTGCACCTGGCCGCCTCGATGGCAGCTGTCCCTCTCCTGTCGGACACCCGACGGCTCCACCGGGCCAATTCCACTTTCACCGCCGTGATCACCACCGCCGGAGTCACCGGCAGCGCCCTGGGTACGGTGCTCGTCGCCACGGCCGGCCCCGCCCGTGCCCTGCTCGCCGACGCCACGTCTTTTGTCGTTTCCGCGTGCACTGCGGCCCGCGTGCGAGCCCTGCCCGCAACCGGCCCGGTGCGGGCGGCCCGGCGTCCGATACTCGACGACATCCGTGAAGGTCTGCGCTACTCCGCCAAGGACGAGGTGCTCCGGCCGCTGCTCATGGTTCTGACGGCCACTGGCATCGGGAGCGGACTGACCGTCACCCTGCTGGCCTACCACCTGCTGACCGCGGTGCATTCTGGCGTGACCGGCCTCGGCATGATCATGGTCGCGGGCAGTCTCGGCGGACTTGCCGGCGCCCTCATCGCACCCCGGCTCACGCGCCGCTACGGCGCCGGCACCGTCCTGGCGGTCGGCTTCGCCGTCCACGCCCTGATGCAGATCCCAGCGATCTTCGCCGAGCCCGGGGCTGCCTGGCTCGCGGCTCTTGTCGCCGCCTCCTTCCTGCGCTTCACAGCGGCCACGATTGTGGGCACCACCCAGCGCTCCGTGCAGCAGTGGACCACCCCGCATCATCTCCGGGCCCGCGTACAGCAGACCGCGCTGTGGCTGGGTCAGGGAAGCCTGCCGCTCGCGACACTGGCGGCCGGAGGTCTCGCCATCCTCATCGGTGTCCGCACCGTGATGCTCGTCGGCACCCTCGTCCTGTTGCTCTCCGCCGGGATGCTGTGGCGCTCCCCGTCCGCCATCTGACAGCCAGAGACGACGAGGATGCCCGATGACCCCTATCGGAACCCGCTCGCACCGCGTGGAGTGCGATCACCGAAGCGGCTTCGAGACCTCCGACGGCGTTGACCTGCCCTGGCAACCGACGCGGGAGCGGGCGGTCTCTGCGTTCCGCAGCGGGGGGCTTGGCGGATGACGGGTATCAGAGCTGCCGCCCGCCGGGCCGGCGCCCTGGTTCCGGCGTGGGTCCGCTCGCGCCGGCTGTGGCAGGCCCTCACGTTCGCCACCGCGGTCGCCATGTACGTCATCGCCGCCGAGACGGGGCGGCGATGAGGACGGTCAGGGCTGAGAGCACTGATCTTGCAGCACAGAACCATGTCTGGAGTCGATCATGATATTGCTTACTCCCCAGCCGGGTCAGCGCGTGGCGGTGGTCACCGGCGGATCGTCCCGGGAACGGGACAGCTCGCTGGCCACCGGGACGGCGGTGATGCGCGTACTCGACGTTCTCGGGATCCCGGCCACGGCTTTCGACCTGGCCGACGGCCGGGCCGCGTTGCCCGGGATCGGCGGCTTCGACGTCGCCTTCCTCGCCGTCGCCGGCCGGGGGGCCGAGGACGGCCAGCTCCAGGGCTTTTTGGAGACGCTGGGCATCCCCTACACCGGCAGCGGCGTGCTGTCCTCCGCGCTCGGGACGAACAAGGTGGCCGCCAAGACGATCCTCCGCAGCGCGGGCATCCGGAGCCCGGAGGACTGCCCGGTCAGCACCACTGCGACAGCCCGCGAGGAAGCCGCCGAGCTTCTGGGCTCGTTCAGTCTCCCGGTCATCGTCAAGGAGATCTCCGCGGGCGGCTCCGGCCTGCTCCTCGCCCGTGACGCCGATGAACTCGTGCACGCGATCGGGGCGAGTAGCGGCACCCCGCTCATGGTCGAGGAGTACATCCCGGGCACTCCGGCCGTCGTCGGCGTCCTGGACGGCGTGGAAGGCCCGGCCGCGCTGTCGCCGCTGGAGGTGGTGACACCCACCGGCCGCTACACGCACGAGGCCAAGCAGGTGCCCAGCCAGATCACGTACCACTGCCCGTCCCGGTGGCCGAAGACCACCGTGCACGAGCTGCAGGCCGCCGCCGAGATGGCCCACACCGCCCTGGACTGCCGCGGCTACTCCCGGCACGACTTCGTGGTCGACATGAGCGGGGAAGTCCTCTGGTTGGGCGTCAGCACGCTGCCCGACCTCACCCAGCGGGGGGACATAGCCAGGATGGCGGCGGCCGACGGTATCGCCTACCCGGATCTCATCACCCACATCCTGGCCAGCGCGAGCGTCGACCGGCCCACCACCAAGAACGCGGCATGACGTCGAACCTGACCAGAGCCTGCTGACCTCCTCCATGAAAGGGACCGACCCCTATGCCGACGAAGTTTCAGTGCTGCACTGAAGCGCCCGGCCGGGTGCACAGCCCGGTACCGCCGCTGACGCAGTACGCCAGCCCGGACCTGATCGACGCCATCGCCCACCACGGCCACGACCCGGCCGACGACCCCGCCTGGGCCAACTCCGGTGCTCCGACCCAGCAGGAGTACGCACGGTGGGCCCCTCACCTGTGCGGACTGGTGTGCATGCAGATGGCGCTGCTCCACCGCGACTGGGAGACACCGACCCTGTGGAGTCTGCGCGAGGGCGCCGCACGCGCCGGCGCCTACGAGGTGACCGACGGCAGGATCAAGGGGTTGATCTACGCGCCGTTCGTCGAGTACGCCGCGCTGGCGTACCGTATGCCGGCCGCTGTGCACCCCACGCTCTCCATGAGCGCGCTCATGGAGCTGTGCGAGACCGGACGGATGGTCATGGCCAGTGTGTCCAAGGACATCCGGACACCGAACCTGACACCCAGCCGGAAGGGTGGACACCTCGTCCTCGTCCGGGGAATCTGTGACGAGCGGGTGTACTACAACAATCCCTCCGGCCACAGCGCCCAGGCCAGGAAGGCGGTGCTCCCGCTCGACACATTCGAGCGGTTCTTCGGCGGCCGCGGCGTCAGCCTCGACACGCGGAGTCTGGGCCCCAGCACGCCCCCAGCCTCGACCGCCACGGGCACGTCCGGCACTGTGGTTCGCGGTGCCCGGCCGGGCGGGGGGCAGCTGTGCCCCTGATGACCGCGGGTCGCCACTCCCGGGACGTCCTGGAGGCGGCGGCATGAGCGAGGCCGTCCTGTGATGTCGTCAGCACCGCGTGCGGTTGCCATCTCGGCACCGGGCCCGAAACCGGCCCCCGCGCGCCTCGACCCGCCCGTCACCACGATGGGAAGGAAAAGGCTGACCGGCTCCGCCCGGCAAGGTTTTGCCCGGAATGTCGTGGCAGCCTGCCAGCCCCCCGGTGCCGCCGGTCGCAGGGGCACCACCCATGAGATCTGTGAACTGACAGGCTGCTCCTGCAGCGCCATTCCCGAACTGGCCCGTCAGGGGTGGGATTCCGCGGACCGGGCCCACTGCATGCGTGGGCGGCGGGGGCGCAGAGAACTCACCGCGCCTCTCTGTTGCTCAGCCGTACGTCCAGCGCTGGCCGGTCCCGCGGTACTCCTCGACAGGGATCGGTTGGACACCCGGCCTCATGCGCTCGCGGTAGAGCACGCCGCCCAGGTGGTCGACCTCGTGGTGGACAAGCCGGGACAGGCCTTGGGTGAACCGCGACAGGTGGGTGGAGCCGTCGAGGCTGCTGTGGGCGACGACGATACTCAGCGGGCGGGGCACGAGTCCCCGCACGTCGAAGAAGCTGAGGCAGCCTTCGTACTGCTCGTCCTCGTCCTCGGATTCCTCAGCTACGCGGGCGTTCAGCAGCACGATGGGTTCTGTCCCGGCGTCGGGTGGGAAGACGACTGCGGCGGAACGGTCGATCCCGATCTGGGGGGCTGCGATGCCCATGCCTTTGCCGAACGTGTGAAGCTGGCGGACGCGGCCGACTGCGTCCATCAGCGAGGTGATGACCTCCTGGGCCTCTTCGGCCTCGGTGGGCAGGTCGAAGGGACGGGCGGCGCAGGTGAGGACGGGGTCACCGTCTTGGACGATGCCGGCAGTGGCCATGGCCTGGCTCGCGGACAGGGTGCTCACGGGGTTGTTCTCTTTCTCGTCGGCTGCGTTCTTCAGGCGCCATTCGAGGCGGAAGCGGGCGTGCAGGGGCGGGTCGAGGGTGGCCCAGGAGAAGATGCTGTGCTCACCTCGTTCTGTGCGCCGTGGAGGTGTGCGCAGTGGGGCGAAGTCGGCGCTCATGGACGTCTCGGTTCCCCAGACGGACGGTTCACTGTCTCGGGGGAAGGTCAGTTCCACGGCCAGGCGCCGGGTGGGCAGTCGCACCGCGCGCTGGAACCATGGACCCCATTTCTCGGCGCCGACGCAGTACGAGTAGGAGATTTCGGCTTCCTGACCGGGGTAGAGAGGGAAGCGGCTCGTCGGGTTCTGGAACTGAAGCCACACCTCTTTGAACGCGTCCCGGTCGTGTTTGACGGTCCAGCCCATCGGCTCATCGGCGCAGTGCGCGGTGAGCTGGAGTTCTTCCCAGGTCAGAGGGTTGCGGCGGTAGAGGGCGTTGGACCGTTCCGGTTCGGAGGGGTATCGGTCGACGGCGATCCGCACGAGGTAGCGGGTGACGGGCTCGGTGCCGTTGTTGTGCAGGAGTCTGCGCATGCTCAAGTGGAAACGCCCGTTGTCGTAGCGGAGCGCCGCCTCGTCCTCCAGGACCAGCAGGCCGGTGCCGGACGGCGGATCGTTCTGCTCGGCGGCCTCGGGGGAGGCGTCGGTGCGCTGCCATGCCCGCCACAGTGCTCCGCCGGCATCCAGTTCGGTGTCTGCCCGGCGGGCGAGCTGGGAGCTGCCGTGCTCCCGGCCAGCCTCAAGGTGGCTCACGTACGAGGGGTCGATGTTCAGGCGCTGGGCGAGAGCCGCCTTCGACAGGCCCCGCACGCTGCGCCAGTGGGTGAGTTCTGCAGCGAACGTCGCCCTTTCCTCCCTCTCCAAGGCGGCTTTCCTCTCCGGGAGTTGCTGACGATCGTGAGTGAGCTTTCCTCATGGTCGCCTCATCCTGCCCGGTTGAAGCCCAATGGTGCTAGGCAGCGGCCTCAGCGGCCCTCCGTGCGCGTCGGCCGCGAACCGTTGTCACGGCTACCTCTTCCGAAGTTCACGTTCCGTGTCACCACGAAGGATGCCCCGTGAAGGTGATTACCCGCTTGGTTCTGCAGGCCAACTGGAGGCGCAGCGCCGCTGAGGGACAGAGGCCCACATGAGCCCGAAGGACACATACTGGATGAACTACGTGGTCGGCGTTGCACAAAGGGCGTCCTGCCGAGGTCGGCGAGTCGGCGTGGCGCTCGTTTCCGAACACGGCCGGTTGGTCTGTTCCGCTTTCGAGGGCGAAGTGCCCGGCGCGCCCTGGTCCTGCCTTCTGCGTCGCAGGGTCCGAGAGATCGGCGTGTCCAGCGCGAGCAGCGTCTATCTGACGATCAACACCCTGTCGGAGGACGGGTCCTTCGAACTGGCAGAGGTCCTGGACGACGTGCGGATCGACAGGGTGTTCATCGGTCTGCCGGATCCCGCGCTGACGAGCTACCTCTGCGGTGATCCCGTCACCGAGCGCCACGTACTGCGTTTCCCCGACGAGCTTCAGCGTCAGATCCTGGACCAGAACCGAGCCCTCTACGCTTCGAGCGGGCAGAGCATCGAGTGCAACCCCCACTACTCCGCCCACCGCATCAGTGAAGCCGTCACCACCAGGCTGTCGTCGCTGGGTTTCGCGCTGACGAAGGACGACGTCAACGCGCACCGGGGAAGGGCGGCGCTTGCCTCTCTCCTCTCCCAGAGGTACGGAACCGCGTACGAGGAGGCGGACGGCGCCGTGGGCGATGCGCTGGCCGCCGCTTTCGACGCGAAGTACGGCACTTACGACTATGCGTTCGACGCCCGCACCGCCAACGCGGAGTGGGCCGACGACTTCATGTCGGTGTACAGGAGGACGTCGACACGGCCCCTGTCGGACCTCAATGTCCTCAACGTCGGCGTCGGCGCCGGCCACGAGGCAGCGACCCTGTTCTCCGAGTGCCTGCGGATCACCTTCGCCGATATCGCGGAAAGCGGCCTCGCGAACATAAGCGAATTCATTCCCCGTTCGAGAACTGTCGTCTCCAGCGCCGAGTGCCTGCCGGCTCTGCCGGACGACAGTTTCGACCTGTATGTCTCCTTACGGACATACAACTCTTCATTCTTCGACACGTCTGCAGCAGCCCGAGAAGCGCACAGAGTACTGAAGCCCGGTGCAGTGATTATCGTCTCCGTGGCCAACGGTTTTCTGTATACTCAACGGGGCTGCGTCGTACCGGGACTCATCATTCCCGGCACCGAATTTGTCGACCTCTATCGAGGGATGGACACAGCCAATCTGATCGGCGCGGAACTTGAGGGCGCCGGATTCAAGGATATTCGAATTCTCCCGACCAGGACCGAGATCTACCTGTCGGCGGTCACCGTCTGACGCCTCCACCCGCCCGGTCACCGACGTCCCGCCGGTTGCACGGGAAGGGCGGCGGACGGCGTGCGCGACCGGACGGCTGCAGGACAGCGTGAAGGAAGGGCTTCAGTAATGAACGGGCGAACAACGGTTGCCGATCGCATCCTGCAGTTCAATGAGCGACTCGCGGACACGACACTCGAACTCCCCACGGGGTTCAGAGTTGTCAACCCCTTCAGCGGCCCGCAGAAGGACCGCGTCCGCGAAGTGACGACCGCCTTCTACCGCAAGTACTACGCCGACGACAGACCCCGCCGGCTGGTCCTGGGCAGCTCGCCCGCCCGGCGGGGCACGGCTGTGACCGGTGTCCCGTTCGAAGACGCGCGGCTCCTGGAAAGCGACACGGGAGTCAACATCGCCGACGGCTATGCAGTGAGCCGACCCTCCGCCGGGTTCCTGCACGACGTCATCGCGCGCTACGGGGGCCGCGAAAAGTTCTACGCCGACTTCGTCATGAGCTTTGTGTGCCCGCTCGGCCTGGTGAGAACAAGCCCGCAGGGAAGGGAGGTCAACTGCAATTACTACGAGAGCAAAAAGTTGATGGTACCCCTGCGGTCCTTCCTCGTGGACACTCTGGAGCGACAGCTGGAATTCGGAACCGACACTTCGGTGTGCTACTGCATCGGCAGTGGCGAGAACTTCAAGTTCCTCTCGGCGCTAAACGCCAGCCAGGGCCACTTCAAAAAGATCGTCCCCTTGGAGCACCCGCGCTTCATCACGCAATACAACAGCGGAAAAAAAGAAGAATACGCCGAGAAGTACCTTCGCGCTCTGCGCGGAGAAGACGATTAGCGGCGACACCCTCCGCAGTATTCCCCGGCCAGCTCCCCGGCTGGGGTCTCCCCACGCAACGGATCGAAAAGAAGGAGAACAGCACAGTGACGTCAGAAGGCAAGATCCTGGTCCACTTCGGCCCGGAACACGTCAGCGTCCACCGCTCCCACGGCAGCGGTCTGCAGTTGCTCACGAGGGAACGGCTTCCGTTCGGAGCCGACGTCAACGGAAAGGCGTTAGCGGAGCGCGTCGGCGAGTTCTGTGCCGGGCTCAAGAAGTATGCCGAGGCCGTCGACAACAAGAGCACGCGGGTGCACGCCACCGGGGTCTTCCAGCAGCTCCCGCAGCCGGAAGCGGCCACGCTGGTCAACAGCGTCTACGTCGACACAGGCCTGTACTTCAACATCGTGGGGCCCGCACTGGAGCGGTTCTACCTGGACACGGCCCTGTCCGCCTGCGGTTCGAACGACATGCTGGAAGGCTTGACCCGGCGGGAGTTCCGTACGGCCGTCGTCTGCGGCAGCTTCCAGCAGTGGCTGGAGCCCATCGAGGGCACCATCGCCCGACTGCGCGAGTCCCGCACCGAGGTGCTCAGCCCCCGCAGCACCAAGATCAAGCCGGAGACCGAGGGCACCGACTTCATCCTCTTTGAGTACCAGGACCAGCTGAAGAACGCACGCGACACCTGGCGGCACAAGTACGTGCACATGGACGCGTTTCGGCAGGCCGACGCCGTCGTCGTGTGCAACCCGGGCGGTCGCGTCGGAAGCGGCACCATCTTCGAGCTCGGCTTCATGTCCGCACTCGGCAAGAGGGTCATCTTCACCGAGAAGCCCCAGGGCGTCTCGGTCTCCTTCCCCTGCGAGGTGGGCCTGGGCACCTGAGCCCAGCCGCTGAGGACTGTCTCCCCCACCCTGTTCCCGAATCCTCGCCCCGATCACGCCTCGGTGAACGGTGCAGTCCCGGAACAGGCCTCTCTGTCCAACCCGACCCCGCTTCTCTGCCACGAAGATACGGAAAGGACACCCGCCGGTGGAACACATCGACATAGTGCGCGACAGGCTGCGAGAGATCGTGGCAGCTGTCCTTGAGGTGGACAAGAAAGCCATCGAGCCCGATGCACAGTTCTACGACGAGCTCGGCATGAGCTCCTTGGAGAAGACCGAGGTCGTGGTCGCGGTCGAGCGTGAGTTCGGAGCCCTGTCCGCGCAGGAAGCGGCTGCCTTCACCAGTCTCGACGCCGCGGTCGCCGTGCTCGGCGGGCGGGCGAGGAAACGACCGGTTGACGGCATCGACCTGATCGACCTCCTGGTGGCGCGCCACGTCTCTGCCGGCCGGGGCGACCGGGCCAGCTACCTCGACCCCCAGGCCGGGAAAATCACCTACGCGGGCCTCTTGGAGGCCGCCCGCGGGTACGCGGGCGCCTTGCGCGCCGCACGAGTACCCGCGAGAACCCGCGGCCTCCTGGTCGCCGATGACTCCGTGGCGACCGTGGCCGCCGTCCTGGGCCTGTGGTGGCACGGCTGCGTTCCCGTGGTGATCAGCCCGGTGCTCACGGACGACGAAGTCCGCTACATCGCCGCCGACTGCGCCGCCGCGGTGGTGCACCTGGACGCACCTCCCGTGCGCCAGCGCGCCCTGGAGGAACTGTTCACCACGACTACCCGCTTCGCCGGCGCCGACATCCGCGCCGGCCTGGCGACAGCCTCGGCCGGCCCCGCGTACCGCCCGCAGGACGCCGGGCCCCCGGCCGTCTGGAGCGCGGGGAGCGAGGCGCTCGTGCAGTACACCTCCGGCAGCACCGGCATGCCCAAGGGGGTGCGGCACTCGGCAGGCGCGATCGCGGCCATGGCCGACGGGGTCGGAACGGTCCTGGAGCTGACGCCCGATGACACCGTGCTGTCCAGCGCCCGCATGTCCTTCGGCTACGGGTTCGGCAGCTCCGTCCTGTGCCCCCTGGCGGCCGGCGCCCGCGTCGCACTCCTGCGCGGCACCGTCGACGTCCACTCCCTCGCCGCCGCGCTGCAGCACCACCAGCCCACCGTGCTGTTCTCCGTTCCACGGCTGTACGCGGCGCTGCTGAACGCCCCTGGGACCAAGTTCGCCCCCGGCAACGTCGACTCCGTGCGGCTGTGCGTGGCCGCGGGCGAGAACCTGCCCGGACCGCTCAGCGAGCGGATCCGCGCCGCCTTCCAGGCCGAGCTGATCAACGGCCTCGGCGCGACCGAGGTCCTCTACATCGTCGTCGCCACCCCACCGAAGGTGGACCGGCCGGGAACCTTCGGGATCCCGATGCCCGGGATCACCGCGACCGTCCGCGCGGCGGACGGCACGCCCGTCGCCGACGGGGAGCAGGGCCGGCTGCACATCGCCGGCCCAACCGTCGCCCTGGGCTACATCGGCCGACCGGAGGCCGCGGCCGTCACCTTCTCCGACGGGGGCGCCTACACCGGCGACGTTGTACGCCGTGCGCCGGACGGTACGTTCACCCATCTGTGCCGCGCCGATGACGTGCTCAACCTGGGCGGTCACAAGGTCGTGCCGAGTGAGATCGAGAGCGTCGTCCGCGGTGTCGACGGGGTCGCGGACTGTGTGGTGGTCGGTGGCCGCGACGCCGACGGCCTGGAGCACGCCGTGGCGTATCTGGTGGCCCGGCCGGGATCCGACGAGGCCGTGGTGCGGCGCGCAGCAGCCGCCGCGATCCGTGCCGGGCTCGCAGCTTTCAAGCGCCCCGCCCGTCTGGAGTTCCGCGACGAGCTCCCGACCACGTCGACCGGCAAAGTGGCCGTCTTCGAGCTGAGGAAGGCGGCAGCCCGATCGTGACCTGGGACATCACGGGCATGGCGGCCGTCGCCAACGTCGGCGCCACCCCCGGGGAGATCTTCGCCGCGCTGTGCGCGGGGCGAGAGAGCCGCAGGCCCCTGATGGCGTTCGACCCGGACAAGTTCCGGGCGGTGTTCGCCTACGAGATCGACGACCGGCCCGAGGGCGGCGGTGACCTGCCGCGGCGTGCCACCCGATGGCTGACCACCGTCGTGCGCCAAGCGGCCGCCGATGCCGGCCTGGGCGAAGACCTGGCCCAGGTGCCGGTGCTGGTCGGAACGACGATGCGCGAGCAGCGCAGCCTCGAACTGTGGTGGCGCGACGGCGCGGACCTCGCTCTTGAGGACCTGCACTTCGGCACCGCACTGAAGGCGGCCTTCGGAGCATCCACCACGTACACCTTCTCCAACGCCTGCGCCGCCTCGCTGTACGCGCTCGGCCTGGCCACCGACATGATCGAGGCAGGCCTGGCCGACACCGTCGTAGTCGCGGGCACCGACGCCGCTACCGAGGGCGGCTTCGGCACGCTCGACCGGGTGCAGAACGACGTCCCCGACGCGCTGCGCCCCTTCGACGTCACGCACAAGGGAATGCTGATGGGGGAGGGCGCGGCGGCCGTCGTCGTCCAGCGCGCCGGCACGGGAAGCAGGCCCACGCACGCCCGGGTGCGCGGTGTGTCCATGGGCTGCGACGCCCACCACGCCACCGCGCCCGATCCCGGCGGCATCACGCGCGCGGTGCTCGACGCACACAGAAGAGCAGGGGTTCGGGCGAGCGACATCGACCTGGTGATGCTGCACGGCAGCGGCACACCCCGCAACGACCAGACGGAATCGGGCGTCTTGCGCCGGATCTTCCAGGGCACGGCCGCGTATCCGCGGATGACCGCCATCAAGGCGACGACCGGACACACCCTGGGCGGCTCGGGACTGCTCAGCCTCGTGATGGCAGTGCTCGCCATGAAGAACGGGACGGTGCCCCAAGTCCTGGGACTCACCGATCCGATCCCCGAGGCCACTGGACTCGGCCTCGTGCAGGGTTATCCCGCCGCCGGCGCCGTGAACGTCGCGCAGGTCGACGCGTTCGGTTTCGGAGGGATCAACGCCGTCGCGATCGTGGAGGCAGCCCGATGAGCACGACGAGCACCGGGCACATGAGGAACCCGAACGTCCGGGGCGTCGTCGTCACGGGCATTGGGCTGGCGCTCCCCGGTGTCGCGACGTACGGCGCCCTCCTCGGACCGCTGCCCGGCAGGGGCGGCTTCGACCCGGCCGCCGGACTCCGCGGGCGCGAGCTGCGCCACAAGGACCGCTCGTCCCGGCTGGCCCTGCGGGCCGCCGAGTTCGCCCTCCACGACGCGGGCCTGACCGACGCCGGCCCCGACGCCGCGTTCACGGGCGCGGCTGATGCGACCGCCGTCGTGGTCAGTACCAACCTGGGCAACGCGGACGGCGTCTGCGAAGCCACCGACACGATCGCCAGAGAAGGTGTCAGGGGCCTCAGCCCGCTAGGCCTGCCCCAGACCTCAAGCAACGTCATCGCCGGCTGGGTGGCCATCCGCTACGGGCTGCGCGGCCCCAACCTCACCGTCTGCAACGGCGTCACGAGCGGGCTGGACGCCCTGGCCTGGGCCCGGAACCTCATCGTGGCCGGGCGCACCGAAACAGCCGTCGTCGTCGGCGTCGAACCCGCCAACGACGTGACGGCGAAGCTGCTCGGCGAGCAGTCCACCGACGCGGCGGTCGCCGTCGTCCTCGAACCGGAGGACGCAGCTGCTTCCCGTGGTGCACGGCTGCGCGCCACGATCGCAGGGTACGCGCGGGCCCGAGACCTCGCCGCGGCGCTGACCTGCGCCGGTGTGACGGAGCAGAAATCCGTCGGACTGTGGCTCGGGGACGCGGCGGGTGCCGGGGCGGGCCGGCTGCTGGCAGCCACGCGCCGGATCGACCTGGAATCACAGCTGGGCCCGCTGTCCGGGGCGCTGGGCGTACTGCAGTGCGCCGCCGCGGTTGCCCACTTCGAGGGTGGTGCCAGCGGGGACGTGCTCGCCGCGGCCGGAGGCCCTCGTCACGACGCGGCAGCTGTCCTGCTGCTGACCCTGTGACCGACCACTCGTCCATCCACGCAGAAGGCGGGGGAACACCCATGACCAGTACGACCGTGAACATCGAGGATCTCCGCGTCCTGATAGCAGGCGTCCTGGAGGTCGAACCCGAGGAGGTCACCGACAAGGCGCACTTCACCGCTGAGCTCGACATCGACTCGCTGCTGATGCTCGAGATCTCCACCCGCGTGGAGACCGCCTACGACGTCCCGGAGAACACCGTGGTCGTCAGCGGTGCAAGGACCCTCGCCGAGCTGCACGCCTTCGTCGTCTCGAAGCTCACCGGTGAGATCGGCGAGACGTCTGCTTCCCCGGTCATCCGACCGAGGCCGGTGATCGACCCAGCCGTACGCCTGTTCCTGTTCCACCACGCCGGCGGCTCACATCTGCTCTACCGGGGCTGGGTGGAGCACTTCCCGAAGAACTGGGAACTGTGCCTCCTGGAGGCCCCCGGCCGGGGCCACTTGCAGGCGCTGCCGCTGATCGACGACTGCGACCGGCTGGTCGACTACGTCCACACCGCTATCGCTCCTTTGCTTGACCGACCCTTCGGGTTCTTCGGCCACAGCTTGGGCGCCCTCATCGCCTACCAGCTCACCCGCCGGCTCCACGACGAGGGGAGCCCGCGCCCCGCCTGGCTGGGTGTGTCCGCTTTCGGCGCCCCGCAGGCCGAGGCCAAGGCCGCCGCCCGCCCGCACCTGATGTCCGACGAGGAACTGCGCGGCTGGCTGCGGAGCCTCGGGGGCAGTCAGCCGCAACTCCTCGACAACGACGACGTCTGGCACCAGTTTGCCCCGGTGTTCCGCAGCGACTTCAAACTTCTGGACACCTGGGCCCCTCCCCTCGCCCCCGAGCCGCTGCCCGTTCCGATCTCCGTATTCGGGGGCCGCCACGACATGCTGCTCAACGAGGGCCGGCTTCTCGCCTGGCGAGCATTCACCACGCACTTCTGCGGACTCGAGAGGTACGAGGGCGACCACTTCTACGTGTTGGACCACCGGCAGCCTCTCGCTGCCGCCATCACGGCCTCGATGCGCTCGGCCGCTGCATGAGCCCGCGCTCACGAACACGCCACCCGCTGGATGATCAGGCCCACGAAGGTGCTCGCGACAGGCGCGGGGGCAGGCCCTCAGGCGTCGGGATCGACTTCGGGGTGCGTGAAGCGCACGGGCCTGCCCAGAGACCGGGCGTAGGCGACCTCGGCCCGCGTGCTGTCCCCGATGTAGTCACCAACCACGAGCACCTCGTCGGCGAGCAGGATCTTCGACCGGTGCAGCTCGTCGAGCCGAACCTTCAGCGCCTCAGCCTCGACAGGGTCGGACCAGAGATCGTGCGGCGACTTCAGGTCGCAACCCGGCTTGACGACAATCCTCCCCGCCATGGTCTCTCGCAGATCGGCCTCGGCCATCTCGTCCATGAAGCGAGTGGAGCCGCAGATCGCGACGATATGCGGGAAGCTGAGCTGCTGCTTCGCCTCGGCGAGCTTCTCCTCGGGCGTGATCACTTGCGGGGACGACACTGGTTCCTCCTGATGGTGCAGCCCGACGGGTGCCTGCGGCGACAAGAACGAACGCGTCCAAGATCATCTTCTGGTGGTGCGCGATGCGGACACCTCCGCGTCCGCACTCTATGCGACGAGCGCCCCTACCTGGTGGCGCGCCGCCCAGCGGCCCGCCCTGCACCCCGAACCGTCTCCCTCGCCACGCAAGGCCAGCTTCGGTCACCGCGTTCGACGCCTCGATCGGCCGATTCACGCGGCGAAGTGGCGCGGTGTCGGCTCGGTCGTCCGGTCAATCGCGGGCAGTTGGTGACGGTGTCGCGTCGGGCTCGGGCCCTGCCACAACCCGAACGAGGGTGGCGCGATCAGAGAACCACGTTGACGGAACGGTGGTCGCCGGCGACCTTGCGGCCCCGCTGCACTTGCCGCGGCCCGCCACAGCGGGCGGCCGCGGTTCATGCCCACGGCCGGATCCAACCGACCGCCTGCCGCCCGCTCCGCACCAACGAGGAGACCATGTCCACCGCATCTCACCAGCCCGTCACCAACCATGTCGTCGCGCCTTCCCCACCCGGCCCCATCGCAGAGGAGGAACAGATCAAGGCGCTCACCGACACGCTGGTGCTCGCGTACGGGCTGCGCCCGGCAGACATCACGCGAATCCCGGAGGGCACCGCTACGGACAACTTCGCCGTCGTGGACCAGACGGGCCGCCAGTACTTCGCCAAGGTCTACCGCGATCGCGAGCACTTGGATCTGGAGCGGGCGTCTGTCGAGCTGTCCGAGTACTGCGCCAACGGAGGCGTCGCGACTGCTCGGGCGACCCGCACACGCGAGCACGAACTCCTCGCGACCCGCGGCCGTCGGCCGATGTCCCTATGGTCGTACGTGCCGCACACGGAGACTGGCGAGGGCACCCTGACCGGTGCACGGTGGGCAGCGGTCGGCACAGCGCTGGGCCGCCTCCACAGCCGACTCGCCGCTCACCCCACCGCCGCGCTCACCCTGGTACCCGGTCCCGCCGCGTGCGACGTGGCCGCAGCACGCAACAACTTCGAGAGGCTGGTTCTCGGCTTCCAGAAGAAGCCCACGCTCGGGGAGTTCGAGACGTGGGCGCTGCAAGCGGCACGTGAGCGGCAAGCCCTCCTGGGGGACGTCGAGCGGATCCTCTCCTCGCTTCCACAGCTGACGGTCCAGGTCCTACACGGCGACCTGGCCGGCCCCAACATCCTTCTGAAGGACGACGAGGTCGCCGCATTCGTGGACTTCCGACCGCCCGCAACCGGGTACCTCGCCTGGGAAATCGCGCGTCTCGGCTGTGACCCCGGCAGCGTGCTGGCCAACCGTGTGGAGGGCTGGCTCACCGGATACATCGATCTCGCCCTGGCCTATCGAGACGCCAACCCCAAGGCGTCCGCGGACGACCTCTTGTCGTCGCTTCGTGTCGGCTGTGCCGCCGTGCTCTGCTCGACGTTTCCGTTCTCGGCGCCAGTGAAGCGTCCGCACATCGTCGACGCCGCGCTTGAGTCCTACGCGCGAGCGCGGCACGAGGCAGATCTGATGCTTCTGGGCCGGCTACCTGTCTTGGAGGAGGCCCTGGGTGACGCTCTCCGCTGAGTTCACGCGCCGGGCCTGGCCTTCCAGGTCTGGCCTGCGTCTTCGCGGAGCCTGCGCGGCCGTCCTGCTGACCGCGCAGCCCACAATCCCCCACTCCGGCATGCCCGCCGCCGGCACTCCCGGTCACGTACCGAACGCCCCACCGGCGCCCCATACATGGACCCCTGCACCACGCCAGCCTTGCCTTCTCCGCCTCTCGGTGCCTGCAATCCTGCCCCACGTTGCGCGGGTGTCGGCGTTTCGGCCACTGCCGCCGTCGGCCCCCGCCCCCTCCCGCACGGGACGGTGCACACCGCACGAACGGACATTCGCCCAATACCGGGGTTCGAACGCCGTCCGAATCACGTGTGCTCGCCCCGCCGCCGCTCCTCGTTGAGCCACCCGAAACCACCTCTGCTCGATCCACCGGAGACCGTGATGCATCCCCTCCCCTTCCTTCCTGCCCAGGACAATCAGGTCCGGCCCGGAACCAACTCGCCCACCGAACCGCTCCCGGCCCACGTCTCCCGCCGCACAGCACACCCGGATACGAGGTGGGGGGCATGACGAACAGCGATGATCCACTGACGGCGTCCGCGGAGAACACGTCGGATTCCGAGAAGCTGCTGTTCGGCGGGGAGCTCACCTACGACTACGGGTGGGGAGCCCACGACGGTGCCTGGCTGAAGCTGGGACTGCGCACCATGGCCGCCTCGCTGCCGCGGCAGGTGGCGGTGGCCGTCCGGCTGGCCCGCGAGGCCGACCCGCGGGCGTTCGCCACGGTCGCCGTGAGCGAGATCGCCCGCGGCATCGCCCAGGCCGTCTCCCTGATCGCGGTCAACCGCCTGCTCGTCGAGCTGCTCGCCTCGGGCGACATCACCGGCCGGCTGCGCGGGGCGCTGCCGTCGCTGGTGCTGGTGGCCGTCCTCGCGATGCTGGGTTCGGCGTGCCGGTCGGCCTCGGCCGCCGCCACGGGGATCCTGGAACCGAAGGCCCAGCGGGTGGCGACCGAGCGGTATCTCGGTCTGGTGGCGCGGGTGGAGCTGGAGGCGATCGAGGACGACGCCTTCCACAAGCTGATGGACTCTGCCCAGTGGGGCGCGGACTCAGCACGGCGAATGGTCGGCTACTGCACCGCCGTGGTCACCTCCGCCATCTCGCTGATCGCCGCCGCCGGCGTACTCACCGTCCTGCACCCGGTTCTTCTGCCGCTGCTGGCCTTCATGGCGCTGCCGAGCGCGTGGGGCTCGCTGACCATGGCACGGCACCGCTACATCAGCTGGCACCGCTTCGTCCAGCACGTGCGGGCCGCCAAGCTGATCGGCCAGCTGCTGGTCAACCAGCAGGCCGCCACCGAGATCCGCGTCCACGACGCAGCCCCGTTCCTGCTCACCCACTTTCGGCAGATGGCCGAGACCAGCGAGCGGGAGCAGACCCGGCTCGCGTGGACCGGCGCCCGCACCAACCTACTCGCGGACTCCGCCCGCGGCATCGCGACCATCGCCACCTACGGCGTCCTCGGACTGCTGCTGTGGCACGGGCAGATGGGCCTGGCGGTCGCCGGCACGGCGGTCCTCGCGATCCGGACCGGAGCGTCGAGCATCACCGACCTCGTCCTAAGGGTCACCGACGTCCAGGAGGAAGCCCTGTTCGTCGCCGACCTGGAGACCCTGTGCACGGAGGCGGTCCGGCGGGCCATCCCCGACGGCGGGCTCGACGTGCCCGAGAACCCCGACCAGATCCGGTTCGAGAAGGTGACCTTCACCTACCCGGGCGCCGACCGGCCGTCCCTGTGCGAGGTGGACCTGGTCATCCCGAGGGGCCGGACCGTCGCCCTGGTGGGCCGGAACGGTTCGGGTAAGTCGACCCTGGTCCGGCTGCTGAGCGGAGCGCGGCTCCCCGACTCCGGCCGGGTGCTGTGGGGCGGGGTGAGCACGGCCGAGGCGGACCGCGGGCAGATCTTCGACCGCGTCGCCATGGTGGCGCAGGACTTCTTCCGCTGGCCGTTCACCGCGCGGGTGAACATCGGGATCGGCCGCAGCAGCGCCGCGATGGACGACGCGACGATCGGAGCCGCGGCGGCGTACGCGGGCGCCGACGAGATGGTCACCGGGCTTCCGCGTGGCCTGGACAGCCTGCTCGCCCGCGGTTACAAGGGCGGGCAGGAGATCTCCGGCGGGCAGTGGCAGAAGATCGGTCTTGCTCGCGCGCGGCACCGCGAGGGCGCGGTGCTGATCGTGGACGAGCCGACCAGTGCCCTGGATCCTGCGGCCGAGCAGCGGGTGTTCGACCAGATCCACCAGCTGGCCGGCTCGGGCCAGACCACGGTCCTGATCACGCACCGGCTGCACAGCGTCCGGCACGCGGACCTCATCTACGTCCTGGACGAGGGCCGGGTCGTCGAGCACGGGACCTTCGCCGAGCTCATGGCCCCGGCCACCGGGGGCGGCGCGTTCCGCGAGATGTACGAACTGCAGGCCCGCCAGTTCCTCAACCCTCCGGTGCCGGCTCAGTCCTCTCCCTCGAACAGGCTCCCGGGCAAGTCGGCCGGCACGGTCGGTGAGGGGCAGACGCTGTGATGGCACCGGCCGCCTTCGAAACGCGGATCTCGCTGGTGACGCTCGTGCTGGCCTCCGACTTCGGCATCATCCCCGCCTCGGTCGAGCAGGGCCCTGCCGGAACCGCGACGCACAATTACGTCGCCACCGGCGCCGACGGAGCGAGGTGGTTCGTCAAAACCCATCCGGCCGGCACTCCGCTGGGAGCGGTGGATGCCGCCGCCCGGCTCAGCGAGTACGCGCGCCTGTGCCGGGTGCCGGTCGCTGCCGCCCGCCTCACGACCGACCAGGGCCGGCTCGTGGCCGCGCAACGGGGTCTGGTGATGACGGTCACCCGGTACGTTCCGGACGCGGTGACGGCGGACGGGCGGCTGACCGGACGCCGTTGGGAGTCGGTCGGTCAGGCCGTCGGGCGACTGCACCGGGGCCTGGCCCGGCACGAGTTCGGGCCGCCTCGCCTCGGCCCGAGGGACAAGGCGATCGACCTCGCCCGGACCGTCGCCCGGCTGGAGGACCTCCTCGCCCGGTACGAGGCCGCACCACCGGCCACCGCGTTCGAGCGGTGGGTGATCGGCACGGCCCGCGACAAGCTGGCGCGGGTGCCGGAAGTCGAACGGCTCCTGGCCAGGGTCCCCCGCGCGATGCTGTCACAACTGGTCCACGGGGACCTGTCCGGCCCGAACGTCCTGCTGCGCGGGGACGAGGTGGCGGCGCTGGTCGACTTCCACCCGCCGGTGCGCAGGGGAGCCGTCTGGGAACTGGGCCGCCTCGCACTGGATCCGCGCACCGTCCTGGCCCAGCCCGACTGGCCCGAGGGGCTGGGCCGGCTGGCCGCCACCTACCACGGCCTTCACCCCGTCGTGCCGGTGGAGGAGCTGGTGAGCGTGGTGCGGGTGAGCGCCGCAGCCCTTGCACTGTCGCTGTATCCGCTCAACGCCCTCCAGGACGGACTGGGCCCGCTCACCGCCTCACTGGAGCAGTACGCCCGCGACCGCCACCAGGCCGCAGCCGTGCTGCGCGCCCGTCTCGACGAGGCCGAGGAGGTCCTGCGTGACCACCTGGTATAGCGCCCCGCCCGCCCGTCCTGCCCGTCCCACCCGTCCCGGCACGCCGGCCGCCGTCGGCCGCGCTCTCACCCGTCCGCTTCACCGGCCCGCGAGGTCCTGACATGCCGCCTGCCCTGCCCGACATCCGCGCCCTGCTCACCTCCTACCTGCACCGGCACCCCGGCGAACGCGAGGCCCTCGACCGGCTGCTGACCGCCCTGGACACAGACCGCGACCCGACCAGCCGTTCCGCCCTGCCCGGCCACATCACCTGCGGCGCGGTGGTGATCGACCGGCACCGGCGGGTCCTCCACATCCGTCACAAGGCGAGCGGAGGAATGCTGATGACGCCTGGTGGGCACGTCGCAGCGTCCGACAGGACGCTGCTGGCCGCAGCCCTGCGCGAGATCGAGGAAGAGGCGGGGATCCCCTCCGACGCCCTCGTCCTGACCGCCGAGTTCCAGGGCGAGCCCATCGACATCAACGTCCACGACATCGCCCCCGCGAAGGGGGAACCGGCCCACGAGCACTACGACGTCCGCTTCGTCTTCCACCTCGCCGACAACGCACCCGAGGTCACGCTGCAGACCGAGGAGGTCACCGAAGCAGTCTGGCTGCCGTTCGACGAGACGGTCTCCCCCACGTTGCGCGACAAACTCACGGCCTCCGCTCTGGACGGCGTGATCGTGCCGGCGAACGCCTCGGCGATCATCCACGACGGAGCGGGCCGGTACCTGCTGCATCTGCGGGACGCCAACAAGCCCGACATCTGGGAGCCCGGATGCTGGTCTCTGCTCGGCGGCGGCCGGGAGCCGCAGGACCGCACCCTGCTCGACACGGTCGTGCGCGAGCTGTCGGAGGAGGCCGGCCTCACGGTCGCCGACCTGGAGCCGTACGCGGTCGAGAACGTCCTCGGCACGAACAAGACCCGCGTGCCGATCAGCGTCTTCACCGGCCGGTGGAACGGCGATCCGGCCCGTCTGCCGCTCACCGAGGGTGTGATGCTCGCCTGGGTGCACCCCGAGAAGTTTCCGTACATGACCATGCCGGCGTCCACCAGGGAACTTCTGGAGCGGCACGCCGCCGAGCATTCCCCGGCCCCCGCCGGAGAACCGGCCGGTACCGCCCCGGCCGGTTCTCCGCCGGGGACCGTGCCGAACGTGGTCGGCGTCCACCTCTACCTCGAACACGACGGCCAGGTCCTGCTGGGGCTGCGGCACCCGAACTCGGCGTACCCCGGCGGCTCCTGGCACGTTCCCGCGGCTCACTGCGAGGCGGAGGCCGCGACCGCCTGCCTCGTGCGGGGGGCGTACGAGGAGGCCGGGCTGGTGATCGACCCGGCCGATGTCGATCTCGTCCACACCGTGCACATGCGAGAACAGCCCACGGACCCGCCCCAGATCCAGCTCTACTTCCGCGCCCGCCGCTGGGAGGGCACACCGCAGCTGCGGGAGCCGGACAAGTGCGTCCGCTGGGAGTGGCGGAACGCCAAGGACCTGCCCGAGCCGATCGTCCCCTGCACCCGTGCCGCGATCGACGGCATCCGGGCGGGGCGGAGTTACACGGAACTGGGATGGGAGCGGTGAACGGTTTCGACACGGTGGGCGCGGCGTACGCCGCCCACCGCAACAGCGCGAGAGGGCGACTCCGTCACGACCAGGTGGAACGCCGCCTCCTCGCCGAGCTCCCGGCCGGAGCGGTTCGGGTGTTGGACGTCGGCTTCGGGAACAAGGCGGACCGGAGCGTCGGCCAGCTCGGTCGGGAGACCCGCGGTGACGACCCCGCGTCGATCGCTCTCGTGCCTGAGATCGTCGACGGCTTCCAGATGCACCCGGCAAACGCGCGGGTCGCCGGGGCGTTCTCCCTGGCGGACATGGCTGGCGTCTACGGCGGCACCCTCGTCGTGGGGCTCGCCGGCGGGGTCCGCGTCCTGTGGATGAACGCGGCCTCGTATCTGGTCAGCGCCTGGTGCGCCTGGCGGATCCGGCCGCAGGCCGTGCGGCAGGAGGCGCAGGGCAGGCCCGTGCAGAAGGGCGCCGCGATCCGCGACGGAGTCGGGTACGTGATGCGGGATCGGATCCAGCGTCCTCTGGTGCTGTCGCTCGTCGGCCACGCGTACGCCGACGGGATCATGACCACGTTCCTCGCGTACACGCTGCTGACGCGGCTCGGCTCGGACAGCAGCGGTCTGGGCCTGGTCATGGGCGTCACCGCCGCCGGGGGTCTGGTGGGCGCGGCCCTCGCCACCCGCCTCGTGAACCCGTACGAGCCGGCGCGCGTCATGCTCGCCGGGTTCCTCGCCTGCATCGTGTGCGGGGTGCCGCTCCTCGTCGCCCGGCCGGGACCGGTGTGGCTCGGCGTGATCGCGCTGGCCGGAGCGGTACGGGCGGCGGCCGCGGTCGCGGCAGGCTCGGCACAGCGCTCGCTGCGCCACCAGCTGTGCCCGCCCGAGTTGCAGTCCCGCGCGCAGCAGACCTCCGTGTGGCTGGTCACCGGTCTGCGGCCGGCCGGGGGCCTCGCCGCCGCCTTCTCGGTCCACGCGGCACTGCCCGTCGGCACCGCGCTCTACCTCGTCCCGGCCGGCCTGCTGTGGTCCTCACCCGTCCGCCGCCTGACCGCCATGCCCGCCCCCGCTGCCGCGAAGGAAGCCGCCCATGCCCGTTGACCTCCACGAAGCGACGAGCCGACAGCGTGCTGGCATGGTCGACCGGCTCACGGCCGACGGTGTCCTGACCGACGCGCTGCTGCGTGACGCCCTGCTCCGCCTGTCCCGCGAAGTCCTGCTCCCCCACGCCTATGTACGGGTCAGCGGCCCGGGCGCGGACCCGATTGACTGGCGCCTCCTCGACGGCTCCCACCCCGAGGACCGACTGGAGTGGCTCGACCTGATCCACAGCGACGAGTCGATCCTGCTCCAGCGCGACGGCGAACCCCTCGACGCGCTCGGCCGCGGACCGGTGACCGGCGGCCACATGACCTCCATGTCCACCTACGCCCCCGCCACCATCGAAGCCCTCCAGGCCATGGAACTCGGCCCCGGACAGCGGTATCTCGAACTCGGACCCGGCCCCGGAGTCTCCCTCGCACTCGCCGCCACCGTCACCGGGCCCGGCCTTGCCACGGGCGTAGAACGGGACGCCCACATGGCGGCCTTCGCCCAGCGCAACCTCGACCGGCTCGGCGCCGGCGTGACGGTGATCGAGGGCGACGCGCTCGACGGGCACCAGGCCCGGGCGCCGTACGACCGGATCCACTCCGGCATCGGCGTGCCCTGTGTCCCGGCCTCGTGGGTGGAGCAGCTCGCCCCCGGCGGCCGGCTGCTCACGACACTCGTGACCCGCACGCCGAGCTGGCCCGGGCAACTCCTCGTCACCCGCACCCCGGCCGGCACGATCGAGACGGTCCTCACGGGCCGGCCGCGCGGCTACCGGCCGTTGCTCGGCTACCAATGGCTCAACGCCCTGGACCACCGCGCCCGCATCAAGGCCGATCCCGGCACGGCGCGGCCCACCCGGCTCGCACCGCCGCCGGACGACGCCTACGGATTCTGGCTCGCCGCCGCCTACCTCGCTCCGGGCCTGGTGCGGGACTTCCAGGCCGACACGATGACGATCGCCGCCCCCGACGAGGACTCCTGGGCCGTCGCCGGCCCCGGCGAGGACACCGTCCGCGTCCACGGGCCCCGGGACGTGTGGGCCGAGCTCGAGGACGTCCACGCCCGCTGGGTCCCGGCCGGACGGCCCGACAGCTACCGGGTGACTGTCCCGGAAGACGGCGGGCCACAGCACGTCGCCTCCGGCACCGGCCGGCACGCCCTGAGGTGGGTCCTGCCTCCGCTCGCGCCGGTCCCCCACCAACCCGCCGCCCCCTGCCCTGCCGAGCAGCACACGGAGAAGATGCTGTGACCCTGTTCCACGCCGCGGCCGACGCCTACGGTCGGCACCGTCCCGGTCTCCCCGACGAAGTCGTCCGTCTGCTTGCCGGCACCCTGCGCGATATCCACCGCCCGGCTCTGCTCGATCTGGGCGCCGGGACCGGCCAGGTGCCGGCCGCCCTGTTGCCGGTTCTGCCGCAGCTCGCCCGTCTGGACCTGGTGGATGCCGACCGGGACATGCTCCACCACGCCGATCTTGCGCTCCGCCCTCTGCTCGCGGGCCGGGCCGCAGCCTTCCATCCCGTCCGGGCCGAGGAGTTCACACCGCCCCAGGAGGAATACCGGGCTGATCTGGTCACCTGCGCGCGGGCTTTTCACTGGATGGACCGCCCGGCCGTCCTGGCCACGGCGGACCGTGTCACCGCCCCCGGCGCCACGCTGGCGATCATGGGCGACGGCAGCCTCTGGACGCACCCGGCACCCTGGACCCGCGCGCTGCGCGAGCTGATCCAGTCCTACCTCGGCGCCGAACGGCGCGCCGGAACCACCGGGCCCTACTCGGAACCGGGCCGCCGGTACGAGGACGACCTGGCCGATTCGGCGTTCAGCGACGTCGAGGAGCACCACGTCCCGCTCCGCCGGGTGTGGACCCCTCCGAGGGTGGTCGGCTACCTGCGCAGCACCAGTTTCGCCCGCCCCGGTCATTTCGGCGACCGGCATCCCCGGTTCGAGGCCGAGGCCCGGGACCTGCTGGAGCAGCACGCGGCGCAGGATGGCGGGCTCGTCGAGGACGGGGTGTTCGATGTGCTGCTCGCGCGCCGGCCGGGAGGTGCCCGGTGAGCGGCGTGGGACGGCACACAGTGCCGGTGGACGTGCACTTGATCGCCGTCCGTGAAGGAATGAAAGGGGCGGAGGTTCTGCTGTCACGGCGGGCCGGGACCGTCTACGCCGCGGGGCACTGGCACTTCCCGTCGGGTCACGTCGACGGGCCCTTCGAGGACGTCGTCACCGCGCTCGTGCGCGAGGCGTACGAGGAAACGGGCCTGGTGGTGGATCCGGACCACGTGCGGGCCGCGGTCACCGTCCATCACCGGGCACCGGCCGGGAGCGCGCGGGTCGGGTTCTTCTTCGAGGTCCGCCGCTGGTCCGGGACGCCGGCGGTCATGGAACCCCAGGTGTGCGACGCCATGGACTGGTTCGCGTTCGACGCTCTGCCGGAGCCGATGGTCGCCTACTGCCGTGCGGGGTTGGACGCCTACCGGGCAGGCGTGCGGATGGCCGTGCACTTCCAGGAGCCCGGCGACCCGATCGCCTACGACCCGTTTGCCGACCGCTTGGTCCTGGTTCCCGAACCCGCGGCCCGCGGCGCGGTGGCGCCGCAGGCGGTTCGTGCGTTCGCCGAGCGGGCGATCGGGCGGATCAGCGCGTGGGAGGACGTGTCATGGGCGCGGGAGGAAAGCAGGGCGTGGCGGGTGGCAGGCGCCGAGGGCGGCGAGTGGTTCGTCAAGGTCCACCAGAACGACCGCTTCCACCACCGTGAGGTGGACGCTCTGCGCAGTTGGGTTCCCGGCTTGGGGGCGGCCGCGCCCCGGCTGGTGGCCGCGGACTGTGCGCTGCGGGCTGTCGTGCTCACCTCGGTGGGCGGCCGCACCCTGCACGGTGCCGTGCACCCGCCGAAGCGCCAGCGCCTCATCTTCCGCCGCATCGGACAGCTCGCGGCGGCCATCCACCACAGCGTCCCGTCCCGGCCGCCGGCCGCCGAGGGCCTGCCGCTGGGGAAGCTGGAGCGCCACCTCGCGGGCGCTCTGCCGCACCTGGCTCCTGGCGACGAGGCCTTCATCCGCTCGACCGCCGGCAGTGCCGCGGGGCTGGCGCCCTTGGAGACGGTGCCCACGCACGGTGACTTCCAACTCCGCAATCTGCTCTGGGACGACAGCTCCGGTGTGCTCGGCGTCATCGACTTCGAGCGGTCCGAGGACGGCCCGGCCGTGCGGGACTTCGTACGGCTCAGTGACGCCTGGCACGGCCGGCCCGACCTCTTCCAGGCCGTGATGGACGGCTACGGCCGCCTGTTCACCCCTGCGGAAGAGGCCCAGCTCACGGTCCTGTCCGTCCTTGATGCCGTCTCCGGCATCTCCTACGGCACCGCCCACAACGATCCCGAACTGCTGGAGCGCGGCCTGCGCACCCTTGCCCGGCTTCGCACCACGCCCCCTTCACCGACCGAACACCCCGCGACAGGAGGAGCCTTGTGACCACCGGCCTGCCCCGCGGGAGCGCCGACGCCGCGCCTTCGCCGCCCACCTACCTGCCGGGCGTCCGCGCCCGCACCGCGACGTCCACCGAAGTCCATGGGATCAGCCTGCTGCTCTTGGAGTTCGTCCTGTCCCGCCCCCCGGACTCGGCCCCGATCGCCCGGGGGGTAACCGAGCTCGCGCCGCGCCCGGGGCCGGAGGGCGACCCGCGCGCCTTCGTCGTCGACGCCCCCGGCGGGAGGCTGGCGGCCTGCGCTACCGGCCAGGTCCAACCGGTGCTGTCGGCTCCCTCCTGTCCCTGCGAGCCGGCCGAACGCATGCACGTCGTGGCGAAGCGCCCCGACCACCGGCGCAGCGGCCAGGCTCGCGCCGTGCTCACCGGGCTCCTCGACGCCCTCGCAGGCCAAGGCGTCACCCTGTTTGATCTCCACGCGACGCACGAGACTCGTCCCTTGTACGCGGAGCTGGGGTTCCGGGGCATGCGGCAGCTGATGCCGATGATGCGCCCGGACACGGAGTCGGCACCGGCACGGCCGGCACGGCCCGAAAGCGGCTGGTTGCGGATTGCGCTGGAGGAGTACGCCGCAACGGACGGGCTCCGCGTGCTGCCGCTGCCCGAGCGGGACTTCGCACGACTGCACCCAATCACGCACGCGCGCCGCGCCGGCGCGGCCGCTTGCTTCGACACCTGGGGCTGGGCCTCATGACGTCCCATCGTGTGCTGATGGCCGATCCGGCGGTGGCCGCGATCCCCGTGCGTGAGTGCGGTGAGCCCCTCGTCGATGTCCGCACGGGCGGCAGGCTCGCCGTCGACGACCGCAAGGCCGACCCGGCCGGGGCGTGGGCGCACGTGCGCAGCAGTGTCCTCGCCCGGCTCCAGGAGGCCGAGGCGGTGCTCCCCGACGGCATCCACCTGCTGCTGGTCGAGGGCTACCGCCCGCCGTCACTGCAGGCCCAGTACTTCGAGCGGTACGAGGGGGAACAGGCCCGGCTCCATCCGGACTGGGCGGCAGCCGAGGTGCGGCGGGCGGCCAGCCGCTTCGTCTCCCCACCTGAGATCGCCCCGCACTCCGCGGGCGGGGCCGTCGATGTCACCCTCATCGACCGCCACGGCCAGGAGCTCGACCTCGGAACCCGGGTCAACGCCTCCCCCGAGGAGTCCGACCAGGCCTGCTACACCGACGCCACCAACATCAGCGCCACCGCCCGCGCTCACCGCACCCTCCTGGGCAACGCGCTGACCGCGGCGGGCTTCCGCAACTACTGGACGGAGTACTGGCACTGGGAGTTCAACACGCGCCTGTGGGCGCTGCTCACGGGCCGGCCGGCCGCCCTCTACGGGCCCGTCGTTCTCACCTGACCTCATGCCACCGCGATCTGAGACGAGACGATTCATGGGACGTACCCGGGCCGAGTGGTCCGCAACCGGCGCCGACGGCGGGGGATTCCTGCCCCTGAGGCAGGAGGAGAAGGAACTGCTCGCCGCGATCCCGGCGCCCGAGGGCAGCTGGGCGCTCGACGCCGGCTGCGGCACCGGGGCGGCTGCCGCCTACCTCGCCGAGCTGGGCTGGCAGGTCGACGCGGTCGGCTTCGCCGGCAGCGGCCTCGACCGCGCCCGACAGGAACACTCCGCCGCCGCGGTGCGGTGGATCGAGGGGGACATCGAGCACGACGACATCGTCTCCCTCGCCCCGGAGTACGGCCTCGTCCTGCTCCGTCTCGTCGTTCCGTTCCTCGTCGACCGGAGCCGAGTTCTGCACGCGCTCGGGCAGCGTCTGGCGCCCGGCGGGGCGCTGGTCGTCATCACTCCCGCCGCCGAGCTCACCCCGGCCGGCCGCCGCGGCATGGCCTTGGACGAGACCGAGCTCGGCCTCCTTGCCGAAGGGTGGGAGGACGTCGAGCGGTCCACGGCCGGGGAGTTGGCCGTCCTGGTCCTGCGCGAGCCCCGCCACGGCGGGGTGCGGGTCCTCGAACGGCCCCGGCCGCCGGCCGGGCCGGCGGCGTCCGCGGCCCTGGCCGTGGTCACCGACACCCACGGCCGCGTCCTGCTGGGCTACTCCCGCCGCGGCATGTGGGAGCTCCCGGGCGGCAAGAACCTGCCGGGCGAGCCGTTCGAGCAGGCCGCAGCCCGCGAGCTGCACGAGGAGGCGGGCCTGCACGCCGATGCCGCCGACGCCCATGTCGTTGCGGTCCTCACCGACGGCGTGAGCGGCGTCTGCCGCGTCACCGCGGCCGTACGGATCACCGCCTGGACGGGTACGGTCACCGTTGCCGAGCCGGAGCTGTTCGCACGGTGGGAGTGGCACGATCCGAGCGCCCTGTCCGCCCTGGGGGCGCTGTTTGCGCCGGCGGCGGCCGTCCTGGACGCCGTCTGGCCCGGGGTGCTCCCCGATCCGCCGCCCGTGAACACCTACCCGGCACAGTGCGTGCGGCCGGCGGTGACCGGAGAGCCGGCCGAGGCCGTCCGTCTGCGCCAGGAGATGGCCGAGCAGGTCATCACCGGCGGATGGGCGCCGTCCGCGCGGGTCCAGGAGGCGCTGCGGGCCGTGCCCCGCCACCGCTACGCGCCCGAAGCACCGCTCACCACCGCCTACGACGGCGGCGACCGGGCAGTCGTCACCCGCCGCGACAAAACCGGGAGGGCGATCAGTTCGGTGTCCGCGGCCTGGCTGCAGGCCGACATGATCGAGCATCTGCGCCTCGACCCGGGCGCGGTCGTGTTCGAGGCGGGGTCCGGTGGCTACAACGCCGAACTGATCGCCCACGTCGCCGGAGCCCAAGGCCGGGTGGTGAGCGCGGACATCGATCCGTGGGTCGTACGCCGCTCCCGGGCGTTCCTCACGGAGGCGGGCAGCGGGCGCGTCACCGTCGTCGAGGCCGATGCGGCGCTCGGCGCCCCCGCCCACCTCGTGCCGCGCGGCGGCTTCGACGCCACCATCATCACCTACAACTGCTGGGACATCGCGCCTGCGTGGGCCGGGCAGCTGGCCGACGGGGGGAGACTCGTGATGCCGCTGGAGATGGGCGGCTACACCCGGTCGGTCACCTTCGAGCGGCGCGGCGAGGTCCTGCACGCCCGTCACTTCACGTTCTGCGGCTTCGTCCGCGACCAGGGGCAGCAGGCCCGGACCGCCCCGGTCGTCCACCTTCTCGACGGGGCGCTGAGCCTCCGCTTCGACGAGGGCGCCCCCGCCGGCACACATGGTCTGGGGGAGGCGCTGCTCGGTCCCCGGTACGAGGTCGCCACGGGCATCACGATGGGTGCCGGCGCCTACTTCGGATCCCTGCAGCTGTACGCGGCCACCACCCTGCCCGGCTTCTGCCGGCTGCATGCTCACCGGGATCCGGGGGTCACCGTCATCCCGAAGGGCTGTGACGCGCCCGCCGTCCTCGGCGACGCCTCGCTCGCCTACCTGACCCATGTCCAGACCCGGCACGGCGAAGGCGCGCAGGACCGTGAATGGGAATGGGTCGTGCACGCCTTCGGCGAGCAGGGACCGCGCCTCGCCGAGCAGCTCTCGGCCACGGTCCAGGCCTGGGACCGTCACATCCGCGCCGACGACAACAACGAGCACGCCGATCCCGTCCTGACCGCCCACCCGGCACAAACCCCCGCCCATCAGCTGCCCGCCGGGGACGTCCTGTCCAAGGCGTCCTTCCACCTGGTGTTCCGGTGGCCCGGCCGCGACGGGCACCTTCCGGCCCCCACGAGCCCCGCCGACACAGCCACCACGACCACGGGGGCAGCATGATCATCTGGCTGAACGGTGCTTTCGGCAGCGGCAAATCAACCCTCGCCGCGGGGCTGCGCCGTGCACTGCCCGGGGCGGCGGTCGCCGACCCGGAGGCCGTCGGCGACCTGCTGCGCAGCACGCTCGCCGGCCACGCCCTCAAGCCCCGGGACTACCAGGACCTGCCGCTGTGGCGGCATCTGACCAGCGCGTTCGTCTCAGGCCTGGCCGATCACACGGACAGTCCCGTCATCGTGCCGATGACCGTCCTCAACCCCTCCTACGCCGAGGAGATCTTCGCCCCGCTCCGCAATGGCGGCGGCTTCCACCACCTGGTCATCCACACCGACCCGGCAGCACTCACGGAGCGGATAGAGGCCAGCGACGAGTACCCGGGCGATCCGGAACGCAGCGAAGCCGTGCGCGCCTACCGCCGCCGCCGGGCCGCCGACTACCAACAGTCCGCCGCCTGGCTGCACGCCCGGGGCCACGTCATCGACACCACCACCCTCACCGCCGGACAGACCCTCCAGGCCGCCCTCGCCCACCTGCACACAGCCGCCTGACCCGGCCGGCCACGCACAGGAAGACACCACGCCGTGACCACCACCCGCTCCTCCCGGCCGGGTACCCGGCCGAGCCCGATGGCGCCGGAACACACCGGCCGCCCCGCCGCGCAGTTCCGCGCCCGCCACCCTGAACCGGGCGTGGGCATCGTCTCGACCGCCTCCGAAGGCGACCATCACCCCGGCCCCCTGGACCCGACCGGTGAAAGGGGTGCCTTCACTCGCCGGGCCGACGCCGTCGCCGGCACCAAGGACCTCGTCGCGCGCACCTCGCACATCCTCAGCACCCCGATCCGTACGACTGCGGCGGTCCCGTCCACCGAGGCGGCACGCACCGGATGGCGAGCGGGACGACAGCTCCTCCACGCCGGGACGGCCGGGCTTCTGGGCGGGCCGGCATGACGACGCGCGAGGCGCCTCCCACAGCGGTGTTCGCCGCTCCCCGGGAATCCTCCGAGCGTGCGCGGATGCGCCGGGCCCACGCGGTCGGCGCCGCCCTGCTCATGGTCCGTGCCCACGGGGCGGAGACGTGGGGGTGGAACGGGCGCACCCTCAGCCGCCGGGCCGGTGTCCGCTGGCTGCGCGTGGTCGCCAGACCCGAGGGCAAGGCGGCGGGCGCGACCTGGGACGGGAACGCGCAGGCAGACGCACTGCTTCCCCGGTCCGTGCCACGGCCGAGGCTGTACGACGTTGCCGAGTGGACGGCCGATGGGTACGTCTGCCGCGCCGAACTGTCCGAGTACGTGCCGCGGCCTGCCCTTGCCGTCGGCGGGCCCGTACTGGGCAGGGAACTTGACCTGCACTCCTCGTGGTGGGCCGATCTACGGGAGGCGCTGGACGCTACCGCGACAGTGCCCACCACCCGTACGACGGTCCGGCAGCAATGGATCGACCGGAACTTCACCGACCTCCTCGGCATCCCGGCCCCGGCGCTCGCGTGGACCACCGGACACGGCGACCTGCACTTCGCGAACCTCACCGGTCCCCCGCTGGTCATCTGCGACTGGGAGGGCTGGGGACGGGTCCCGGTCGGGTTCGACGCCGGGCTCCTGCACGCCTACAGCCTCCCGCAGCCCGGCACGGCCGCCCGGATCCGCCGCGAGTTCGCCCACGTCCTGGACACGGACGCCGGCCGGGCCGGCGAACTCGTCGCGCTCGCCCAGCTCCTCCAGGTCACCTCGCGCGGCGGCCACCCCGACCTCCGACCCCACCTCGCCCGCCACGTCGCACACCTCACCGCCACCCCCGTACCGTGACCGCTCTGGAGAACCCCGTGTATCCCAGCCTCCTTGCCGTGTTCGCACACCCGGACGACGAATCCCTCCTCGCCGGGGGTGTTCTCGCCCAGCACCACGCCGCCGGAGCCCGCACCGCGGTGGTCACCGCCACCTGGACGGCCGATAGCCACCGCGCGCCCGAACTCGCCGACGCGCTGGGCGTCCTGGGCGCCGGAGCTCCGCGGCTGCTCGGCTACGCCGACGCCCGCAACCCCGCCTCCGCGCCCCGCAGCGAGGTCGTACGCCTGGTCGACGCGCCACTCGACGAGGCTGTCGGCCGTCTCGTCGCACACATCCGGGAGTTCCGGCCGGACATCGTCGTCGGCCACGACGCTCTCGGACAGGCCACCGGGCACCCGGACCACCGGCGTGCCCACCAGATCACCCTCCTTGCCGTCGAGGCCGCCGGTCTGCCGCACCTGTACCCGGAAGCCGGCGAGCCCTGGCAGCCTGCCGCGCTCTACGCGGCCACGCACTCGGAATCCGGTCTGGGCCGCCTCGGCCCGCTCCTTCGGAGTGTCGGCAAGACGCTCCTCACGGTTCCGGACGCGTACGTGACCACGACCGTCGACGTCTCGCCCTGGGCCGCAACGAAATGGGCCGCGATCAGCTGCCACCGCAGTGAGGTTGCCCGCCCGCGGCCCCTGCCCGGCCTTCTCGCCCGCCTGCCCGAACCGGAACGCACCGAGATCATCGCCACCGAGCAGTTCACCCGGATCCCCCTCGTCCCCGCCCCGGGCGACCCGCACAACCTCGTCGTCTGACCGGCCCACCATCCGCAAGGTCCACATGATCGGAGACACGATGACCACCACGCCCTCCCCCGACGCGCCGCCCAGCATGTCGATGACCGACGCCGAGTACGGGGCGTTACGCGCATCCGCAGCCCTGTGGGCCGGAACCTCTGTGCTGATCACCGACCACTACGGCCGGGTCCTGGTCCAGCACGTCGACTACCGCGACACCTGCCTCCTCCCGGGCGGCGGGCTTGACCAGGGCGAATCACCCGCGAGCGGCGCCGCCCGCGAGCTGGGCGAAGAACTCGGCATCACCGCCGTCCTCGACCGGTGCCTGGCCGTGGACTGGGTCTCCGCCGCCGCCTCCGGCGCACCCGCGGTCATGCGCTTCCCCGGCGAGATCATCCATGTGTTCGACGGCGGAACCTGGGACGACGCCATGATCGGCAGTATCCGTCTGCCACCGAGCGAGGTCACCGTGATCGACTTCGTCGAACCCGCACAGCTGCCCGGCATGCTCTCTGCGACGGATGCACGACGAGCCATGTCCGCGGTGCGGGCCAGGATCAACGCGGCTGGCGCCGTCCTCCTGGAGAACGGACGCCCGATCGCCCCCACCGTCCTTGACCGGGCCGGCGTCCTGCAGACCGCGCGCCCCGCCAACCACTACCCCTGGCATCACGGACCGGCCCCGCAGGGCCTCACCATCATTCAGGCGTGGGCCTGGCAGTTCGCACCCGACGGCCGCGTCCTCGTGCTCATCGACCCCCGCACCGGAACAGCCGTCCTGCCCGGCGGCACACCCAAACAAGAGGACCACAGCGACCCCCTGACCACCCTGCGCCGTGAAACCGCCGAGGAGGCAGCGGCCCGGTTCGAGAGCCCGCTGCTCCTGGGACACGTCACCGACCCCGCCCAGCAGCAACGCGCCTACCTGCGCTACGCCACCCGGCTCACCCACCTCGGCCCCGCGCACCCCGACCCCGCCACCGGCCACACCTACACCCGCATCCTGACCACCCCGGAACAGGCACTGGAGCTCTTCAACTGGGGCGCGCCGGCCTCTGAACAGCTCGCCGCCGCCCACCGAGCCCGCGAACGCCTGGGCATTCCCCGGGCTGCCCGGCAGCCAGCAACCGAACTGCGCGTATCCACCACGTGGTAGCCGCCCGCGGCGCCCCCGCCGCCAGGCACACCACGATCAGAACGACCACCCCACCCGTTTCAGAGAAAGCGTCCAATGAACACCACCTTCGCCGCTGAGCCAGCAGAAGCCGGGGAACGTACCGGCGGCTGCCTGTGCGGCCGTATCCGCTTCACCGCCCTGGGGCCGGCCACCTTCGCCCACACATGCGCCTGCGCGCACTGCCAGAAACTCGGCGGGACCCCCTTGATGTGGTGGGTGGGATTCGGGACGGTCATCTGGACCGGCACGAGCGAGCCGACCTGGTACGAAACCTTCGAAGGAGAGGCCAAGCGGGGCTTCTGCCCCACCTGCGGCTCCCGGATCGCGGCCCTTGACAGCGACATCCGCGAGATGGGCATCAACGTCACCGCCCTCGACGACACCAGCCGCACAGACCTCGTTCCCGTCCACGCGTCCTTCCACGAGAACACCGTGCCCTGGCTGCTCCCGGCACACCGGGCCGAGCCCGGCCCGACCGGGTGACCGTCCTCCAACTGCCCTATGCCTTCAGGTGTTCCTGGCGGTGATCCGAACGACGTTCCCGCGAGCCATCGAACAACTCCAGCTTCTGCTCAAGCAGATGTCCTACCACCGCGACCGATGACCATCGGCAATCACGAAAGGAAGCACCCAATGAAATCTGATGACAGCCCGACCACCATGGTGACCGCCGCGTCCCGTGCTCAGACGCCGGCCCCCGCCCCACTCCAGCAGCGACGAACTCCGCTGGCCACCCGCGCCGCACTGGGACCGAGCAGCACCGTGGCCCGGCTCTTCGCACACAACGCGCTCACCGTCTCGGCATTCCAGTCGTCCGTCTGAACAACCGGCCATCAACCAGAGGAAGCCCTTCATGCATTGTGTCCATGACAGCCGCGGCCGCATAGCGGCCGCCCGGCGCCACCGCCGCAACTCGTCCCACCCCATGTCCCGGTTCGGCGGGCATGCGTCGAACAGGAGGGGCGCGTGAGGCTTCGGATCGTCTCGTTCAACACCCTCTTCGGCGGCCGCGACGATGACGGACTCGGCAGCCAGGAGCGATGGCAAGCGGCCAGCGCCTTCCTCAGAGGCCTTGACGCGGACCTGTACGCGCTCCAGGAGTGCAACCTGTGGGACCTGCTCGGCGAGCGTCGCCTCCATGAGGCACGAAGCCAGCTCGGCATGGCGTGGGCGCATCTTGCCCGCGCGAACACCACCACCGCCGGGCACCGGTTCCACACCGCCCTGCTGGGCAATACGCGCTGGGACATCACCGGGTACGGGGCCGAGCAGAACAAGTACCACCACGTCCTGGGGTGGGCCAACGCCCGCGTCGACAAGGGTGCCCCGGTCGTGAGCATCCGGCACATCCATCTGGACCCGTTCTCGCCGGGGCACCGTCTGGCCGAGGTGGAGCCGCTGCAGACCCTGGCCGCCCCCGGCCGGCTGTCGCTGGTGCTCGGCGACGCCAACATGCTGGGGCTTGGGCATCCTGAGCCGGACTGGGCCCCTCTCTCCCCTCATCTCCATCACACCCAGCTGGCCCCGGACACGAACGGTCGGCTGGTGGCCGACCGCAGGGCCGCCGACATGCTGCAGAAGGCCGGGTTCATCGACGCGGCGCACCAGGCCGGGGACGCACGTCCCACCGGCGGTTTCGGCACCGGCGACGTGGAGCGGCGCCAGGACGTGTTCCTGCTCAGTGCTGACCTCGCCCGGGCCATCGACGGCTACGAGGTCCACACCGAGCCCATCACTGAAGGGTTCAGCGACCACGCTGCCGTCTCACTGACCCTCGACCTCGACAGGCTGGCCGGCAGCGGCACATGAATACCCGGATGCCGTGCCGCCGGGCATCTGGGCGGCACGGCATCCGGATAACCCTCCGACCGGTCCCCAGGGGCCCGCAGAGCCCGGCGGGCTGTGCAGAACGCCCCGCAGCCTCCCCGTGGTCCGCCCGTACGCGTTCCCGGCACCGGGGCACCCATCGACCGGTCGGTCTGAATTGTCAGTGGCGGGAGGCAAGATACCGAGTGTCATCCTGCAGGAGCAAAGGAGCACCATGGATCGGCGCCTCATCCAGAACGCGGTCTTCGGAGGTCCGGACTCCGACGCCCCTCGGCCGCCCTGAACTTCGAGGCCTGCGGTAGGGATGCCGATGCCGCCGTCGGCAAGCCTCGCCGCCTGGCGGATATGCGTCGGATCATCCGAAGCTGTACGCCGGCGGCGTACCGGCCGGGTACGCTGTCGGCGTACCTTCTGTAGGCCTCCGCGGCACACCTCTGGGAGTCGACGATGCGGGACACCGCGAGCCCGTTCGAGTTCGACGGGCCAGTCCCTCCTGACTGCATGATCAACCGGCGGTCGGAAGCAGACGTGATCAGGGAGTGGACTCGCGAGAGCCAGTTGATGACCCTGGTAGCGCCACGGCGTTTCGGCAAGACGAGCCTGATCCGCAAGATCGCGTCCGAGGGCGAGAAGACCGGCCTGATGGTGGTCACCGCTGACCTCTTCGAGGTGGCCAGCCTCTCCGACCTGGCGCTTCGCCTGGAGCGGGCGTGGGCCCAGCACACGCCCGAGGAGCTTCGGCCAGCGGCAGGCAAAATTCTCGGCAGCGCTCAGGCAGGTGTGTCGATCTCCGGGGGCGGATTCGCGCTAGCCATGGCGGACAGGCCCGACACCGACCCGGAGCCGGCGCTGCACGCGCTGCTGGAGTTGCCCGCCCGACTGGCTCAGCACAGGCCCGGGCGGATCTTGATCGTGCTGGACGAGTTCCAGTCCGTCGCCGGGGTTCCGGGTGCGCAGGCCCTGATCTGGCGGCACGCGTGGCAGGAGCGGCACGCCGTCTCCCACCTCTTCGCCGGCGGCGGGCCGGGGATGTTGTCGGCCGCGCCGGACGATGAGGGGCGCCCTGTCGAGCAGGCGCGGACGCTCCGGCTGGGCCGGCTGCCGTCCGCGGAACTCCGCACAGTGATCAAGGGCCGGTTCGCCGCGGCAAACCGGGATGTCTCCGGCGTCATCGACGGGCTCGTGGCAGTGGGCGAGGGACACCCTCAAAGGACAATGCTGCTGGCCCACCTGCTGTGGCTGGAAGTCTCTGCGGGCGAGCGGGCCACCGCCGATGATCTCGATGCGGCGATCGCTGTAGCCCTGCGACAGGTCGATGCGGAGGCCCGCGCCACGATGAGCGGGCTCACTGCGGGGCAGCGCAAGGTACTGCGGGCTGTGGCCGAGTACGGCACGCCCATGGCGGCCCGGGCATCGCGGACCCTGGGGCTTCCCAAGACCACGGCGCAGAAGGCGGCCCCGCACCTGGTCGCCACGGGGCTTATCGAGGACACGGACGAGGGGTGGCGCGTGGTCGATCCGCTGTTGGCCCGCTGGATCCGGACGAACTATGGGACCCGCGCATGACCATGCAGCCTGAGCACGAGGTGACGTTCGAACGCGGGCAGCGGGTACGGGTCCGGGCAGCCGGAGTGCCCGAGTTCGCCACGATCCGGTTCGCCCTCCCGGGTGATGAGCCGGGGTCATGGGATCTCATCCTCGTCGACGACCAGGACCGCCGGCACGAGGTGAACCTGGCGGCCGGTGACACCCAGACGGTACGTCCGCTGGTGAGCGACGGCCGGGCCGACTCGGCTCGCGTGTTGGCCGCCATGTGGACTCAGTGGATGTACGCGGCGGCCACGAACGCAGAGTCGAGTGCCATGGCGGCCACGCCGCTGAAGCCGTACGCGCACCAGACCACGGCCGTGTACGGCGCGATGCTGCCGCAGCCGCTGCTGCGTTTCCTGCTCGCCGACGAACCGGGCACCGGTAAGACGATCATGGCCGGGCTCTACATCCGGGAGATGCAGCGACTGGGCCTGGTCAAGCGCGCCATCATCGTGTGCCCGGCGAACCTGGCCACGAAGTGGGTGGACGACTTCGAGCGGCTGCTGGGCGGCGGGCTGCGACAGCTCACCTCGGCCACAGTCCGTGAGAACGCGCTGAACTCCAACGACCTGTGGGTGACCTCCCTGGAGCTGGCCGCGGTCAACCCCGCTGTCCAGGACGCGATCCGGCCGGACAAGGCCGGCTGGGACCTGGTGGTCTTCGACGAGGCACACCGGCTGACCCCGACCGCGGCCGGGTTCCATCAAGTTGGCCGGCTGCTGGCCAAGAACACCCCGCGGGCCCTGCTGATGACCGCCACCCCACACCGGGGCAAGGAGTGGCTCTTCCGGCACCTTCTGCATCTGGTCGACCCGGAGATCTACCCCGACCCCGGAAGCGATCCCAACGTCGAGCTCAGTGCGCTTAGGCCCGGCCCGATCCACTTCCTGCGCCGGATGAAGGAAGACCTGGTCGACTACGACGGCAAGACGCGCCTGTTCAAGGGCCGTACCGCCCACAACCACAGCGTTGCCCTGTCGCAGACCGAGTACGGCTTCTACCAGGCCGCGCTGGACATGGTCGACCGCTACTTCGCGCCCTCGGCCCAGCCGCTCGCCCGCATGGTCTACGGCAAGCGGGCCGCGTCCAGTCTGCATGCGCTCGCCGAGACGCTCCGCCGGCGCCACGACCACATGGGCGCCATGAGCGAGGCCGAAGCGGCCCTCATCGCCGACCGCGACGACCAGGGCGACGAGGCGGAGATCGACGAGGCCAAGGTCATCCACTCGGGTTCGACGTCCACGCGAGCCGAGCGGACGGCGATCAAGAACCTCGCGGACCAGATCAATGCCACGATCGGCAACCCGGCGTGGACGCCGTCGAAGTGGAAGCGGCTGACCGAGGACTGCCTGTCCAAGCACGGAATCCTCCCGGGCAACGGCGAGCAGGCCGTGGTGTTCACCGAGTACGCGGACTCGGCCGAGTGGATCGCCCGGCGCCTCGAAGCCGAGGGGTACACCGCCCGCCTGTACTCCGGGCGGCAGAACAAGGCCGAGCGTGACGAGGTGCGCCGGGCCTTCATGCGCGGCGAGTTCCAGGTCATCGTCACCACCGACGCCGGCAACGAAGGCATCGACCTGCAGGCCGCCCACGTGCTGGTCAACTACGACATCCCCTGGTCCCTGGTCCGCCTTGAGCAGCGCATGGGACGCATCCACCGCGTCGGTCAGCTCCGCGACGTTCACCTGTACAACCTGGTCGCCACCGATACGCGCGAGGGCGAGACGCTCCTGCGGCTGCTGGACCACTTCGTCACCGCGGCGAACGAGCTGCGCGGGCAGATGTTCGACAGCCTGTCGGCCGTCGCCGAGATCACGGGCATCGACTACGACAAGTGGCTGTCCGACCTGTACGGCAACGACGAGATCAAGAAGCAGCAGGCGATCGACGCCGCCCGCGCCGTCCAGGCGCAGGAACTCACCCGCGCGGCCCGGCAGGTGCGCGACAACGAGCGCCGCCTGGCCAGCCAGGTCGACGCAGTCGCCGCGCTGACTCTGCTCCAGCGCGACCTGTTCGCCCGTATCAACCCCGCGATCGTCGAGGCGTATCTCGACCGGCTCGCCGCCGCCGGCGTGCTCCGGTCGGCCCCTACCGCCGCCGGCACCGGATTCCGGCGACTGTCGCTGACCGGCGGGGCACGGTTCCCGGCCACGCTCGGCAGCGCGAGCGAGGTCCACATCGCCACCAGCGGCGACGCGATGCGTGAAGCCGCGGAGAGCATCGACGTCGGCGACACCATCACCCTCGGGCCCGGCGAGCCGGGGTTCGCAGACCTGATCGGCATGGCCGAGCACGCCCTGGCCGAGGACCTGCACCGGTCCGGCGCCGCCGCCGATCCCACCAGCCTCACCCCGTACGACCTGTACGCGTACACGGCGACCATGACCGAGAGCGACGGCAAGCGCGCCAGCATCTGGGCGAGCCTGGTCAAGGTAGACGACAGCGGCAACGCCCGCCCGGTGCGGTGGGAGACCCTGGCCAACCTGGTGCCCACCGGCCAGCACGGGACCGCGCCCCATCCCGCACGCGAAGGGCATGCGCTCACGACGGCCCGCGAGGTGGCCGCCGCCACGGTCACCGAACACCGGCAGGTACGGGCCGACTGGTTCGCTCAGGCACGCCGGGACCTGACCAACCTGCCGCTGAGCCTTACCGAGAACATCGACGACCGGACCAAGCGGGTCGAGCTGCGGCGCCAGCTGCAGGCCCAGACCGCCCAGCGGCTCGACGAACTCGAACGGCTCGCGGACGTGCAGCTGACCGACCCCAGGCTGATCGGCCGGATCCGTGTAGTGGCCGCGGCCGACGTCACCGTCCAGGCGGAGATCGATGCCGAGCTGGTCTCCATGCGGCACGTCCAGAACCTCCTCGAAGACGACGGGTGGACTGTGGAAGACGTCCACACCGAGAGCCGCGGCTACGACCTGGAAGCCCGCCGCAACAGCCAGATCCGCCACGTCGAGGTCAAGGGCGTACTGGGCAGCGCGGCCAGTGATGGCATCCGGATGACCGGCAACGAGGTCCTGATCGCCACCCAGCACCGCAAGGACTACTGGCTCTACGTCATCGACCAGTGTGCCGACGGCCGGGGCCGCTTCTTCGGCGCCTACCAGGACCCCGCCACCCTTTTCGCCAACGACATGACCGGGAGCGCGGTCTTCCGCGTCCCGGGCAGCAGCCTCAAGAACGCACCGGGGAGCAACGCATGACCAGGATGATCGAACGATGGTTTCCCAGCGCGGAGGTGTCGGCCAACAGCGACAAGGGCTGGGGCTCCGGCAACAGCGAGATCTCCCTGTTCATGTGGTTCGCCAAGCGGCCCACCGCCCAGGCCAAGGCCGCCACCATCTGCTCGCTGCTGCCGTGGCCCGACGACGCCGAGGAGCAGACGCGACTGCAGAATCTGGTTCGGGACGCGATGACAGGCCGCTACGCCGCATGGGGCGAGCTGCAGGCCGAGATCGCCAAGACGAATCCCGAAGGCGCGACCACCCTCGACCCGTTCTCGGGCCGGGGCATGATCCCCCTGGAATCCGCGCGCCTGGGCGTGCGGGCATCGGCCGTCGACTACAGCCCGGTCGCGGTACTCGCCAGCCACCTGCTCACCTCCGCGCCGTTCGAGGACTGGAGCGAGGAGCCCGAGCTTCCCTTCGGGGAGGAGCGGGACCACCTCCTGATGTCCCGTACGGACCGGCTGCTCGGCGATCTCGAATCGCTGTTCGCGGAGATCCAGACCCGGCACGCGGCCGCCATGAGCGACGTCTACCCCCGCCACAACGGTGCCCTGCCGTGGGGCTATCTGTGGTCCGTCACGATCCCCTGCCAGGAATGCCACCACCGGTTCCCGCTCATCGGCTCCTACGAGCTGATGCCGGCCCGTGGCGACAGAGGGGCCGTGTCGTTCTACATCGACGCGGACCGGGCCTCCGGCACGTGGGAAGCGGTCGTGACCCCCGGAAAGCCCACCCGCACGCCCACGCTGACCAACGCCGTGGTGAACGGCAAGAAGGTAGCGGGCAAGAGCGCGATCTGCGTGTTCTGCAACCACGTCCACCCGCTCGCCGTTCACCGCCGCCTGCTGGACGAGGGACAAGGTCAGGACGCTCTGGTCCTCGCTGCGGACACCGACGCCAAGAGCCAGAAGACCTTCCGCCAGCCCACGGACGCAGAACGCGAGGCCGTCGCAGCGGCCGACCGGGCACTGGCCGCGGAGCCGGCGTTCAGCCCGTTCCTGCCCGCTGTTCCCGACGAAGGCATCGCACCGGGCAACAACAACATCATCGGCCCGAGCATCTACGGGGCGAAGACCTACGGCGACTTCATGGTCACCCGCCAGACCCTGTCGTACGTACGGCTCGCACGCATCATCAACGAGCTCGGCGACGAACTGACCGCCGCCGGAATGTCACGGGACTACGTGCGGGCCCTGACCGGGTATGCGACCGCGGTCGTGGTGAAGAAGCTGCGCCGCTCCACACGCGGCGCCCGGTTCCAGAGCAAGGGCGGTGCGCAGGTCGGGGATCTGTTCGTCAACGAAGGGTCGATCACCTTCTCCCACGACTTCTTCGAGGCCGGCATCGGAGACGGCCCCGGCACATGGAAGTCGATCGCGAGCAACGTGCTGGCCGCGTGCCGCAACCTGTTCGCCGACCTGCGCGGCGCACCGGCCTCCGTACAGCGGGGAACCGCCACCGCCCTGCCCTTCCCGCCTCGCACCTTCACCGCGGTCGTCACCGACCCGCCGTACGACCAGATGATCGCGTACGCGGACGCCTCCGACCTCTTCTACACGTGGGCCAAGCGGTGCCTGCACAACACCTGGCCGGAGCTCGCGATCACTGCCGATCCACACGGCTGCCAGGACAAAAGCCAGGAGATCATCGTCAAGCGGGTACGAGGCGAAGCCCCCGACGAGCACCGCACCCGCGAGCACTACGACACGCTCATCGCCGACGCCTTCGCCCAGATGCGGCAGGTCGTCCGGGACGACGGTGTGGTCACGATCGTCTTCGGCCACGGGGAACCCGAGGTGTGGCAGCGGCTGCTGCACTCGATCGAGCGAGCCGGACTGGTGATGACCGGCTCCTGGCCGGCCAACACCGAGTCCGGCGGCCAGCAGGGCAAGGCCAACATCGAGACGACCCTGACCATGGCCTGCCGCCCGGCCCCGGCGGGCCGCCCGGCCGGCCGCAAGGGCGCCGTCGAGGCGGAGATCAAAACGGAGATCAAGCAGCGCTACCCCGACTGGGAGCGGTGGGGCCTGGCACCCGCAGACATGCTGATGGCCGCCGCCGGCCCGGCCATGGAAGTCGTGGGCCGCTACAGCGAAGTCCTCGACGCCAAGGGCGCGCCCGTCGACATCCACACGTTCCTGCCGCTGGCGCGCGCCGCGGTCCAAGAGGCCATGGCGGTCGAGGTCAACCGACAGCCGCTGGCAGCCTTCGACGCCCGCACCCGGTTCGCCCTGTGGTGGATCAGGCTCTACGGCCGTCAGGTCCAGGCGAAATCCGAGCTGCGGTGGCAGGCCCTCGCGTCCTCCCTCGACCTGGCCTCGGTGCGCAACCTCGTCGCAGACGCCGACAAGGGCGTCCGCTTCATCACCTCCCGCGAATACAGCGGCAAGGTCGACGGGGACTCCGCTTCCATCGACGTTGCCCTGGCGCTCGCCGCAGCATCCGGCGAGGGACTGCAGGCCATGGGTCAGGTGCTGGCGGCTTCGGAGCGAGGAGTCGACGACACCTACCTGTGGTCGACCGTGCAGTTCCTCGCCGACCGGCTCCCCGACAACGACCCGGACTCCATCGCCTTCACCCGCGTCCTGCGCACCCGAGCCGGAATCGGCAGCGCCGCCGAAGCCGCCGCTGCCAGCACGTTCGCGAGCGCACGCCGCCAGCAGGAGCAGGACGCCCAGCTGAGGCTGCACTGATGACGAACACCGTACGAGCCCCTATGACCACCAGCCCAGGAGACCAGCAGTGACGACGAGCGTGACACCGTGGTGGAAGGCACTGAAGATCCGTGACGAGATCCTCAATGCCTCCGGCCAGATCGATGACGTGCAGATGTCACTGTTCCGGGCCGTCCACGCAACCGGCACGGACCGGCCGCCGTACGCCGACGCTGGCTACTACGGCGACATCACCCACCCCACCGAGCGCCTGATCGACCTGCTCACCGAGATCGCCGTCCGCATCGGTGGCGGCGAGGACCACCTCAAGGCCCGGGCCGTCACCCGCCTCGACCAGGGCATGGGCGGCGGCAAGTCACACGCCTGCATCGGCGCCTTCCACCTGGCCTCCTCCCCCGAGGCCCTGCTGGCCACAGAGCTCGGCGAGAAGGTCGCCGAGCGGGCACGGGCCAAGATGGGCCGCCCACTCGCCCACGACCTCGGCCAGCCGCACGTCGTCGTCCTGCCCTGCGACAACATGACCGCAGGGGCCGGAGTGAAGGAACTCGACGGGCCGGCCGTCAGCCTCCACGAAAGGTTCCTGTGGCGGCTGTTCTCCAAGGACTACGCCCTCTATGAGCGCTATCAGCCGTTCTGGAGCGACAAGCACAAGATCGCCGAGGCGATCCGCGCAGTGAACCGGCCCGTGCTGATCATCGTCGACGAGATCCTCGACTACATCGGCAACGGCCTCGACGGCAGCAACAAGCCCGACCTCGCGGCCCAGGACATGGCCTTCCTCCGAGCCCTGCTCGACACAGTCAACGACGTGCCCCACGTCGCCATGCTCGTGGTGATGATCGCCTCCGACACCGACAAGACCGCTCTGTCGGCGGCCGCCAAGGAGCGCCGCGACGACCTCAACACCCTGCTCGAACGCAACGGCTTGCCAGCCACGGTCACCGAAGTGGGAGACTTCGCCGACATCCTCCGCCGGCGACTGTTCGACACCGAGCCCGCCCGCGAGGTCCTCACCGCGACAGCCGCACTCTACGAACCGGGGCTCACCGACCGAGCATGGGCCAAGCACGTCTGGGAGCAGATCGGTGCGGACTGGCGGCGGAACTGGTCCGACGAGGTCGCCGCCTGCTACCCCTTCCATCCCATGCTGATGGCCCTGGCGAAGGACGAGTGGAGCCGGGTCACCGGGTTCCAGCGTGTCCGCTCCACGATCCGCATCTTCGCCGCCACCGTGTACGCCCTGCAGCAGCGGGGCAAGGCCGGCGCGTGGGCACCGGCACTCATCGGGCCGGGTGACCTTCCCCTGTCCGACAGCACCGTTCGTGAGGCGCTCCTGGGCAGCGGCCTCGTCGAGGACGACCGCACCATCGCGAACTACCGCAGCCTCGCCGAGATCGAGATCGTCAACCACGACGGCTCCACCGGAACAGCACGCCGCCAGGACCTCAAGCGCCCTGAAACCCCCTGGACCGAAGCCAATCCGCACGCGGCCGAGCGCGCGGCCACCTTCATCTTCCTGGCGAGCATCGTCGGCACCCTTCGCCCCGGACGGGGCCGCGGCGCCAGCGCACCCGAGGTCAAAGCCGTCACCAGCGTGCCGGACATGCGCTACACGATCACGGACGCTGACAGCGTGGTCGACGAACTCGTCGACCAGGGCCGGGGCATAAGCGCCCTCGACATCGTCCGCGGGCAGGGCAACAACAAGCCGGCCCGGTACTTCCTGTCCACTCGGCTCACCCACCGGATGCTCGTCACCAATATCCGGCGCACCATCACCGATGACGAGCGTGACCAGGTCATCTCCGAGTTCGCCCAGAAACTGGCCAGCACCGGCCCGTTCCGCGAACTCAAGTTCCTGCCCGCCGACCCCCAGCGCACCGCGGCCGAGGTCATGGCCACGAGCGGCCTGGACACCGCCTACACCACCCGCCTCATCGTGCTCGACCCCGCGCAGTTCAGCCTGCGCAACGGCATGGAGAAGGCGACCCTCGAGGCGCTCACAATCGCGATGGGACTCGGCCAGGGCGCCCAGCAGCTCCCCGTCCAGTGGGCCAGCAGCGCCGTCTACGCGGTAGCGAACACCCAGCGCCGCAGCCTCGTACGCTCCCTGGCCGTCGAGTACCTGGCCCGGCAGCGAGCCCTGGCTGCACCCGAAGTGCAGAACGACAGCGAACTCAAGACGACCGGAACCAAGGAGCTCGCCGCCGCGAAGGACCAGCTGGAGAAGGCCCTCAGGCGGGCCTACCAGCACATCGTCTTCCTCGCCCAGCCCGACCCGGACGGAGAACGCTACCTCGACGAGCTCACGCACGACGACGACAACTTCACCGCCCTGAACGGCACCGCCGTCTGGAAGGCGCTCGCCGCCCGGGACAAGGTCTTCGACGTAGGCGAATTCACCCCCAGGGCCCTGCAGCACAACCTCCGCGACCAGGACTACGGAAAGACCCTCTCGGACATCCGGGCCGCGTTCTACAGCGCCCCGCGGCTGCCCCTGCTCTACGGCGGCGACCGCGACCTTCAGCAAGCGATCCACGACGCCGTCAACGAGGACCTCGTCAGCATCGTCGACGGCACGGGCACAGAAGTCGCCGTCACCGCACCTGGGCAGGTCAACCTTTCGAGCACCAGCCTGCGGCTGGCGAAGCCACAGCCCCGGGCGTGCCCGACATGCAGCGCACCGGCTCACGAGGGCCCGTGCGCGACGAACAGTGCTCCCGAAGCCCCGGGTGGAGCCGCCCCGAGCGGGGCGACCAGCCCCGGCCCGTCCAGCGGCCCGAGCGACAACGACAGCCGTGGAACCAGCGGCCGCGGTTCAGACGTCGACACTCCTCCAACCGCTAAGGACAAGCAAGCGGCGTTCTCGTTCACCAGCAACCTGCTGGCCAGCGCCGACGGCGCCGACGGGTTCGCCGCACTGTTCCGGGCGTTCTACATGGCCCTGGACGAGCGGCAGATCAGCTACCTGCAGGGAACGATCCAGGTCGTCCTCAGCGCCGATGCCGCCGAACAGATCCAGCAGCGCCTTGAGGAGCTGGGCATCACGGCCAACTTCAAGGAGATCTAGGCACCGGATCGAGCACGCGCCCGGGCCACGCCACCGTGCGCCAAGGGTTGGGAGCTCACGATCCCGTCGGCGACCGAGCTTGCACGGTCGCCGACGATGAGCCGCGTCGTCGATGCCCCGTGTCTGGCTCCACACCGAGGTCTACGCCGTGGGCCCAACGATATGGCCGACCAGCTTGTGCCACTGCTCGATCCTCACGACGAGCGTCTGGTCACGCCGAGAGGACATGCGCAGGAAGACTTCTTCGCCGCCGGGCAGCAGGGCGAACTCGACGTGGTCCTCGTCCCGCGTCCCTACGGGGTAGTACCAGTCGAGGCCGTCGCCGTCCTTCACGGTGGCGACGGTGCGGACCTCCACGGCCGCCGCCAGCGCCTCCAGGGCGGCCTTGGGGATCCGCAGCTCCGCCTTCTCGGGCTCGGGTATCTCCATCACATCAGCCTCTCCATCCCTCGTCTCAGCGCGCCGCGGGCGTACCGGTCAGGAGCCAGAGCGTCGTTTCCGAGAGCACGTTCGGTTCTGGCGGCCACGGCGCCGGAAGCTTGCGTCCGGTCAGCACCCCGGCGTCCTGGAGTTCGGCCCCGGGCGTGCAGATGCCGGCGAGTATCCAGGTGAACAGGCTCAGAGCGTCGGCGTGTTCGCCATACAGGGCTTCGTCCGTGGGGTGGGGCTGGTTGCCGTCCTGGACTGCGGCGTGGTCGTAGTACGTCTGCGTTGCCTTCACGGCGTCGAGGAGCGTGTCACCGGTGAGGAACACGCTGAGTTTGGTGATGTCCTCTAGCATGCTGGCCGGTCTGCCGTAGTTGGAGATCAGGACGAGCTCCGCGTTGCCGCGATCACCGACTTCGTCAAGGTAGGTGAGCAGCAAGTGGACTGTGTCGTCGTCGACGACCAGGCCCAGCCCGTGAGCAGGCATCGTTTCGGTCAACTCGGCGGGGACACGGTCGCTGGCGGTGGATCTCAGCGGCAGCGTGGTGAGGACGCTGTGGCGCCCTCCACTGCGCCAGGCGCCCAGCGCGGCGATTCGCGGTCCGTCCCAGGAGGCTTGCTCGATCGGCGCACCGTACATCCTCGTGAGCCATGCCGAGACGCGGATGCTCGGCATCCAGCACCAGGGCTGCCACTGCGAGCTGTTGTGTGCACGCAGTTCTTCCAGGTCTGCGAAGATGCCGGGGTACCGCTGGGTAACCTGCGTCTCCAGGCGGTGCCAGTGGTCGGCCGCCTCCCGGTAGATGTGGGCGATGCGCCGGTGGCCGGCGTCGAGCTGGTGGTCGAGGGACGCGTCGAAGACGCCGTGCTCGGCCTTCCTCGTGGTGGCGGCGAGCTCCGGCACGGGGTCGAAGTAGTCGGCCCCCTCCAGGTCGCGCATCGTCTGCGCGGCGCGGTCGGTAATGCCCGGGTGTGCGGTGCCGGTTCCGCTGCCTGTGGCGACCTGGACACCTCGCTTCTTCGCCTTCAGGTCCTTGAGCGCCTGCGTGAGGGTGGCCGGTGGCCGCTCCTCGCGGAGCGTGGTGCCATCCGCGGTGAGGGCGTACCAGGCGGCGACCACGCTGCGCAGCGGGATGGCCGAGTAGATCAGGCCGGACGGCAGCTTCTGGCTGTGCAGGCGGGTGTCGAAGTGCGGGAGGAAGGGCAGGTGGAGGTCAAAATCCGGAATGATGGGGATCAGCCGGCCACGGGCAGCAGCGTCCTTTTCCTGGTCTTCCTCTCGCATGGGCGCCCACCAGGTCAGGTGCACTCCCGGGGAGAAGCCGTCCATGGGCGGCCCCCAGGTGATCGCGACCACCGGGAGCCCTGTGGGCAGATGGGCCAGCGGCTCGTCGGCGGAGAAGACGAGCATGCCCGAGGGTGCGGGCAAGATGTCCGGGGTGAACGGCAGGGGGATCGTCTGGTCCTGGCCGGTCTCGCGCGCCGCTCGCACGAGGTCGTCGGTCATCGTGAACGTCGTTCCGTCCGACACCCGCTTCCCCTCGGCGGCAAGCAGCGCTTCGATCTGGCGAGCACGGGGCAGGGCCGTCCACGCGGCTGGCATCACGAAGGTGTGCCCTTGGTCGACGAGCATGTTCCAGAACTCACGGCTGACCGGGGAGCGCAAGAACGCGAGAGTACGGGAGCGCAGGCCGGCTGCCAGATCAGCAAGGGGATGAGGCATACGACCCACCCTAGACGCGACGCGACCTCGCGCCTGCGACAGCCGTATCCACTCCCCGGCGGATGCCCCGTGGGCGCGCGACTGGCCGCACGCCACGCGTCGCCTGCAGTGTCCAGATGACGCTCAGCCAGGGCAACGTCGTGAACCGGCCATCTGCGTTGAACGCGCGGGGTTCGGCGGTCGAGGATGATGTGTTGCCGATCGACGTCTGTGCAGCCCGGCTCTGTGACACGGCCACTCGGCCTTCCCGGCCCGGCAGCACACCTGACGGACCGGCCGCTCCACCGGCACTACGGAACAGGGGAAGCACGGCGTGGGCAAGGGCAAGCGGCTGCGGGCGAGGCGTGCGAAGGACCAATCGGCCCGGCGGGCACGGGTGCTGGCCCCGGAGCCGACCCGACCGGTGTCGACGGACGACACGAGCGGCGGGCGGCTCTCCTCCTACGCGCGCGGGGAGATCGGCAAGAAGGTGTACGCGTGGATGACCCTCCTGTCGCACCTGGAGGGCGCCCTCGATGACGGCAACGGCCTTCCCGAGAACCTGTTCGCCCCGCAGAGGCCGGCGGGAACGACGAGGACTACACGGCGAGGATCAGGGCCGGTCACCTCGTGGTGGAGACCCGGCCTGTGGCCGGCAGCCCAGCGGAGCAGGTCGCCGAAGTCCGCTCCTGCTGGGTGCCGCGCTCCCCGGTCGCTGGCGTGGTCGAACAGCTCTCCGCCGAGGGACTGCGACACCTTGGCACCGCAACTCCAAACCCCGACCAGTGGCAGTCCGCAGCCCGGCCGCTTCTCGGCGTCCTGTGCCCGTCGGCGCACTGGGAGGCCGCGCTCGACCAGGTCGAAAGCCCTCGCTGCGAGCCGCCTCAAGGTCACCACCGCCGTCGCCGAGCGCTTGGACGACCACCGGGTCGCCACGGTGCACGCGGCGGCCGCCATGGTCCCCTGGCTGTACGGGCGCCCGGACATCGTCGCCGATCCGGCCGCAGCCCGCCTCGAACTCGCCAAGCCAGCCAGTAGGTTCGGGGACTACGTCTTCTAGGCCCGCGCACCGACCCACCGGCAGGAGCCAGCCCATGCCCCCTCGTTCACTGGCCCCCGACCCTTGGCGCGAGGCCGTACGGCGCGCCACCGACGCCACCGCGGCCGACCAGCCCGGCGGCATGGACGAGCAGTGCTGGGACGACGTCGCGATGCGCGGCATCGTCGCCACGGTCCTCTACACCCTGCACCTGCGCGAGCGCCAGCCGGTCGACGCGATCGTCTGGCCGGCAGTTCTGTGGCAGCTGCGCGACGACGAGCGAGTGACCGAGCTGGTCACCACCGTCCTCCCCCGCGCGGGCCACGACCTGTCCCGCACCGCGGCTGCCGGCGACCCGGTGAGCAAGTGCTGGCGGTGGTTGACGCGGACCTGGGACCCCCAGGCCCCAGTGAAGTCTGCCCTCCTCCAGCCCGCCCTCTCTCACACCACCCACAGAAGTTGGGCGGCTGACGCGCCGGAGCCCCGGTGGGGCGGCATGAGCCGGGGCATCGCAAGAGGCCTGCCCGACCCTGCGCTCGTTATGAACAGTTCGGGTGTCTCACGCCCCTCGCTGTCTCATCAGAGCGGCGGGTTCCGACTTGATCGCGTGCGGTGGCCGGCTTCCCTGGGTGTCTCAGAAGTCGCCGATAAGCGTTACTCGTTCGAGACCGTCTGGAGGCTCGCAGCATGACGGAGGAGCGTCCAGTGGCCTGGGCACAGGCGGTTCAACGCGCCGAGGAGATCGCGGCACTCGGACATCATCCGGCGGACGCGTGGGATGGGCGTGCAATTCGCGGTGTGCTCGCGGTAACGCTCTCAAGCCTGGCCAGGCGGCAGGAACGCCCCGTTGAGGAAGTGGACATCGGAAGCGTGCTGTGGCACCTCGCTCAGGGGCCCGCGATGGTGTACGAGCTCGGCGACGAGTTGAGGTTGGCAGCAGAGGAGACTCGCGCCGAGTGGGCTTGGCTGACCCGCCCGTGGCCGAAGGAGCCCTCGCTGGCTAACAGCGACGGGATGCCGCGCGGCATCGGCCGCGGTTCGCCGCTTCCTGCAGTCGACGTGGTGACGCTTTGGGCCGGTTCGGCGGCGCTCGCCGCCGAGCGGCCAGCAGGCTTGGCGCCACGCACGCGGGTACAGGTAATCGGCGGCGAGGACGAGGGACGGAACGGTGAGGTCGTCGCTCCGGCCTGGCTGATGGACGATGAGAACCGCACGGTGATGCCGGGGCCTCCCCCTGGGGACGAGGTGATCCTCACGGTCCCGGGGCAGGTGGAGGCGCGGCGCGCGGTGATGTCCACCGTGGAAGGTGAAATCAGGATTGAGGCCCCGGGCCCGCGCGGCGAGCGGGTGATCATTCGGGCCGAGGACCTGGAACCCGAGGAACCTGTCCCCGCCGCTCAGTGATCGTCGCCCCAGAACTCGGCGAGTCGGTCAAGCTCACGACCGTGCTGCTCGGTGAGAAGGACGTCCCCGATCGTGCTGCCGCGCTCCCAGTACGGGCCATCAGGCTGGGCGTCGGGATGGCGAGGCCCGGTGTGCCGCGCATGGGTTCTCCGGGCGACGGTGTCCACGACGGTCAGGGCGGTCGTTCGGACCCGGTCCCACAGCAGCCGGTCATCAGGATGGGGAGCCAGGGCGACGCGCATCAACAGCGCCCGCGAGGAGCCCCCTTGGTCTTCGATGTCGGGGCTGAGCTCGAGCGCGTTGTAGGCCGACCGTCGCAGCGTGCCGGTTACGCCCTCCTCGTGCGGAGCAGCGATCGGCACGAACACCGCGTCGGGGAAGGACAGGTCCAGTCCCAGGATCCGCTCGTGGAGGGCCGCCGCGATCAGGAAGGACACCAGGGGTCGGTCCGCCCCGGTGTACAGGGCGGTCTCCTCCTCGGAAAACTTGAAGAGTTGGCCGTGGCGATCCTGCTCCAGCGATTCCACGTGGAGACCGATCAGCAGGTCCGCCCAGACCAGGGAGCACTCCCACCCGCTCTGGGGTGACGTCTCGGCCGACGGCGGCTCAGCGGTTGTCATGGGTCATCCCTTTCGCGTCCAGGACATGGACGACAAGGCGTCGTCCCGTGCTGATCCACCGTATGGAGCCGCGGTCGGCAAGCCGACGTGCGGCCGAGGTTGCCTTGGCGGACCTCGGCGTACGCGCCGCTGGATTTGCCGGAAGGCTCTACGGGGTGAGCATGCTGGTTGCGCCGAGGATGGTGGACGACCAGCCCCTCCGGGAGAACGTGGCCGCTCCGTCGGGGGTGATGGTCACCTTGGCGCCGTGGATGGGGAGGTCGCCGTCGACGACGAGCCAGGTACGGATGCGGTCGAGTTGGTCCCACAGCCGGCGGGGCCCGCCCTGGTGCACGGTCGGGGAGTCCTTGCGTCCGGTAGCTGTGGCGCGGGCCCAGGAGCCGTCGGCGTGGAGCATGTAGATGGTGCGGGTGCCGTCGTGCGCGGTGTGCTGGCGGTGGTCGATGCCGGGCACTTCGAGTTCGAGGGTGGAGCGGACGTCCCAGGTGTCGGGTACGTACATCAGCGGGTAGCGGCCGGTGGTGATGCTCTCGCCGTCGGCGTGCTGGGCGGTCTGCCACAGCGGCGGGTTCTCCGGGAAGGTGTCGTCGTAGTCCTCGCCGTGGCGCGCGGACATGAACCCGGCGGCCTCGAGTTTGACGTGTCCGACGGCGCCGCCGTCGGGGGTCTTGTCCGCGACGATGACCATCCCGGTGTCGGCGATGGTGGTCACCAGCCGCCCGTCGGGAGCGAGCGCCTCCAGCCACGAGACGGGCACCGTGGGCACGGCGACGGTGGAGATGATCCGGTCGTAGGTGCCCTCGGGCAGGGCGCCGGTCAGATCGCAGACTTCGACACGCGGATGATGGCCGACCTCGGCCAGCCGCTTGCGTGCCGCCTGAACGAGATACGGATCGACGTCCACGCTGGTGACCAGCTCCTCGCGGAGGCGAGCGCAGGCCAGAGCGGTGCCGTAGCCGCTCCCGCAGGTCACCAGGAGCCGGGAGGTGTCGGTGATGAACGCGGCCCGGTACATCATCAGCACCAGGGAGGGCAGCGTGGAGGACGACGTGGACCGCCGCTCTCGGCTCCGGGTCAGGGGCCGGCCAGCCTGGGCGTGGTCGGCATGGTGGGGACCGATGCGGGTGACGAGCGTGGTGTCGGCGTAGGCGTCCCGCAGCCACGCCTCAGTGTCGCTCGCGCCGTCGCGCAACTCCCACACCGGCTCACCGCCAGCGGTGGCCCTGGTCCACCACCGGGGCACGAACACGTGCCTGGGTGTGGTGGCCAGCGGCTTGAACCAGCGCGACTCGGCCCTCACCACGGTCTTGACGGCCAACTGCTCTGCTGCCGCTTCCCAGTCCTTCAAAGTGTCCTGCCTTTCAGCCCGCAGAGTTCGGGATGACGCTGTCGTCAGCGGGGCCACATGTTCCGCCGCCGCCCTGACTGTCGTCGTTGGGACCGCAGTCCGGACCACACGGGTCCATGCGGGCTGCCGGGATGCTCGCGGCGATCTGCTGCCACTGCGGCGAGGTGAACACCCGCTCCAGTGTGGTGTCTTGGACCTGTCCGGCGGGCAAGAACCGTCCGATCACGCAGGGCGTCACGGTGCCGTCCGAGAGGACGGCGGCCGTGCCGGTGGCGCACCGGCCGCACAGCTCGGACGTGGACGGCAGACCCTCACCCTTGACCGCGTTGCCGACGGCTCGGACTCGGTCGACGTGCACCTCCGTGATGCCGAGTCCTTCCAGCTCTGCGCCTCCTCGACACGCTGTCCGTCCAGCACGTCCACGATGCCGACCCGAATGCGGATCCCACGGCGGTGCGCCTCGATGATGTTCGCGCGGGTCGCGGCGTGGGAGCCCTCGCGCCCCGTGACTTCGTCGTGTCCCTCGTCCGTGTCGGCGTAGTAGGACGTCGCCAGGGAGACACCGGGCCGCTCGAAGAGCGTCCAGTGGTCACGGCGGACGCGGAACAGGTTGGAAAACACCTCCACCTTGAGCCCTTCGCCGAGGGCGTGGTCCACGATCTCGACGAAGTCCGGGTGGAGCGTGGCTTCCCCGCCGATCAGCTGGATCTTCTTGACGCCGAGTGCGGCGGCCTCGGTGATGATCCGCTTCCAATCGGCGGCGGACATGACGCCGTGCCCCTGGGTAGGGCCCGCCTGGACGAAGCAGAGAGAGGGACACGTCAGTTGACAGCGACGAGTGATCTCCAACTCGAGGAAGGTGGGGACAAAAGGCTTGGTGGGGGCCTCGGGTGCGATCGTCACGAGCCGTTCCCTTCGGTTGTGTTTCACGGTGGGCCGGCCGCCCCTTCTCAGGAAAGAGGACGGCCTGATTTGTGGCGCTTCTACTCGGACAGCAGGCCCGCGGCGGTCTTGGCGAGCAGTTCGGCGCTGGCGCGGCTGTCGTGGTTCAGGACCAGGGCGCGGCGCGGTAGCAGGGCGAGCCGGTCGGCTACGTCGGTGGTCGGGGCTGCCTTGTCGGGCGTGAGTCGGAAGATGTCCGGGTAGCGGTCCTCGGTCTTGCTGGTGAAGAAGTCCTCTTCCTCTAGCGCGCGCGGCGCCGGGACGAGCTGGGGCTCGGCGTCCTTCTCGACGCGGGGGAAGAGCAGCGCGGTGGCGTGTGCCTGGGGGGCGAGCGTCATGCCGAGGATCGAGGAGAGCTGGTCGGGGAAGAACTGTGGCTTGAGTTCCTTGCCCTTGGCGTTCCAGATCGGCTTGGTGCTGCCAGTGTGCAGGGCGTCGGTGACGCGCTGGTCCTGGGTGGGGTGCATCTGCTCGCCGTCCAGGACGCGGGCCCGCAGCGGCTCGTACAAGCCGGTGGATTCGAGCAGGCCGAAGCCGATCGCGGCGGCCGACGGCCACGGCAGGATCCTCAGGGCACCGTCCTCGGGACGGACGAACACCCGGTCGTTGGCGAGAAGGTCGTATCCTTCGCGGGCGAGCAGGAGGGCGGTGCTGGTCTTGCCGGCGCCCTTGGGCCCGAAGGTGAGCAGCGCACGGCCGTCGCGGACGACGCAGGAGGCGTGCAGGATGTGGAACCCGGCGCGCAGCAGCTGGCCGCGGATGAGTTCGCGGGCGAGGCGGGAGGCGGCGACGGCGACCGGCTCGGTGTGGGCGCCGACGATGACGAGCTGGCGGGTGGCCGGGTCGTAGCGGTAGGCGAGGCGTACGGCGGGCTGGGCGGCGTAGATCACGCCGTCCTCGTGCCGGGCGACCAGGGTGCGGGCGTTCGCGTAGTCGACCTCGTTGTGCTCGTAGCCGCCGACCAGGGTCTCGATGTCGGCCATGCGGTCGCTGTCGACGTCGGCCAGGAGCAGGGCGCCGCCGTCGGTGACGCTGCCGCCGGACGCGTCCGGGGCGTTCACGGCGGTGGCGTTCCACCAGCCGCCGAAATAGCGCAGGGCCCAGTCGGTGATGTCCTTGGTGTCGCTGATGACCGTGACGGTCGCGGTGTCGGCATGGATCCGGGTGGCGCTAGCGCTCAGCACGCGGTCACTCCTTGAAGGGTCTGCTGATAGGCGGAGTCGAGCTTGGTCCGGGCGGCGGTGAACTGCCGCTGTTCATCAGGATCGAGGTCGGGCAGGGCCACAGTCGGGCGGCCCGCAGAGAACTGCAACGGGATTCCGAGCCACACGCCGTCGTGGTTGACGGAGAGCACTTCGGTGCCGTCGCTGACACCGAGCGTCTTGCGCAGCGCGCCGAGCACTGCGCCGGCCGGACCGCAGCGAGTGCGGCCGATCCCGGCGTTGATCTGGCGCGGCCGTGCCGCCAGCTGGGCCCGGACGTACTCCGACGGCACCTCGACCGTGCGGCCGTTGACCGTGGTGGTCGAGGCACAGATGACCGCGTCGTCGCCGTGCTCGCCGATCACCCAACCGCGTACGGCGGCGGGCGGGACCCGGTGGTGGGCGGCGAGAGCGAGCCGGTAGCGGGCCGAGTCGGTACTGGAGCCGATCCCGTACACCCGCGCGGCCGGGCCGACCGTGGTCGCGAAGACGCGGGCCAGGACGTCGACCGGGTTGGTCACCACGATGACGTGCCCACCAAATCCGGCTACTTCCTGTGCCAGGGAGCGGATCAACGGGGCGTTGGCGGCCAGTCCCGCCATCCGGATGTCGCTGGTGGCGGTGTTCGTGAACGTGGCGCGCGGGCACACGACGATGGCGTCGGCCGCGGGCATCGCGGCGACCGGGGCGATCTCCGCTCGTACGGAGGACCGGGTGATCTCCCGCATGTCCTCAAGATCGGTGACAAGCCCGGTCGCGGACTCCTGGGTGCGGGAGGCGATCATGAGGCGGGCGCACCAGCGTTCCCGGACCAAGAGCGCGGCCACGCTCTGCCCGACCGCACCGGCGCCGATCAGCCCGACCGTGAACCCGCTCATCGCGTCGCCGCCTTCGCCGCGTGACTCAGGGCCAGGCGCCAGGAAGCCGCGGGATCGGCGTCGGCCATCAGCAGGGCACTGACCCGATCCAGCAGCGTGCACACCGACTCGACGCGTTCGACGACGGCCCCGGCGTGCTCGGGAAGCGGCAGACCGGCCGGGGCGGACAGGTAGGTCGTCGTGATGTTGGTGGTGTCCATCAGCCACGTCACCAGCAGTTTCCGCAGGTAAAGCCCGCCCATGGCACGACGCATCGGCCGCAGCTGTTCCTGGACGAAGCCGTCGATGCCCTCAAGGATCGCCGTCGTCCCCTCCGGCGGGGGCACAGCGATCAGGCAGAGAACGGTGCGGGAGACGAGCTTGGCGGCATCCGCGTGCGCCGGCCCACGCTGCAGCCGCCGACCGGTACGGGCGCCGCGTGGTGCTGGTGCCCGCGATGCTGGCCGCCATCGCATCGGCCCTGCTGTTCCTGCTCGCCCAAGGCGTCCTGTGGCTCCTGGCGGCCCGGCTACTGGCCGGCGTCGCCGTCGGCGGCGCCGTGACGGCGGGCATGGCCGCCGTGGTCGACGTCGCCCCGAGCACCCGCAAACGGGCCGGAGGACTCATCGCCTCCGCCTCGATGGTGCTCGGCGCGGGGATCGGCCCCCTGCTCTCGGGCATCACGGCGCGAACCACCACCCCGCAGCTGTGGACCTTCGCCCTCGTCACGGCCCTCGCCGTCGCCGCCCTGGCGGTCAGCACCCGCGTGCCGCTCACCCGGCCCGCCCACCCCGCACCGTCGCCCGGCCCGTCCGTACGGTGGCCGCGTCCGCCCCGGGACCGCAGGCGCGAACTCCTATGGGGCGCGGCCGCGTTCGGGCCAGGCATCACCGCCACCTCCCGCACGGCGTGCGGGAAGGTGGAGCACCAATTTTGTACTGCCGAATACATAACCTGGTAGCGTGGCCGCCATGGGACGACCACGCATGTTCGACGAGACCGCGGTCCTGGATGCCGCCGCCGGCGAGTTCCGGGTGCACGGGTTCACCGCAACCTCCACCGAGCGGCTCTGCGAGGCGGCCGGCGTCCGGCGCAGCAGTCTGTACAACGCGTTCACCTCGAAGGATGAACTGTTCGTGCGCGCCCTGGAGCGCTATGTCGAAGTGATACGCGAGCGCCAGACGGGCGTCCTCGGGGACGATGCGCTCAGTGGTGCGGACCGGCTGCGCGCACTGATCGACATCGTGATCGGCGAGGAGGAATCCGCCGCGCGGAACGGCCACGCGGCCGGCTGCATGGTCGTCCAGAGTTTCATGAGCCCGGATCTGCGCAAGCGCGACGCCCGGGTCGCCGACATCCTGGACCGCGACCTGCGCGCCCGGACCGCCCTGCTGGCGGGAGCCGTGCGCGCGGGCCGGGCCGACGGTTCCATTCCCGACAGGGTCACCCCCGAGGAGGGCGCCGCACTCGTCAATACCGTCGTCTCGGGTCTGCGCGTCACCGCCCAGTCCGGTATGGAGCCCGAGAAGCTGCGACGGATCGCACTGGCGGGACTGAGCGCGCTCCTGGGCTGACCCGCGCCCGGTCCCCGGCCGGGCGCATTCTTGTGCCCTCATTTTGGATTCTGAATTACAGAAAGAGATGTCATGCCTTCGTCCACCACCACGGCCCCTCCCCGGGCCGTGCCCGCGGCCGTCCACGTCATCGCCGCGGGCATCTTCGCGATGACCACCAGCGAATTCGCCGTCGCCGGGCTGATGCCCCAGCTGGCCTCGGGCCTCGGCGTCGGAATCGAGCAGATCGGCTATCTCGTCACGGTCTTCGCCGTGGCGATGACGGTCGGCGGACCGGCCCTGACGGTGCTTCTGCTGCGCGTACCACCGAGGACCGCACTGCTGGTGATCTTCGGGATCTTCCTCGCGGGCAACGTCCTTGCCGCACTGTCGCTCTCGTACCCGGTCATGGTGGGCGCCCGGGTGATCAGCGGCGTCGCCTCCCAGGCGTTCTTCGGCATCGGCATCTCGCTGAGCGCCCGGCTCGTGGACGAGAACATGCGAGGCCGCGCCAGTGGGGTGGCGATGAACGGGCTGATGCTCGGCACCCTGCTCGGTCTGCCGATCGCGACCTTCGCCGGTGACCGGTTCGGCTGGCGCGCCGCGTTCTGGGCCATCTCCGCCCTCACCGTCCTTGCCGCCGCCCTGACCGTCATGTTCGTGCGGATTCCCGTCGCTTCGGGCGCGCGGAAGGAGGCACGGACCTCGGCACGGGAGGAACTCACCGTGCTGCGCCGCCCCCGGTTCCTCCTGGCCCTCGTCTCCAGCACCCTGATCATCGGGGCCACGTTCTCGGCGTTCAGCTTCTTCATACCGGTCCTCACCGAGGTCACCGGCTTCTCGAACGACATCGTTCCGCTGCTTCTGCTCGCGTACGGGGCATCGACGCTCGTCGGCAACACGGTCGTCGCCCGCCTGGCCGACCGGTGGACGATCCCCACGCTGCTGGCCGGCACCGCGCTCAACGCGCTCTTCCTGACGGGCTTTGCCCTGTTCACCGCTGCCCCGCCGCTGGCCCTCGTCACCATGCTCGGCATCGGTCTGACCGGGGTGACGATGAACCCGGCGATGGCCGTACGGGTGCAGCGCGCGGGAAGTACGTCACCGCTGGTCAACACCGTCCACGCATCGTTCATCACCCTCGGCGTCATCCTCGGCTCCGCGATCGGCTCGGCCTTCGTCCCCTCCTACGGGCTCCGCGCGCCCCTCGTGCTGGGCATCGCGCTCGCGGTCCTTGCCCTCCTGACCATCGCGCCCGCGCTTCGCGGCACTCGTCCGGGTCATGGGGACCGGGCCGGCGCCGAACGGCTGCTCCCCGCCGCACGCTGACCGGCGAACGGCCGGATGGAATCTCGCGGTCACGAAGGCCGGGGCCCACGCGCGGTGCAGGTTCGGAAACGGCTGCCCGCCGGGTTGGGCCGTGCAGGAGGCGGGGTGCCGGGCGCACGGGCGCCGCGAGAGGGCTTGGCGATCAGCCGAGCCCCTGCCTGGGTGATCGCGCCGACGACCGGGATCGTGGGGCGCCGAGGTGGTCGATCTACCGGTGAACACGGGAACCTTCCCGGTCCCCTCACTCAGCTACGCCGCCGCGGAGGTGCTTGCGGGGGAGCGTCCAGCAGGGCTGGCTGTGACGGTGGCGTGTAGCGGACCGTTCACCGGTGGCGGCCGCCACCGGGCCCGGCAGCCTGCCGCTGCGCCGGAAGAGCCGTGCCGCCCCTCCGGTCAGTTGGTGCCGTCCATGGTGCGCGGGCTGCGGAAGCGGGCCTTCTTCGCACGATTACCACAGATGTTCATCGAGCACCAGCGGCGGTTCTGTCCCTGGCTGGTGTCGACGTAGAGGCCTTGGCAATCGGAGTTCTGACAGGTCTTCACCTGGCCGCGCCGGGGGCCGCCGAGGAGGGTGACGGCGTCGTGGGCGATGCGGCTGAGCGCGCCGCGCACATGGTGTCCGGTGACGGGCCGCCAGTGCAGCCCGGTTTCCGTGAGTTCGGGGCAGAGGTGTTCGTCGCACAGGAGCCGGTTGAGCACGGTTCGATCCGTCTCGGCCGTCGGCTCGTCGCGGGCGATCGCGGTCCCGATGCGGTGGACCGCCTCACGGAGTCGCCGGGCCAGGCCGAGGTCTGCGGGCGTGGCGTGTTCGCTGCCGACGACGACGTCGTTGGCAGCGAGCCAGTCGTCCAGCCGTTCTGGATCGGGCAGCCGTTCGACCTGGGCGCCGTACCGATCGCTGAGGGTGGCGGTGAAGCGGAATGCGAGTTGCTCGTTGTCGAGCCGGAACATCGGGTGGCTCGCGGCAGCGGTGCTCGGGGCAGCGGGATGAGTCATGGAACCACCTTAGGCGGTTCCATTGCGAGGCCGCCTGTATGGTGGAACCACTTCAGACGGTTCCAACTGTGAAAGGTGGACGTGATGACCGATGTGACCGTGGTCGGTACCGGAGGCATGGGGGCGGCGATTGCCCGCAATCTCGCGCGGGCCGGATACCGGGTGGCGGCGTGGAACCGGGACCGTGACCGGCTCGCACCACTCATGGAGGCCGGGGTGGTACGGCTGGAGCAGCCGGGAGAGGTGTTCTCCTCACCGGTGGTCTTCTCCGTGCTTGCCGACGACATCGCGGTGAGGGAGGTGGTCCTCGACAGCGGCGCGCTCGACGCCGCACCGCCGGGGGCGGTACACGTGAACCTCGCGACGGTCAGCCCGGCGTTGGCGCAGGAGGCAGCGGCGATCCACGCGGACAAGGGGGTCGGCTATGTGGCCGCGCCCATGTTCGGCGGGGTGCCGGTCGCCGCGGCGGGCAAGCTCAACATCGTCACCGCCGGGGCGCCCGACGCGGTCGAGCGGGTGCGCCCGCTCCTGGAAGCGATCAGCGCCCGCGTATGGCCGGTCGGCGACTCACCACAACGCGCGAACGTGGTCAAGGCCGCCGGCCAGGTGCTCATCGCCTCGGCGATCCAGTCGATGGCCGAAGCCGTTGCCATGGGTGAGCGGGGCGGTGTAGACGCGAAGACCCTGGTGGAACTGTTCACCTCGACGATCACACCGGGCCCGGTGTACACGAACTACGGCGGGCTCATCGCCCGCCAGACATACTCGTCGGCCGGGTTCACCCCGGTACTGGGACGCAAGGACGTCGACCTAGCCCGCAACCAGGCCACCTCGACCGGGCTCCGACTCCCGGTGGCCGATCTGCTCTCCGAACTCCTCACCGACGCGATCGAGGCCGGGCACGGGCAGGACGACTGGGCCTCGCTGGCCCACATACAGCGCCACCGAGACCTCGGCGGGGCCGGTCAGTGACCACACGGACGCACGAGGCCGGCGCGGCCGAACACGCTCAGCCCACAGGATTGCCATGGGCGGCGCTCCTGTCCCTGGCCGCGGCGGGATTCCTCGCGATCTTCACCGAGACCATCCCCGCCGGACTCCTCCAGCAACTCGCGGCAGGGCTGGAGGTCTCCGAACCAGCGGCAGGGCAGTTGGTCACGCTGTACGCGATCGGATCGGTGCTCGCCGCGATCCCGTTCGTGGCCGCGACCCGACGAATGAGCCGGAAGAAGGTGCTCCTGGCCGCGGTGCTCACCCTGCTGGTGTTCAACTCCGTGACCGCGCTCGCACCCGGGTACCCACTGATCTTGGTGGCCCGGTTCATCGCCGGCGCGGCCGCCGCGCTCGTGTGGGGTGTGCTGGCCGGATACGCCCGCCGCCTCGTCCCGCCGGACCGGCAAGGACGCGCGCTCACCGTCACCGGGATCGGCCAGCCCATCGCTCTGGCCGCCGGAGTTCCGCTGGGGGCGTTCGCCGGCTCGTTCGTGGACTGGCGGTGGGTATTCGCCGCAATCTCGCTGGCCGCGGCCGCACTGGCCGCGTGGATCGCCGCCGTCGTGCCCGATGTGCCAGGCCAGGCACCGTCGGCGCATCTGCCGCTGCGACGCGTGATCCTGCTCCCCGGTGTCAGGACGGTCCTGGCCGTCGCACTCATGTGGGTCCTCGCGCACAACATCCTCTACACCTACATCGCGCCCCTGCTCACCCCGACCGGACTGCGCCTCGACGTCGGGCTCGCGGTCTTCGGCGTCGCCTCCTTCCTCGGGATCACCGTCACCGGCCTGGTCATCGACCGAGCACTGCGCACAACCGTGCTCGGTGTACTCACCCTCATGGCATCGGCCGCCCTCGCCCTGGCTGCCCCGTTCCTCGGCGCCGTGCTGATCGCCCTCGCGATCGCGGTCTGGGGCCTCAGCTTCGGCGGCGCGCCCGCGCTGCTGCAGACAGCCCTGGCCGACCGCGCCGGCGAGCACACCGACACCGCGCAGTCCGTATTCGTGACCGTGTTCAACCTGGCCGTCGCCGGTGGCGGCATCGTCGGCGGCGCGATCCTGGGCACGCAAGCGAGTGCTCCAGCCCTGGCCTGGACCGCACTCGGCCTGAGCATCGCGGCGTTCCTCGTCGTCGGTGCCCGAGCACAGGCGTTCCCGGCCACGCGTTCACAGGCATGACATGCCCGCCCCATGAACCAAAAGGCTGAGGTCCCGACCGGCATCCCTATGCGGATTCTGCCCCGCTGTCCGCCGGACTCGGGGCCGTCCACTGCGGCGGAGGGGTCGACCGGGTGAGCGTGACGGGCGTCTCGCGGCCGCCGTGACGAACTCGTGGCCGGTCCGGCATCTCTGCCGCCCGCACGGGGAACTGGCAACGCATGCAGGACCCGGAGCAACTTCGGGTCCTGCATGCCGCCGTTCATTCGGGGAGCCGCCGCCAGTAGCCGTGCGACGTCCGGGGAGGCCTACTGGGCTCCCGCGGACCGCGGATCGGACGACGGGCTGTCCGCGACACGGCATCGGGGCTTCACCCGAGCAGTCAGCACAAGCGACACCGCGAACGCGAGCAGGGTCATCGAACCGAGGCCGGCCAGCGCGGTCAGCAGCGCCAGCGCTGGGCCTGTGAGTACGGCAGCCACCGCGTAGGCGGTCACGAGTAGACCCACGTCGGAGACCGGCGCGTCGAGCGTGTCCGAAGCTTCCCCGGCGAAGCGCCCGTCTCTGTGCGGGGACTGCGACCAGCGGTTCGAGGCCGACTCGGACCGGGCCTGGGGTGCGAGCCCCCGGCGGGAGGAGCGCGACCAGGAGCAGGACCAGGCCGTGCCCGAGCAGAAGGCAACCGGCTGGCTCTCCCGCCTGTGCCGCTGAGCCGGGCACGCCGGCGGCGGGCAGACGCGATGGGTACACGCCGGCTGCCGGTGGCGGCTGGGAAGCTGAGACGCACGGACAGGGATGAGGAGTTGCTGCGCGGCCGGGTCTACGGCGCCAAGCACTTCATCCCGGGGGCGGCAGGTCAGTTGCCCGTTCGGGCGTCGGGGCCCGCAGCCGGCGCGATGGAGTAGGCATCGGCGGCTGCGGGCCGCGTATCCGCCGCTGCGCTCATCGGCGCTTCTGGTATCCGAGCATGAGCTCGTAGTCGGAGTAGTTGACGGGCTTGCGCTGCACCTTGTTGCTCCCGGTCCAGATGTTGTTTTCGCAGCTCGGGACCGATTCTGCTCCGAGGAAGAGGCAGATGTCGTATCCGTCACCGCCCTCGGCACGAGATCCTGCGCCCACCGCCATCCACCCCTTGGCCTCTTCGGCCCGGGTGTCCGTGTACCCCTCGATGCGGTCGTTGCCGCTTCCTCCGAGGACTTCTCCTTCATTGGTGTGCACGTAGAGGGAGTCCGCGCCGTCACCTCCGTCCAGACGGCCGGTGTTGGCGCCCTTCACGACGAGGGTGTCGTCCCCCTGGTCGCCCGAGATCTGGATGTTCTTGCCGTCCATCTTCTCGATGGTGATCCGGTCGTCGCCTTCACCGCCGCTGATGACGCTTTCGGCGCCGGGATGTCCTGACAACGTCCCCTGGACTGTGATCTCGTCGTTTCCGTCGCCGCCGAGAACGGTGACGCCCTTCATACCCGACTCCAGGATGATCTTGTCGCGTCCGGCACCGCCGTCGATCACGCGCACACCCTCGGTGCCGAAGCAGCGGATCGTTTCGTCCCGCTGGGTCCCTTCGACCTTCCCGTCCTGGAGGGCAACGGGCTTGCCGTCCACGGTGCAGTGGTAGGGAGCGCTCTCCTCCGGCGGCCTATTCGCGTCCTCCCGCTGCTCCATGAGGCGCATCGCCTCGTCGAATTCCTCCCTAGTGATGAGTCCGTCCCTGAGGCGGTACTCCAGCTCCGCCGGGCTGGTGAACGAGAGCCTCTCCATCTTGCTGAGCTTGGAGAAGTCGACGCCTCCGGTCTGGGACGGGTCGGGGAAACTCTCGGCCCCTTCGGACCCGGGCGCGGAGGGTGAGGTGCCGGCGGGGTCGACGTCGGGCGCGGAGGAGTCGACGGGAGCGGTGTCGACGGGAGCGGCGAACGCCGAAGGGGCCGCCAAGGTCGTGAGAGCGGCGCCGGCAGCCAGGGCCGCGGCCAGACGGGCATGAATGCGCATGTGACTTCCCAGAGAGGAGAAAAGGTGCTTTCCTCCGATTCAAACGCAACGCCCGGCGCAAAGATGTGTTCGCACATACGCCCCAGGGGGCGTCACCGTGACTCCCGGAGGGGGCGAGACCAAGGCCGGGCACGCCCACCAGTTCCCGAAACCCGGGTGGCCCCTCTCCGTGGCAATGCGCCTCACCTGCCCTACGGTCACTGGCATGAAGCAGAAGAAGGCGGTGCAGCCGGCGCCGGACGAACTCCGGGCGGAGGCGGCGGTCAACGAGGTCCTGGGGACCCGGCAGTTCGACTTCGGCTGACCCGACGACAGCGGGGCCGGACAGGATCACCCGACGCCGTTGGCTAATCTCGGGCCCTGATACTTCGCCCGCCGTTATGCGGCGGGGCGAAGTGCTGCCAGAGGACTGCCCATACAGCCCCAGAATCGGATCCACCCGGTAATCCGGAGACAGGAAGATTGGATCGCCAGCCCGTACTCCCATGCGTCTTCGCGGGCCGACAGGTCTGCCCACCCCTCCAGCACGGCCTTCCGTACGCCACCTCGCACCGCATCTCGCGGCACCCAAAACACACGCCAACTCACTCGGTGAGACACCCCTCTTGATCAGTTTCAACATGCTGATTCAACAGGGAACTGGACAACCCGGACGGCGAGCGGCTCTACCGGGTGCCGGAGGAGCAGTCCCGCCGGCGGCAGGCGGAACGCAAGGCTGCGCCAGTGCGGGACGAAGCTCACCAACGAACGCTGGCAGGTAACCGCGGGGTTCTCGTGGGTACGGCCAGTGGGACGGGCTGTGGGGATCGTGCGCGGAGTACGCGCGGAGGCTGAGAGCGTCGCGCGCCGCCTGGCGGAGGAAGCCGAACGCGCGGCGGCCGAAGCGCCGGCCGTGAAGCCGCGCGGGCTGTTCGGGCGCCGCCGGTAGGCGCTGGCAAGCCCAAAGGCGGCCTGGGCAAGCCGCGGAGCGGGGACGGCGAGCCTGTCACCGTGGGCTAACCGGGTGGTTTCGGCCCTGCCGGGTTGAGGCCCGGCTCTGCGCGTCGCTACGGTCGGTACGGCAAGTCCCGTACGCATTCCTCGATCCGCCGCAGAGCCCGCCCACGCCGGTCCTGCACTGCCGGGAGGAGAAGGCTCCGCGCGAACCGCGCTGGGGCCCGGACCTGAACTGCATCACCTTCGAGGGAGGCGTTCAGGCTGAAGGGCGTGGGTCTCAGCCTGGACACCAGCATGGTCAAGGATGGCAGCAACGGCGCCAAGCGCCGGATCCGCAACCGGGCCGAGACGGCAGTCGTCACCTACCAGCAGGCCAGCCGCCCCGCCCGGCCTGTGGTCCTGGAGCCCGCACGGGTCATCGGGATCACCGGCGACGTGGTCCTGACTGCCCTGGTTGCCGACGGCCTCGGGCTCAGCTGGGCCCGATCAGGCGAGCGCGTCGTCGTCATCCGTTACGAGCCCGTCCGGATGCCCAACCGCAGGAAGCTCTCCGTGCCCCTCGCTCCCGGTGCCCCGCAGCCGGTCTGCGCCGTCGACGGCGCAGACCGGCTGGACCGCATCGAGGCACGTACCCTGCGTGGGCAAGGCATCGCCGAGGCTGTGAAGTCGTGCCGCGCGGCGTACGACCGGGTGCTGCTCATCGCGGCGTTCGGCAGCCTGCCCGACCTCGCGGACGTCTACGTCGAGGTGACTCAGGACAATCCGGTGGAGCCGGCCGACGTGCAGTGGGTCATCGACGGCGGCCAGCGAGCCCAGCGCGTGCTGCCGCGGACACCGGACCAGATTGCACAGCACTGGTGCGCATTCGCACGCCGCCAAACGGAACTTCGCTGGCCCCTGCTCGGGCACATCCTCATCGAGCCGACCCACGCCATGCGCGCGGCCTGCCATGAATATGTGTGGGTAACCGACGAGGCACTGGCCCGCCAGCACGTCCAGGTCCTGGGGCGTCTGCCCGCCCCGGACCGCGACCCGCAGTGGCTACGCCCGATCCCCGTCACTGACGGCCGGCAGGCGGCCGCGTACGACACCGCGGCGCGCACGGTGCGCGCGGCCCTCCCACAGATGCGTGCCGAACCGGCCGTGGCAAGTTCCGACATCTGACGAGGAGGCGGGGCCTGGGCAATCCACCCTCGTACGACGGCTTGCCCACCCCGGCCGGGGTGGGCTGAGGCGGGCAACCCCGGGCGGACATCCCGGCGGGGACCATGCGGAGAAGGACACAGCCCTGCGCCTGGTCCCCGCCGGGCGGGAAGATTCCTCCGGCCTCTCCCGCAGGACGGGAGAGTCCGGACTCCGGTCGCCGCCGGCCTTCCGCTGTCGGTGGTGGCTGGGAGGCCGGCCCGATGAACGCCGATGACGAGCAGCTGCTGCGCGGCCGGGTGTACGGCTCGTTGACTGAACTAACAATGGCGTTTTCGCAGGTCAGTGGCCTTTTCTGCTAGCTTCCCGGGGTGCCTGAAACAAGAGGTCCCGGGAGGGATCTGTCGACGTTCGTGCTGTCTGAGAGCGGCAAGCTGTATGAGACGGGTGATCCGTGGGAGCCGTACCGACTCCTGGACCCCGCTGGCGGTCCAGTCCAGCCTGTGGCGTTGTACTTCACGGATCTGCTCGCGAGCCACACCCCCGCCACGACTCTGCGGTCGTACGGGAATGATCTGCTGCGGTGGTGGCGGTTCCTGTGGGTCCTCGGCATCGAGTGGGACAGGGCGACCCGGACGGATGCCCGCGACTTCATGCTGTGGATGCAACTGGCGGACAAGCCGGTTCGGGTGCACTGGCGTCACCGCGGAAGACCGTACGCGAACCCGCCGGCTCGCCCGGCAGGCAAGCCCGCACCCGGGACACCGAACCCGGTGACCGGCAAGCCGACCGTCGGGAAGAAATACGCCAAGAGCACACAGGCTCACTGCGAGACCGTGCTGCGGACGTTCAACGACTTCCACCTGGAAGCCAACTCCGGTTCGCTGCTGATCAATCCCTTCCCGCTGGACCGCTCGCGTCGCAAGGGCCGGGCGAACGCCCACCTGCAGTCCGGGTCCGCCTCTCGCTGACGCCATCTCAAAGAGATCCAACTGAGACATGCATTACATGGCAATTTTGGGTAAAGCGGACATCTGCGGGCAAGGTCCTGTCATGACCGAAACGCCGATACTCAAGGACAGCACCATGAGGATTACCGCCACGATCACCGATGACCAGCGCAAGACCGCAGGTCAGGCGCTGCAGAGCGCACTGACCGACCTCCAGGACCTCTCGCTCCAGAGCAAGCAGGCCCACTGGACCGTCGTGGGCGGAGGATTCCGCTCCCTGCACCTTCACCTCGACGAAATCGTGGAATCAGCACGCACCGGCGCCGACGACGTCGCCGAGAGGGCGGCCGCGATCGGCGTCGTCCCCGACGGGCGCCCGGTGACCATCGCCGCAGCCGAGCTGCCCCAGCTGGACCTGCGCTACGTGCCCGTGAACGAGGTGGTCACGCACATGGTGAACGCCCTGGCCATCATCACGGCCCGCTTCCGCGAGAACATCATCCACACCGAGGCCGAACCGGTCACCCAGGACATGCTGATCGGAATCACCACAGAGCTGGAGAAGCACTCCTGGATGCTCCAGGCACAACAGGCGTAACCCGCAGCCCGGGACAGAACCCGCGAGCCAGGAGCAGGCCATGGCGGCTCACCGTCCAAGGACCCGGCACAGCCATCCTCCCTGCCGCCGACAGGCGAGATCCCGCCGGGGCAGTGTCCCACGGCACTCCTGCCGGCCCGGTGTCGTAGAACACCGGCCGCGCCGAGGAGGATCCACCAGTCAGCACCACCGCTCGGGTAGCTTTCGGGCACTGCCGCTCACCGCCCCGAGGTGACGAACGAACACCGATGGGACGCTGATCGGGTGCTCCGACTTCACCGGCTGCCACAGCGCCAGCGCATCCTGCGCGCGGCAGGCAGGTCCCTGCCGTTCGTCCTGCTTGCCGCCGGGGCCGTCGCCGACCTGATGGGCCCGGACGTCGAACGCTTCGACCGGCTGCTGTACGCAGCACCACCGCTGGCGGCCAGCACGTGGGGGTGGCGGGCAACAACGGGCATCGGCCTGCTCACCATGGTGGTCGTGGCGTTCCTGGCCGGGTCACGTGACCTGGAAGTGTTCTCCGAACCCGTGGCCTTCCAGGCGGCGCTGCTCCTGATCATCACCGCCGCCTCGGCCGTCTCCGCCTACCTGCGCACCACCCGCGAGAAGCAGCTGCGAACCCTCCACCTCGTCGCCGACGCGGCGCAGCGGGCGGTGCTGCGCCCGATGCCCGCCCGGCTCGGAACGATCGATCTGCATCTGCTGTACCAGTCCTCGGCGACCGGGGCCCGGGTGGGCGGCGACTTCTACAAGGCCCTCAAGACGCCCGGGGCGGTGCGGCTGATCCTGGGTGACGTCCAGGGCAAGGGACTGGAAGCGCTGGACGCGGCGGAGGTTTTGCTCGGCTCGTTCCGCGAGTCCGCCTACACCGCAGCCACGCTCCCGGAGATCGCCGCCCGGCTGGAGCTGAGCATGGTCCGCTTCGAGGAGCGGGACACGGTCGCCGCCTCCGCGCACCGGTTCGCCACCGTGCTCCTGGTGGAGATCCCCGACGACGAACCCGTCATCCGGGTGCTCAGCTGCGGCCACCCGCCACCGCTGCTGCAGCATCACGGACGGACCGTCACCCTGGCCGTCACGTCCTCACTGCCGGTGAACCTGGGGGTCGCGGCCGATGACGCGTACGAGGTGACGCAGACGCCGTTCGAGCCCGGCGACCGGATGCTGATGTACACCGACGGCGTCAGCGAGACACGGGACCCCATGGGGGAGTTCTACCCGCTGGCGGAGCGCCTGGCTCAGTGGGCGCTGGTTCCGGCGGAGGAGGTCGCGCCCCTTCTCAACCAGGACCTGGTCCGCTACAGCGGCCACAGCCTCGACGATGACACCTCCGCAGTCCTCATCGTCCGCACGGACCGGCGGGTGTCCTACGACACGGCGGCCGGCGCCGTGTCGTAGGACACCCGCCGCGGTGAACGCGGCCCGGAAATCCCATTGCCGGGGTTGAACAACAGTCGGCTCAAGGCCCCTTCGAGGTGACGGTGCACGTCTGCTGGTTCAGTGCCACTTCGATGCGGGCTCGGGTGCCCCAGCGGTTGACGCGGTGGCAGGTAGCCATTGCGTAGAAATACAGAGGCCGAAGCACAAGCCCCCGCCATGCCGCGGCAAGCGGGGCCAGGGCAAAGAGCAACAGCATCTGGCGCAGCCGCATATCGCTGCGGTGAACCGTGAACAGGCGCAGGGCCATCAGGTAGCTCATTACGGTGCCGATAACGACACTGGCGGCAACTAGCGTCCCAGCGTGGCCGCGCAGATCGGAATTGGCGAGCACTGTGATGGGGATGGCGATTCCGAGGGCGATGTGGGCGTACTCGGCAAGGGTGCTCCAGAAGACGATGCCGTTCAGCGGCATGTATCTCAGCCACCAAAGGTGGCGCACGGTCGTGCCTCGCATCCAGCGCATCTGCTGGTGAAGGTAGTGCGACCAGCGCTCGGGGGTGAGGGTGAACACCAGGGAGGAGGGCTGGTGGACGGTGTCACCGGCGAGCAGTGCGTAGAACGTGAGCATGGAGTCATCGTTCATCTGGATGGGCCGGCCCCGGAACGTCTCGTTCTCGTAGGCGCCCGCTGCCTGCCTGACGATGCCTGAACGGTAGAAGGCGAGGGTGCCGGAGTTGATGGTGACGCGGCCCAGTACCGACTGTGCGGAGCGCAGCCCGCGGGTGAAGGGAAGGTAGAGCAGGTTGGTCATCCGGGTCAGGGCGTTCGCGTCGTGGTTGAGGACGACCACCTGACCCGCAACGGAGGTGACTTTGGGGTCAGCGAACGGCTTGAGGCCTTCGGCGATTGCCTCGGGGTCGAGAAGCGAATCGCTGTCCAGGGTGACGAAGATGTCGGCGTCGTCATCGGCCAGGACGTGCATCTGGGCATAGCGCTTGCCCCGGTTGCAGGTGCGGTCCCAGGTCACTTCAACGCCACGGGCGGCCGCCCGTTCGAAGAGCTCCGTCCGGACATCACGGTAGGTCATGGGTGAACCGTCATCGTGGACGGAACCGTCGTCGACGACCCGGATCCGGTTCACGGGGCGGGTCTGGACGAGCAACGAGTGAAGGCATCCGCGCAACGCTCCGGGATCTTCGTTGAAGACCGGGATCTGCACGGTGACCACCAGCTCGTCCAGGGCGGTCTGGGCCTCGGGCGAGGTGGTGTGGGGCCTTTCCAGCCAGGACAGAGGGACCCACCACAGCAGAAGGAACGATACGAGCCACGGCAGGGTCATTCCGGTGTCCCCGCCGACGAGGGCGGCAACCACGCTGTAGATGTGCGCGACCGCCCAGGCAAGGAAAGCCGTCAGGGGGACAGCGCCCAGCAGAATCACGCCAAGGGAGGAGACATGCCAGGCCCTGGGCAACGGTGCCACCCCCGGCCAGCGCTTCGGAACGCATCCGCCGAATTCCGTTTCGCGCGCGGACTGCCCCGCGCCGCCCGGGAATTCCGTGGTCGAGGTCACTGCTCGACCGGACCCTTGCCACGCCTGAAGGACATTCTGACCGTGATCGCACCGACGAGTACGGCGATAGCGCTGACAGCCACCAGCCACACCTGACCGGTCGCCACGCCCGTGGCGGCCAGTGTGCTCCCGGGACCCACGATCGAACCGTACGGCATAACGCCTCCCTGAAAGGAAAAATTCGGTACGCCCTTTATATGCGCGAATTCTGAAGGCGGCGCGTTTTGTCTATTCCATTCGAATATGCCAACTCGATTCGCGGGTGTCCGCATCCGCGTTGCAGTCCGCTGGTATGCGCCTTCCCGCCCTCGGCCCGCAGACTGTTCGCGACGGCCCGGATCAGGCATCGCACAGAGTGCGGACCGTGTGCCACGGCGTCATGCCGGCTCGGATGTCGTGGCACAGGAAAGCTCCTCCCAACGCCAGAGCTGCGGCGCCGAGTTGGCGGCGCCGTCAGCGGTAGGCGAGGCTCCGTGAGGGGTGAGCCCGCCAGCTCCACAGGTGACCGGCTCCGCCTGTATGTTGTCCTCCGCACGTTGAAGCAGCGAGGGAAACGACGAGTGCCGGGGGCGGACAGCGGACGGGGCGAGCGGAGAGAGCTGACGGGCAGTCGGCTTCGCGTGTACTTGGGCATAGGTGCCTCGACCGTCGCGCTCCTCGCGTTCTTCGGGATCAGTAACTTCGACGATCTGCGCCAGATGGTCGGCTCCGGGTCGGGCAGCGGGTCAGGTGTGGCGGATGCGTGCAATGCCGCGTACGCGGCATTCCACGGCAAGGAGAACGACGACCGGAGCGTTCCGGTGGACACCGGCCATGAGCAGGGCAAGGCGGCCGAATTCCACGCATACGCGGGAAAGTGAGGCAGGCGGCCGACCTGACCGACGAAGCAACGCTCAAGGCCCATCTCGTCAGCCGTGCCGACGACGTGCAGCACATCGGCGGCTGGTGGGCTAATCCTGCCCGCTCCGAACAGGGCGAGCCGACGCTGATGATGCTGATGGACGATCCGTGGAAGAGGGACTGCTTCGCTCGCGGAATCAGGGACCCCACGAGGTGACCGTGCGCATGCTGCGGGCCTGCGCCGGGTGTCCGCCGCCTCGCGTGTGCTGATCCTGCACCGCTGGTCCCGGCCCAGGCGGTAGCTTCACGGAATGGACACGCGCGTAACCGGCATCCTGATCGAGAAGAGCAGGATCCTGCTCCTGGACCAGGACCCGGACACCGGCGGGAAGAGGACCTGGTCGCTGCCCGGCGGAAAGGTCGAGAACGGCGAATCCCTGGGCAACGCCCTGATCAGGGAAATACGCGAGGAAACCGGCCTGACAGTCCGGGTCGGCCGGTTGCTATACGTGTGCGACAACACCGAGGCGAACATCGTCCACATGACGTTCGAGGTCCACCGGTCCGGAGGAACCCTCGGGAACACCCACGCCGAGGCGGAGACACATCCGATCCGCGCCGTCGCGTTCATCGACCTGGACGACCTGCACCGGCTCGGCTTCACCCACCGGTTCGTCACCCTGTGCCGTGAATCGTTCCCCGGGGCCGGGTCCTACATGGGCCCCAAATCCACCATCGGACTCTGACCCGCCGCCACGACGGCTACGCGGGAAGGTCCGCGACGTACATCGCGGCCGAGCCCCCGCACCCGCCGGACGGGCCGACCGGCACCTGCCCCTGGAAGAACAGGCCCAACGCTCTCCCCAGGTACGGACAGCGCAAGGGGCGGACACGGGTCTGGAATCGATCAATCGGCACGCCGGAAGCGGAAGGGCTTCCCGCCCTGCAGGCCCGTGGGAGTCGCTTCCATGGTGTCCCCGTCGACCACGACCTCCAGGCTCACCGGAACGTTGACCGTGATACACGCGGAACTGAACGCGATGCGGTACTCCAAGCCGTCGCCCTCGTCCTTGGCAGTCACCTTCGCGTCCCCGCACAGCCTCATCGGCGACGTACCGAGTATGGCCTTGCCGTCCTTGTCGACGCGGATCATCGCCAGGTCCGCGAAGTCGGAGAACCCCGACGGCTGCGGCCCGTCCGCGACCCACTCCCCGGTGATCGGCTCCGACTCCTCCGAGCACCCGACGAGCAGCAGTCCGACAGCGAGGGCGGTCACAGCGAGCGTTCGACGCATACGGGTCTCCCGGTGACGGACGGCTGGCTGGGCCGCATTCAATCAGATACGGCGCGAGGCGCGTCAGCAGATCGCCTGGTCCGGCATCCAGGGCGGCTGCGCCGATGTCTCATGCGGTAGCTGGCGGCGTCACTCAGCTTGTTCTTTTTCTTCCGGACCCGACGCCGAAGGTTGGGCAGGCAGCCGCGTGATCGTTGATCTGTGATGCGCCACAGCTCGCTGACCTGGCAAGATGCTCATATGGAAACTGGGTTCCCCTGGGGGTCTACACCAACCGTCGATATCCGCCTGTGGCGTGCTGACGCGATCGTGCTGTTCGACTGGCTGATGAGCACCGACCTGCACACCGTACCGATCACGCACCCGGCTCAGAAGCAGGCTCTCGTAGACCTGCTGGCGCGCTTGGAGGATGTGGACGTCATGGAGTCCACCGAGGAAGAGATCGCCGCAGCCCAGGCCGAGGTGGCCAAGGACATGGGTTGGTAGGGACTCGCTCGAGGTCCGTGATCGCGGACTTCGAACGGTGTCTCGAACTGGGTCGCTCACCTGGGGATTCGCCGGACGCGGGGGCGGCCTTCGTCTGGTCATGTGCTCCGACCAAGGTGCACTGACCAAGACGAAGGGTCGGGTAGCCGGGGCGCCTCCGCGTCCCGGCCCCCTCAGAACCGGACGTGCGGCTTTCACCGCATCCGGCTCAAGCAAACCCCTCTGGGCTTCGATTGCACCTCGGGTCCTTTCCTTCCGGGGGTGCTGGTGAGATATGCCGACGACTTCGTGGTCATTACCCATACGAGGGAAGGACTGGAGAGTTTTTCCGCGTCGTCAGGGACCCGCATATCGTGATCGTCAGCGACGCCGGCTACAACCCTTGACGGTGAGGATGTGCCATCCTTCGGCGATGGTGTCCTCCTGGGCCTTCCGGGCCTGGTCGCGCAGCGCCTGCGCGCGGCGCCGGGCGCGGGCGGCGGCTTCTTCCATTTCGTAGTCGTCGTAGGTCATGTGCCCATGCTTTCACCGCCGGTTGGGCGTGGCGGGGGAGATGTCTGAGAGACGGTTCGGTCGGGAAGGCGGCCGTCGCGGGCACCGGTGGGTCGACGTGCGTGCGGTGTGCGCCGGGTGATGCGGTGTGGGTGCGCTTGTGCGCCCCTTCGGTATGCCGCCTGCGGGGCCGGTGCGGGGATAGCTTCGTAACTTATATCGAGTGGCGGGCCGGGCCCGCCGGACTGGAAGGAGTGCTGGTGCTGAAGCGTGCGGGGTTGTCGGTGGCTGCGGCTGCTGTGCTGGCCGGGGCTGTGGTGCCCGTTGGTCTGACGAGTGAGGCGTTCGCCGTCGGGGCAAAGGCGGGGGTGTGCGAGTCGTCGGTGGACGGTACGTACTGCGGCTACTACTCGGGGTCGGCGTACACCGATCGCGGTGATGCGGGAGCCCGGGTGAGGGAGATCCAGGCGCTGCTGATTCAGAGTCACGGGTACTCGGTGGGTCCGAAGGGTGTGGACGGCTACTTCGGGGCGGGCACGGTGTCGGCTGTGAAGCGGCTCCAGAAGGCCCATGGCTGGAGGGCCGACGGCATTGTGGGGGCGAGGACGTGGGTCGCGCTGCGTGGGGAGCCGGTGCGCTGAGGGCGTTCTTCTCCGGCAGGGGCGAGCGCCTTTCCCTGCCAGGCGACCGGTCGGGATGTCCCCGGAGCCCTGGAGCGCGGCGGCCGGCGAGGTGCTGGCCGTCACCTGCCGCGGGTGCCCGGAAGGGTGAACCGGCGGCAGGTACCCCGTGTGGCCGCCGGGCCGGGGCTACGCTCACCCGCATGAGCGGTGCGGGGGACGAGCGGCGAGTGCGGGTGGTCTACCGGCGCGTCGGGGCGCGCGGCGGCTCCAACGGCTCCACGCCCCCGGAGCCGTTGGAGGTGTCCGTGGGCCGGTCCGCGAGCGAGGACGTGGCGCGGGCGGTGGCCCGGGACGTCCGCCCCTACCTGCTCAGCCCGGTGTACCGGGTCGTGATCGAGGAGGGTGGCCGCAGCGGCTACGTGCTGTGCGGCGTCCGGACCGGCGGCGAGTTCGTGATCGAGAACTTTGCCTGAGCGAGTGTGTGAGAACTCCGGCTGGGAGATGTGTCCCGGACCTGCTTTCGGCGTGCGCCACACGTCCTCCGTCTGGGTGACCCTGGCAGTGGTCAAGGGGATCTCCGGGAGCCAGGCCGATCATCATGGGCGCATGAATCGATCCGTATCCCGACGTACCGCCCTTGCTGCTGTGATCGCTGGTGCGGCTGCTGCGGGTCTGCCCCATGCATCTGCTCTGGCCTCCGATCGTCGCGTAGCGGCCGAGGAGAGCAGTTCTGCGAGCACGGCGTATCGTTACTCCGTCAACCTCGAATCCTGGGCGCATCCGTGGGTGAGTGATCCAAAGGCCGCGCATCTGGCCAATCTTCCGTCGTACGTCGGCACCGTCGTTTTGTGCTTCATGCAGCCTGACGCGCAATACACGCGCGGGTCCTATTCGTTTCAAGGGACCGGCGTCCAGTTCTCCTTCGACGGGACCGTTGTGCGTGATGCGGTGTCCCTGCTGCGCGAGCGCAACCCCGGCGTCGAGGTGCTCGTCTCCGTCGGCGGCGCTACCTACCACAACTGGGCGGGCCTGAACGTGCGGGCGATCGCCGACTTCGTCAGGGACTTCGGTCTCGACGGCGTCGAGGTGTGCTACGAGCCATCGGGCCCGGGGTGCGTGCCGTCCGGGGGTGGGTATACGTGCCGCACAGACGCGGAGTACACGTCGATCGTGAAGGAATTCTCCAAGGCACTGCCCACTGGATCGACTCTCGCGGTCGCCGCATTCCACGTGGGCGCCTATGGCGAGGGGGCGTGGGCCAACTCCCAGCCGGTATCCGCCTACACCGGGATCTCGCTCGGTCTGCTGCGCTCGGACGCGGCCAGTGCGATCACCCGGCTGAACGTCATGGCCTATGACGCCAGCACCGTGTACAACCCGAAAGAGGCTCTGGCCGCCTACCAGCACTACTTCAAGGGACCCGTCCTGCTCGGTGTCCAGATCGCACCCGAGGCATGGCCGCAGGAAGATTCACCCTACGCCCACGTACTGACACTTGACGAGGTCAAAGACCTGGCCAACGAGGTCAAGGCCCGAGGCGCCGGTGGCATGTCGCTCTGGAGCCTGTACAAGCAGCCGAAGTCCGGCACGCCTAGTGCCCGGGAGGTCTCCCAGACCATCTGCGACGCCCTGGAACTGGGCGACAGCACACAGCCGTGGCCGTGGTAGCGGGGGATCACGGCAATGGATCGGTGCGCGCAAGGCGCACCGTCCGGTGGAGAGATCATGTCAGGCGCCAGGGTCGTGGCTGGGCCCCGGTGTGAAGGGCGGGTGACCCTGCTGCCCACCGCTCCCCGAGCACGGCCGACCCCGATGCCTTCCGCGCAATATGCACTCGCTGTACATGTGTTACTACTTTGGGTTACGGCACAGATTTGTGCCCTCTCCTCGCGATCCTCTGGAGGATCACGCATGCCCGCACGCCTGCACCGCACCCTCGCCGCCACCGCGACCGTGCTCGCACTCGCAGCCCTGCCCGCCCTCACCAGCTCCCCGGCAACGGCCGTCCCCGCCCCCACGCGCGCAGCAGCAGCAGCAGCAGCCGAATCGTCCCTTCCGCCGATCGGGGCGGAGATCCCGTCGTCCATGATCTCCATCAACACCCCGATCCGGATCGGAGGTTCGCTGCTCCGGGTGGACCTTCGAGGCGGCATCAAGCAGCGCGTCGAGCCGAACCCGGACAACCCGAACCACAGCGTGCGGCTGCGCACCATTGGCTTCCGGATGACGGGGGAACTCCCCGACGGTGGCACGATCACCATGGAACAGAACGACATCGACGTGGACGCGAACAGCACACTGACCGTGGAGCAGGCTTCACCGCCCAAGCTCGTGGAGCGGGACGAGCTCTCGTTCTCGGTCACGATCGAGCAGCCTGACCAGGACCCGGTCGTACTGGTCTCCAGGGACCCCATGGTCCTCAAAGGAAACCTCACCCAGTTCCCCGCACGAGGTGACCTCTACCGGCTTGTCCAGCCGGTAGACCTGGTGGACCCGGAGAACCCCGACTCGGCCACAGCCACCATCGAGCAGTTCCCCGTCAGGCGCGGCGGCCTGTAGGACGCAGCAGCGCCGAACGAGCCCAGTGCCCGGGCCCGCCTTCTGTTCCCCACAGGCGGGCCCGAGATACACCCATCGGCTCCGAAGATTTCCCCTCTGGCTTTGTTCACGAGAATGGGTTCTGGCTCACTTGAAAGTGAGCCAGAACCCATTCTCGTGAACATAACCAGGCGTGGCGTTCTTCGAGATCCCTGAATACGTCGCCGATGATTGCTGCGCTAATGACGTGCGGTCCCACCTGGCCGGAACCGCATGTCAGCAGCACGCCCCCGAGGTCGTGGGGGCGTGCTGCACAAGGCCGTCCCCACCAAGGCCACCTCTACCAAATGAGGCGAGCAGAGCTACGGACGATCGCCGTCCTCAACGCGCACACTGCGGACTGTCTGGCCAAGGACGTATGAGCGCATCCACCACCACAGGTTCCGTACCCGAGGAGTCGACTATGCCGCGTCCGTTTGCCCTGGCCCACGCCACGATCGTTACCGGCGATGCCGAGGGGACGGTGCTGCCCGACCGGACGGTCGTGGTGGGCAGCGATGGGAACATCGAGAGCGTCGGGGCCGCGACGGACACACCGGTGCCCAGCGGCTACCGCACAATCGGCTCACAAGGGCGGTTCGTCCTGCCGGGCCTGATCAACGCGCACGCGCATCTGTTCTCCGACGGCAAGCCCCTGCCCGCCATCCTGCTCAAGGAGTCCGCGCAAGGCGCGGTCCAGGTCCTGGGCCACAGCCCGCTCGGGAAGATGCTGTTCAAACGGCGCGCGAAGACGAACATCACGACTCAACTGCACTCCGGTGTGACCACGATCCGCAGCGTCGGGGACGTCGACTACGAGGTGGTCAAAGTCGCGGACGAGATCGACCGGGGCAAGTACGCCGGCCCCCGCGTCCTGGCCTCCGGTCCGCTTCTGGCGATGACCGGCGGTCACGGGGCCCCGCAGATCGCCCTGATCAGTGACTCCCCCTGGGAAGCCCGGCGCAACACTCGCCGCAACCTGAAGCACGGGGTCAAGGCGATCAAGATCTCCGCGACCGGCGGGGTCACCGACGCCCGCACCGTGGGCCACGCGGGACGGCCGGAGATGACTCAGGAAGAGATGACGGCGATTTGCGAGGAGGCGCACAACGCCGGTGTCCTGGTCGCCGCCCACGCCCAGAGCGCGGAAGGCATCCTCGCGTCGCTGCGCGCCGGAGTCGACACGATCGAGCACGGTGCGCGCATGACCGAGGAGATCATCGATCTGTTCCACGACAACCCGCGCTCGCTGCACGGCACGTCAGCGCTCATCCCCACGCTCCAGGCATGCCTGCCGCTGGTGAAACTCTCCCAGGAGGTCACCGGCATCAACGACGTGAACAAGGCCAACGCAGAGCTCGTCCTCGAGGAAATGGTCCAGAGCATCCACACCGCCGTGGAGCACGGGATCACGCTCGGAATGGGGACCGACTCGGCCCTCACCTTCGTCACCCATTACAACACCTGGCGCGAACTAGACCTCTTGGTCCGCTACGGCGGCCTCACTCCCGCCCACGCACTCAACGCCGCGACCCGCACGAACGCCACCATCCTGGGCCTGGACGCTGTCACCGGCTCCATCGAGGCGGGCAAGGCCGCCGACCTCGTGGTCCTCGCGTCCAACCCCCTGGACGACCTCCGCGCCTTGGCCGACCCGCACATGGTCGTCGCACGCGGCACGGTCATCGAACACCCATCCATCACCCGCTACCCGGACATCGACAACATGCTCGACACGTTCTGACCACCCGGCCCGGCCTTGAGCCACCCCCGTTCGCGCAGCGGCCCCCGGCCCACAGCAGAGAGGCGGTCCGACCCCGATGACCGCAACCCTGGTGATCCTGCTCCTGGCCGTCACCGCGTTCATCTCCAACAAGATCGCGCCCCCGATCGTCGCCCTGGCCGTCGCCCTCGCGCTGTACGCCACCGGCACCGTCACCCTTGCTGAGTCCCTGGCCGGGTTCAGCGACCCCGTCGTTCTCTACCTGGCGGCCCTGTACGTGGTCAGCGAATCTCTTGACGCGACCGGTGTGACCGCCTGGGCCGGACAGCAACTGGTTCACCGGGTCGGAGGCAGCCTCACCGCCGTCACCGCCGCGCTCATGCTCGTGTGCGCGGCCCTGACAGCACTGATCAGCGTGAACGGTGCCGTGGCCGCGCTCGTACCCGTCGCGGTCATGGTTGCCACCCGTACCGGCGAGCCGCCGTCGCAGATTCTGATGCCGCTGGCCTTCGCCGCCCACGCAGGCTCCCTTCTCACGCTGCTGGGCACACCCGTCAATGTCCTGGTCTCGGAACTGTCCGTGGAAGCTGGCTCCCGCCCCTTCGGCTTCTTCGAGTTCGCCTTTCTCGGACTCCCTCTCCTGGGCGGCACCATCCTGACCTCCCTTCTCATGGGAAAGCGTCTCCTGCCCAGCCGTCAGCCCATGAACGCGCGCCCCGACCTCAGCTTTCACGCCGAGACTCTGGCCGCCCACTACGCCGTCGACGACGACCGCACCTCCATCTCCCACAACCGTGGGGTGAGCGAAGTCATGATCGCCCCCCGCTCCCCATTCGAGGGCAGTCCCGTCTTCCCCGGCATGCGAACCCAGTCCGGTGACCTCGTCGTCGTCGCCGTCCACCGCGCAGGCGAAGACATCGGCAGTGCCCGGCTGCAGGCTGGCGACGTCGTCGTGCTCCGCGGAACCTGGGACGCCCTCGACCGGCAAGCCGGACACCCCGGACTGCTGCCCGTCAACCCGCCCTCCGAACTGCGCCGCCACGCCGTGCGACTGGGCGCCCGCTCCTACACCGCCCTCACGGTCCTGGCCGCCATGTGCACCATGCTCGCGCTCGACATCGCCCCCGCAGCCATCGTCTCCCTCACCGCCGCAGGGACACTGGTCGCACTGCGCGTCCTGTCCGTCCCCCAGGCCCAGCACGCCATCTCCCTGCCGACGCTGCTGATCGTCGCCGGCATGGTCCCCATGTCGACGGCCATCCAGAGCAGCGGACTCGCTGACTCCATCGCGGACGGGCTGCTCCGAGCTTTCGGCGACCGCTCCCCTCTCCTGCTTCAGCTGACGATCGTCCTCACCGTCGTCGTCATGGGCCAGTTCATCTCCAATCTGGCGACCGTACTGATCGTGGCCCCGATCGCGATGACGGCCGCGGCGACCGCCGATCTCTCGCCCCTGCCGCTGCTCATGGGAATCACCGTGGCAGGCGCGGCCTCCTTCATCACGCCCGTCGCCACCGCCGCCAACCTCATGGTCCAGGAACCCGGCGGCTACCGCTTCGGCGACTACTGGCGCCCGGGGCTGCCCAACCTCGCCCTGTTCGTACTGGCCGGATCCTTCCTCGCACCGCTCATCTGGCCCTACTGACCCATCCACCACCGGAAGGCACACACATGTGGACGGCACTCGGTGACGCCCTGCCTCTGGCGACCGGCCTCGCACTCAGCCCACTCGCCGTCATCACCGGCGTCGTCCTGCTCCTCGGCGACCGAGGACGAACCAAAACCGCCATGTTCGGCCTCGGCTGGTTCGTCGCGATCTACGCCGTGGCAGCCCTCGCGCTGTGGGTGGTCGAGGCCGCAGAAGACACCGCAGCACAAGAGACAGCCGACGGCGTGGACATCGTCCAACTCGCGTTCGCCGTACTCTTCCTGGCCCTCGCCTACCTCATCTGGCGCAAACGTCCCAGCAGCGGCGAACCCGTCCCCCAGAGCAGACTCCTCGCCCGCCTCAACAACATCGGTATCCCCGGATCCTTCGTACTCGGCCTTGCCCAGGGGGTCGTCCTCATCCAGGCCCTCCCCCTGTCCCTCGGCGCCGGCGCGCGCCTTGGCGAAGCCGGTCTCGAAGGTACCGACGCCGTTGTCAGCCTGCTCATCTTCTCCCTCGTCGCCACCGCCGGTGTGCTCGTCCCCCTGGCCGTCGCCCTTGTCGCAGGCGAACGCCTCACCACCCCGCTACGCAACACCCGCCAGTGGCTGGAGGAGAACATGGCCGCCGTCACCATCACCATTCTGGTTATCCTCAGCGGCTACTTCATGGGCCAGGGCTTCGGCGTCCTTGACTGACGAGCTCGTGCAGCCGCCCGTCGGCCAACCGCACCGGGTACCGCGTCCCGCCCACAGACGGACGCCGGAGGCCATGGCGGTCTCGCCTGTATGGCCTTCGAGGAGCAGGTCGCCGTCGGCGCTGTCCTTGTGCACATCCTGACCAGTCAGGATGTGCAGGCGCATTGCCTGGCCGTCGCCCTTCCGACTATGCCGTGCCGGACGCGCCGTGGGGGCGCCGCCGGTCGGTCTACCTGCAGAACGGCTCCGATCCGGTGGTGTGGTGGTCTCCGGGGCTCGCCCTCCACCGTCCCGACTGGCTGCACACGCCGCCGGCCCGGGACGTCTCCACCGCCATGCGCTGGTATCCGCTGGTCACGTTCTGGCAGGTCGCCTGTGACCTGGCCGGAGCCGACGGCGTCCCCGACGGCTACGGGCACCGGTACGGGGCGATGCCGACGAGCGCGTGGGCCGAGATCACCCGGCCGCCGGGCTGGACCGCGGCGGAATCGCGGCGCCTCGCACGCCACCTGACGGCATGACACCCACAACGCCACCTTGCATCCGATTTGACATCTTTTGCGCTTATTCTTCAACTGTCCTGGCCTGGTGGCCGTGATGGAGGCCAGCGGCCGCAACGGAGGGAGGAGTCGGGCATGCGCCTGACACCGTCGGATTCCGAGAAGCTGTTGCTCAGCGTGGCCGGGATGGTCGCGCGCGACCGTCGTGAGCGGGGTATCCGGCTCAACCATCCGGAGGCCGTGGCCCTGCTGTCCAGTTGGGCCATGGAACAGGCCAGGGAGGGCCGGACGGTGGCCGAAGTGATGAACGACGGACGACACGTCCTGACGCGGGACGAGCTCATGGAGGGTGTCCCCGAAATGCTGGGCGACATCCAGGTCGAGGCCACGTTCCCCGACGGGCGCAAGCTCGTCACGATCTCGGAGCCCGTCCAGTGATCCCCGGAGAGATCAGGGTCGGCGAAGCGCCGCTACCCGAAGCGGATGCGAAGGAGCGCAGGACGCTGGTGTTCGTCAACGACGGCGACCGCCCGATCCAGGTCGGCTCGCATCTGCATCTGCCGCTGGCCAGTCCTCACCTCACCTTCGACCGCGCTATGACCGAGGGCTTCCGGCTCGACGTTCCTGCGGGTACCTCGGTGCGCTTCGAGCCCGGCGTCAGCCTCCGATTGAACTGCGTGCGGCTGGCCGGCACGCAGTTCGGGAACCGACCGGGCCGGGAGGGCCACGCATGAGCAGTCCGGGACGGCGCGAAGCGGCTCAGCTGTTCGGGCCCACGGTGGGCGACCAGATCCGGCTCGGTGACACGGATGTGTGGATCGAGGTGGAGCAGGACCGCACGGACCGCGCTGACGCCGCGGTGTTCGGCGGCGGGAAGACCATTCGCGACGGCATGGCACAGGGGACCACGTCCCGCGAGCAGGGCGCGCTGGACCTGGTGATCACCAATGTGGTGTTGCTCGACCACTGGGGCATCGTGAAGGCGGACGTGGGGGTCCGCGACGGCCGGATCGCCGGCGTCGGGCGGGCCGGCAACCCGGCGATCTCCGACGGAATCGAACCCGGGATGGAGATCGGGCCGGGCACCGACGTCATCGCCGGCGAGGGCTGCCTCCTCACGGCCGGCGGCGTCGATACCCATGTCCACTTCATCTCCGAGGAGCAGGTGCGCGAGGCGCTGGCCACCGGCACTACCACCCTCATCGGCGGCGGCGCGGGGCCGACCAAGGGCACCAAGGCCACCAGCGTCACACCGGGTGCCCGGGCCCTGGCCATGATCCATCGGGCCATGGACGAACTGCCCGTGAACGTACTGCTTTTCGGGAAGGGCAGCACCGTCAGCGCCCGGGCGCTGCACGAGGACGCACTCGCTGGTGCGGGCGGCTACAAGATCCACGAGGACTGGGGTGCGAGCCCGCAGGTGATCGACGCCGCGCTGCGGGCCGCCGAGGAGCACGGCCTTCAGGTGGCACTGCACAGCGACAGCCTGAACGAGACGGGCTACCTGCCGCACACCATCGAGGCCATCGGCGGGCGCGGCATCCACGCGTTCCACTCCGAAGGCGCCGGCGGTGGCCACGCCCCGGACATCATCGCGATCGCAGGCGAGCCGAACGTGCTCCCGGCGTCCACGAACCCGACCATGCCGTACACAGTGAACACCGTGGACGAGCACCTGGACATGCTGATCGTGTGTCACGCGCTCAATCCGAAGGTGCCCGAGGACCTGGCGTTCGCCGAGTCCCGGATCCGTGCGACCACCATGGCGGCCGAGGATCTGCTGCACGACATGGGCGCGATCTCCATCATGTCCTCGGACAGTCTGGCGATGGGGCGCATCGGGGAGATGATCTGCCGCACCTGGCAGACCGCGCACGTGATGAAAACACGCTTCGGGCGAGGCGAGTCCGCGCTGCCCGCGGACAACGAGCGGGCCCGCCGGTACGTGGCCAAGTACACGATCTGCCCGGCCGTCGCGCACGGCGTCGATCACGAGGTCGGCTCGGTCGAGGTGGGAAAGATCGCCGATCTGGTGCTCTGGAAGCCGGCCTTCTTCGGCATCCGTCCGGACGCGGTTATCAAGTCCGGTGCGGTGGTGGCCGCCCCGCTGGGCGATGCGAACGCGTCGATCACCACGCCCGAACCGGTGCTGATCCGCCCCGGGCTGCCGGGCCACCGGGCGGCCGCGGCCCATCTGTCGACGACCTGGGTCGCGCCGACCGCGCTGGAGAACGGTCTCGAGGAGCGGCTGGGTCTGCGCCGCCGGATGGCGGCCGTCCGCCCCACCCGGGAGACCGGCAAGCGCGACCTGCCGAACAACACCGCCCTGCCGCGGATCGAGGTGGACCCGGAGACCTTCGGGATCAGCATCGATGGTGAGCGGGTCGATCCGCAGCCGGTGACCGAAGTGCCGCTCGCACAGCGGTACTGCCTGTTCTGACAGCGGATTGCGGCGGTGGATTCTGGTGGACCTGGCAGCACTGGTATTGGCCGACGGAAGGCTGCCGACGGGCGGGCACGCACAGTCCGCGGGGCTGGAGCCCGCGCTCGCCGCGGGCCTGGCCCCGGGGCTGATCCCCGACTTCCTCGCCGCCCGTCTCGACACGGTCGCGTCCGTGGACGCCGCCTGTACGGTGCTGGCGCGGCGCGCGGCGCTGTCCGACACGCTCGGCCCCGCGCTGGCCCGCATCACGCAGGAGTACGAGGCCCGCACCCCCAGCCCGCCGATGCGGGCGGCGTCGATCCTGCTCGGACGGGGAATGGTGCGCTTGGCCGAGCGTCTGTGGCCGGACCGCGCTCCGGTGAAGGCACTGCGCGCCCTGTCCCGGCCCCCGCGGCCGGTGGCGCTGGGCGTCGTCTGCGCCCTCACCGGCCTCGACGACATCCAGTCGGCCCGGGTCTGTCTGTACGAGGACGCGCAGACGGTGGCATCCGCGGCGCCGAAGCTGCTGCCCGTGGATCCGCTGGAGCCCGTGCAGTGGGTGCTGGCCGCGGCCGACGCCATCGAGCGGGCGGCAGTCCGGGCCGTTGGCGTGAACGGCCCGGAGGACATTCCCGCGACGGCCGCACCGCTGATGGAGCTGTGGTCGCTGGATCATGCAGAACGAGAGCGGAGGATCTTCCATGCCTGAACCGACGGCCGTGATCCGACCCGATCGCCCCCGGCGCGCCTTGCGCCTCGGGGTCGCCGGTCCCGTCGGCACCGGCAAGAGCACGCTGATCGCGACGCTGTGCCGCCGGCTGTCCGGCGAGTTGCAGATCGCGGTGGTGACCAACGACATCTACACCGACGAGGACGCCCGGTTGCTGAGGGCCGCCGGCGTGCTGCCTGTCGACAGGATCGTGGCGGTCGAGACCGGGGCGTGTCCGCACACCGCGATCCGGGACGACGTCACCGCCAATCTGCTGGCCGTTGAGGACCTTGAGCGCGCGCTGGCACCGCTGGATCTGGTGATGGTGGAAAGCGGCGGCGACAACCTCACCGCTACCTTCAGCCCCGCCCTGGTCGACGCGCAGATCTTCAGCATCGACGTGGCCGGTGGGGGCGACGTGGCACGCAAGGGCGGGCCCGGCATCGAGCGCGCCGACCTGCTGGTAGTGAACAAGACCGACCTCGGCCCCCATGTGGGGGTGGATCCCGAGGAGATGGTGCGCGATGCGCGTTCGGTGCGGGGCGGCCTGCCGGTGGTGGCGCTCAGCCAGCGCGACGAGACCAGCGTCGACCAGCTCGTGCAATGGGTGAGGGACATGGTCGTCATCCACCGCAACGGCGCCTTGGCACCCACCGATCCGGGCCCGATGGCTCCCCACGTGCACGCCGACGACTCCACCCACGAGCATGCTGACGACACCGCCCGCCGCCGCTGACACAGCGGGCGGCACCAGGGCCGTCCCGGTGCGTGCCACCGTGCCGACGCGGGTACGCGCCGAGCTGCACGGCGGGCGCGTCACGCTGCCGGATCTCCAGGCAGGCGACACGCTCGTGCCCCGGGTGCTCGGCGTCGACGGGCCCCGGGTGCGGGTCGCGCTCGTCGGGCGCCGGGCGACGCTGCTCGCGGACGACCGGGTCGAACTGGACATCACAGTCGGCGCCGGGGTCCGGATGGAGATCGTGGAACCGTCCGGCACAGTCGCGTACGACGCTCACGGCAGGAAGTCCTCCTGGGAGGCGCGGATCGACGTCGCACCCGACGCCTCCCTGGCCTGGCGCGCGGCGCCGTTCGTGGTCGCCGACGGCGCGGATGTCAGCCGGGACCTCGATGTGCACCTGGCCGACTCGGCGGTGGCGCTGCTGTCCGAACTCCTGGTCCTCGGACGGTCCGGCCAGGCCGGCGGCGCGCTGTACGCGCGTCAGCGGGTCCGGCACGCGGGCCACTCGCTGCTGGCCGACGACCTTGACCTGCGCGACCCGCGGGCGAGGGCCCGGCCCGGGATCCTCGGCACTCATCGGGTGATCGGCACCGTCGCCCTCCTCGGCACCCGGCCGCCCTCCGCGCCGGAGCCCCCTGCCGGCGTGCTGGCCGGGCCGGGAGCCATGGCGAGGGTGGTGGCCCACGACGCGCACCGCGCACAGCCCGAGTTGGACCGGTGGTGGCATGCGTGGTGCGGGCTTCACGCCGCGGGGACCTGCACCGGATCCTGAGGGCGGTCGCTGTCGCGCCGCCGGGCGAAGACGAGGGCGACCGGTGTCACCACCGAGGCGACCAGGCCAGCCGCGAACCCGTTGCCGTACAGGTTCAGCCCTCCGGCGAACGCGCCGGTGACCTGGCCGACCGAGACATGCAGGAAGCCCGCCAGCACGCCCCAGTGGGGGCCGAACCTAACGACGACCGGCGCCAGGCACGTGCCGAACAAGGCGGCCCACACCACACCGGGATCGGTGAAGCCGAACGGCTTGGCCAGCGCACCGAGCAGTACGCCCACCATCACCGGCACGATGTTCACGGAGTGCTTGCCGCACGCGCCGAAGCCCATCACGCTCACGATGCCGCCGACGACCGGGCCGTTGAAGTCGGCGCCGACGATCACTACGAAGGCGGTGGCGATCACCCCTACCGCCGCCATGTTCAGCAGCGTCGGCCCGGCGCCGTCCGAGGCGATGAAGTCGGCGGGAGCCTGTCCGGTACGCCGGTGCAGCGCCACGTATCCGCACCACGGCCTGCGATCCAGGACGAATGCCGCTGCGATCACGCCCAGCACCATGGCCGCGACCAGGGTCAGCAACTCGGCGTCATGACCCGATGTCCACACCATCGGCGGCTGCGCGGCCAGTCCGTACGACTGGAAAACGGCGACCACCACCGTGCCGAGGACGCCGGCCACGAACCCCATGTTGTACAGGGTGAAGCCGTTGTGCGCGCGGAAGAGCTGACGGGCGACAGGCGGCACGACGAACCCGATCAGCACCGATGTCGCGAAGCCGAGCGGCACCGAAACCGACCGGTCCAGCGCGGAGTTGAACGCCACCTCGGAAAAGACCGGCGCCAGCGCGGTCGCGAAAATGGCGGTGGTGAGATAGTCGCGCACCGGCTCACGACGGACGACGGCATAAAGGCCGACCCCCATGACGACGGGCCACACATTGAGCACGGTCTTCCCGAACAGAGCGAAGCCGAGAAGCATGTAGACACAGCCGACCGCGGCGCCGTCGACACGTGCCCCGGTCAAGCGGTAGGCGGCGCAGGCGATGAGGGTGAGCAGGCCCGCCTGGACGAACGCCCCGCCCAGACCTCCGAGGTCGATGGAGTCTGTGATCAGCACATCCGGAGCGATCACGATGCGGCCGACCCCGCGCACCACCTCTGCCGGCGAATCCACGAGGAAGCCGAACACGACACAGCCGAGCGCCGTCAGAGCCAGTAGCCACAGCAGGACCGACTCGCTACTTCTGTCCAGATTTGTGTGCACGACTCATCTTGACACGCACCACCGCACCTTGGACTCGTGTCACCTTGCCTCTTCCGCCGGGCCGGTGAATCGGGCTCGGCGCACTCGCTCCCCCTCCTCCCTCAAGGTGGACGGCACCTACGGGACGTTCGAGGAGTTCCAGGGCACCGGCTGCCGGTCGGCTACGTCGACGCGATTGGATCGCGCCGCTCACATCGCGAACGCATATGTTTGCTCCGCGAAACCGATCTGCCTGAGGAACAGTTGGCCCTTCTGCGCTCCCCGATCGGCCTCGATCTCGGCGCACACGTCCCCGCAGAGACCGCAGCGTCGATCACTGCAGTAGTCTCGCCCACGAGCATCGCGCCAGCGGTCAGCCCTCTCGCAACGCCAGGGGGCCATACGCCGGAGTCATCACGCGTAACCCACGGCCATCCCGTGCTGGGCACACCGAACGACCTGAGCACGCGCAAGATCGAGCACGTTCTCCCCTGCCTGCAACAGCACGACGACGGGCTTGCCCTGGCCTGCTCCGACCTCTACGACGAGCTCGTAGCCGAACGGGACGAGCTCCTCGCGCGCATCGATACGCTCCGAGCCCCGGCCGACGCGCCCCAGACAGTCATCGCAGCCAGCCCAGGGGGCCCACCACTCTGAACTCCTCCAAGACGGGTGCGGCCTCATCGAGGACCCGGCGGTACACGCCGCCGCTGACCCCGACCGCGACGACAGCCGCGACGGCTACCCCCCCCCGTTACCGTCTTCGTGGCTCCGCAATGGGGCCTCCGGCCTTCGGGTCCGGCATGACTTCCCCCCCTTGTTGTTCATGATCCGGGGGGTGGTGTCACCGGGCCCGGAGGCATCGACGGACCGCTGATGAGGGGCTTGAGCACCGGTTTCACCCGAGCCGGGAGAGCTCTCCGTAACGTGGATGTGGCAGCTCGGTGCCCTGGCAAGGTCGGACGAAAGCGTGATGGAGGGGCCTGCACGTGATCGACACCGGCGACATCGACGTCTTCCTCGGCCTGGACGTCGGCAAGGGCGAACACCACGCCACCGCCGTCACACCGGCCGGGAAGAAAGCCTTCGACAAGCGCCTGCCCAACACCGAACCCAAGCTCCGCGAGCTGTTCGCGAAACTCCAGGCCAAGCACGGGACAGTGCTGGTCGTGGTCGATCAGCCGGCTTCGATCGGCGCCCTGCCGCTGGCGGTCGCCCGGGACGTGGGCTGCCCGGTCGCCTACCTGCCCGGCCTGACGATGCGCCGGATCGCCGACCTCTACCCGGGCGAGGCCAAGACGGACGCGAAGGACGCGTTCATCATCGCCGACGCCGCCCGCGCGATGCCGCACACGCTGCGGACGATCGACGGCGAGGACGAGACGATCGCCGAGCTGCAGATGATCGTCGGCTTCGACGACGACCTCGCCGGGGAAGCAACCCGGGTCGCGAACCGGCTGCACGGCCTGCTGACCCAGATCCATCCCTCGCTGGAACGGGTGCTGGGACCGCGGTTGCAGCACCCGGCCGTCCTCACACTGCTGGAACGGTTCGGATCCCCGGCCCAGATACGCAAGGCCGGACGCCGACGGCTGATCACCCTGCTGCGGACGAAGGCACCGCGGATGGCCGAGCGCCTGGTCGAGGAGATCTTCGCCGCCCTGGACGAGCAGACCGTCACCGTTCCGGGGACCGACGCGGCCGCGCTGATCGTCCCAAGCCTCGCCGCATCCCTGACGGCGGTGCTCGACCAGCGGAAACTTCTGGCCAGGCGGATCGAGGAACTCCTGGAGGCCCACCCTCTTTCGAAGGTCCTGACGTCGATGCCGGGAGTCGGTGTCAGGACCGGAGCCCGGATTCTGATCGAGGTCGGTGACGGCAGTACCTTCCCGACCGCCGGCCACCTCGCCGCCTACGCAGGTCTCGCCCCGGCAACCCGGAGCTCGGGCTCCTCGATCCGCGGCGAACAGCCCTCCCGGAGGGGAAACAAGCAGCTCAAACGGGCCTTCTTCCTCTCCGCGTTCGCCGCACTCGGCGACCCGGCATCGCGGGCCTACTACGACAAGAAGATCACCCAAGGGAAGCACCACACCCAGGCCCTGCTCTGCCTCGCCAGACGCCGGGCCGACGTCCTGTTCGCGATGCTCCGCGACGGAACCTTCTACGAACCCCAACCCGCTGCGGCCAGGTGAGGGGTCCAGACTGCTCGATCAGTCCTCCGGCCGAAGCCGCTGACGAGCGGCCTCAAGCCGCTGGTCATAGTCAGGTGCGAACAGCTCAGGAAGCGCCTTGTCGAGCGTTCCGGCAATCCGATGGATCGGCGCCCAGACCGCCGGATCGTCGACAACGCGGCTGAGGTCCGTCATCTGGAGCTTCTCCAGCCAGTGCGACAGCACCAGTGCCTCGTCACTTGTGAGCTTGATCGTCACCTGACTATCACTCATGCACACCCCCTACGGCTCGGCCTGCCCTTGACCACACGAACCTACTGGCCTTGGACCTTGACCAAACACATAGGGGCACCCCCCCTGCTGCGCCGCGGCCCGGCCCAGACTCGGAACGCCCAGCAGCACGACGACCGGCATACCGCCGCGCCGGACGGTCGCGAGACCACCCTCGCGCCCGGGCTCCGCATCGACGCGCGGTTCAGGTCGTTTGACGTGGGTGACCCCCAGCTTGTCGGGCGACACGAGAGTGTCAGTGGTCGGCGACACGGGATGTGGCAGTGGTAACCGGGGCTCGGGAAGTAGCGGAGCAGGGAACCCCGGTATGGCGTTCAGGCTGCGCAGGGCGAGGACGGCCAGGGCGAGCAGGACGGGTTCAGCGAAGCGGCTAGCCATCTCGGTGTAGGTGCCCCAGGTCGTGAGGTCCTGGCCGCTGGAGCGGAACACGACGGAGTTCAGGACGACTTGCAGAGCCTTGTCGAAGCGTTCTGCGGTGAACCGGTTGCCGGTGGGCAGTGTCAGCTGCGGGTCCTGCTTGTCCACGGTCAGGGTCACCCGTCCGCCGCCGACCGGGACGGTGCCGGTGGCAGTCTGCTTCGGTGAGGAGTCGGGCAGCCCGAGGCCCATGACGAGCAGGATGGTGATGGTCATGGCGGTCAGCAGCCACGCCAGGGGGCGGGTGGCGCGCAGGCCGTAGCCGGAGAGCAGCCAGTACGCCCACAGCAGGCCACGTCCGCCGGGCGGGGTACCGGTGCGGTCGTGGCGGCGCATCTCCATCCAAGCGCTGCTGACGGTCTCTGCGACGGATATCGACGAGCACCTGCAGGAGGCGATCACTGCGCTTCGGCGGGGTGTTGACGCGCCGGAGCCCGTGATGGCCCTGAGCCACCACTCGGCCCACGCCGCTGTGGCCGCTCTCCACGCAGCCGTTGAGCAGGGCGGCCCCCAGCCTTCGCCCCGGTGCCGTTCGCTCACGAGAAGGCAGGCGCGGGCCTGGCGGGTGGCCTGGACGCGCTGTTCCCCGGTGCTGCCTCCGGGGCCGGGGCGGCCCCGGAGGGAGCGGCGCTCGGCAGCCTGCCGGCTGGCGACCCGAGCCATCAAACCGATCATGAAAACACGACGGCGAAGGGCACGCGGCCGGACCGGACGGGTAGTCCAGCAGGCCGGGACCGGCGTGGCCCCAGCCGGATGGAGCTTGTTCCCGAAACGTGCCGGGCGGCCTAGGCTTCCGGGATGACGACATCTCCGGTGACCCCGTTCGGCGCGGTGGTATTCGACTTCTTCGGTGTCTTGACTTTCAACATGGTCGAGGTGATCCAGGCTTTCGAAGACCGGGAGAAGATCGTCAGCGGAACGTTCCTTCGAGGGTGGGCCTCCCCGGAGGGGCAGGAGTTGTTCCGCTGGCTGGAGCTCGGCCAGATCACCCAGGAGGAGTGGAACTCCAGCTTCGGCAACTTGATCGACGTCGAGCCTGCCGGCTTGATGGCGCGCTACCTCCACGACGCCTTCCCTGCCTACCCGGTGCTCAACGTCGCCCGTCAGGCGCGCGCAGCCGGGATAAAGACGGCGGTGCTGTCGAACTCACTCGGCCGCCAGCCGTTCGACCCGTACGCCGGATTCGACCTCGCCGGTGCGTTCGATGCGGTGGTGCTTTCGGCGGACGTTGGTGTCCGCAAGCCGGATCGGGCGATCTTCCGAATCGTTCTGGACCGGCTCGGCGTGAGTGCGCAGGAGTGCCTGTTCGTCGATGACAGCGAGGCGAACCTGGAGGCCGCCGCCGAACTCGGTTTCACACCGCTGCTGGGGCTGGACGAGAACGTGGTGGCCAGGCGCCTGCGCGAGCTGCTGCGCCTACCCGGCGGCGGGCTGTAGGAAGTCCGTGACGGGCCGGTAGGCGGCGTGCGGGGCGAGTTTGGCCCGCAGCCCCTTCAGCTGGGAAGAGGAACGGGCGGAGTCGACGGAGCCGAGGCAGGCGGCCGCCCGCCAGGCGGTGGCGACGGCCGCATCGAGGTCGGCAAGGGCGAGGTGGGCCTCAGCCGCACGGGCCAGGTAGATGGCGTGGCTGCGGGGGAACTCCTCGTCGACGCTGGGGTGTGCCCGCATACCGGCCTCGAAGCGGCGCAGCGCCTCGGCCGGGTCACCGAGGTCGAGCGCGGACGAGCCGGCGATCATCTCCACCTCCGAAGGGGTCACCCAGTACAGGAATTCGGGTTCGTCGTCCTGCGGGTCTTTGTCCAGCATGGCGTGGGCCAGGTGGAGCTGGCGGCCGGCCGCTGCCTTGGCCCCGGTCTTCGACAGTGCGCGGGCGGTGCGGGCGGCGAGCATCGCCTGCATACGGGGGGTGCTGTGCCGCCCCAGCTGTGAGCGGGCGGTCTCCAGGAGAGCCACCGCGCGGTTGGCCTGGCCGGTGGAGTAGAGCTGGACGGCCGCGAAGGAGATCGTGTAGGCGCCCCCGGTCGTGTCTCCTGCTTCGGCGGAGGCGCGGAGCGACGCGTCGAAGTACTGCTGGGCTTCACCGGGGCGATGGCCCTGGTCGAAGGTGCACCAGGCGACCTGTCGTGCCGCTTCGCCGGCGAGACGGAGCAGCCGGTTCGCGGCGGATCCCTGGTAGCGGCCGGCTTTGAGGAGGGTCACGGTGAGCGACAGCTCCCCGAGGGCCTGCTCGCGGACTTGCTTGCTGCCGAGCTCGTCGTCCATCCGGCGCAGGAGCTCGAGTCGGCTGGCCATGTTGGCTAGCAAGGCTGTGCCCCCGAGGCTGCTCGTGCCCTCGCGGCCAGCGCTGGGGCGGGTGAGCAGGGCGTTGGCCCAACTGCCCGCTGACACCGACAGCGCGGCTCCGACCTTGACGAATCCCCGGCGGTCCACTCGTCCTCTTCTCCCATCTACGAGGTCGGAGAGGACCGCCAGGGCCGCTCCGTCCTGATCCCACGGAACGTTGGACGGCGCCGTTTCGCCGTCGGCCAGTTCCCTTGCGAACCGGCCGTCCGTTCGCAGCGCCCGGTCGTAGGCTGCGGCCACGTCGATGGTCACCGATCTGTTCCCGTTCTCCACGTTGCGCAGGTACGCCGGGGTGAAGCTCGTTGCCTGGGCGAACTGCTCCCAGGACATCCCGGACTCCCAGCGTGCCTGGCGCAGATCGTTCCGTAGTCGCTCGGACATCGCGACGCTCCTCGGGATTTGGGATCGCTCATGGATCGGCGTCCGCCATTGTTCCCGAGGCGCTGGCGGTGTGTGCTCGGTTCAGCACAGATCGCAACGTCCACCCCTGGTACGAGCCGGCCCTGGCATCGCGGTCCGGCGCCCTCCCGTACCCCAGATCCCGAGAGGTGCATGATGAACTCTCCCTTAGAAGCCGGCCCGGCGGCCGGCTCCTTGCTGCCCGGGCGGCTCCCGGACCTTCCGGTGGGCGGCGTGTACGCCATCGGCAAGCGGGCAGCCTGCGACATCGCCCGCACGATCGACGGTGCTGACGGCAGCGACCTGATCACCGTAGAGCTCGTTCTGACGGCCCGTGAGCTGGCCAAGCCCGGTTTCGTCGTCGACTTCGGTAACCTGTCTGGACTTCAGCGGCACGTCGACGCGGTCCTGGACCATCACGACCTGGACACGGTCCTGGCCGATCCCACCGACGCCGGCATCGCCGCCCACATCCGGACGTGGGCGCAGCAGAACCTGCCTGAGGAGGTGCGTGAACTGCTCGCCGACGTCCGGGTCCTTACCGGCCGCCTCCCCGCCCCCGCTGATGACCAGGCCGTCCACTTCCGGGCCCGGCACTGGCTGTGTGACCTGCCCGAGGGCCACAAGTGCGGGCGCCATCACGGGCACGCCTACCTGCTGACCCTCCCGGACCCGGACCGGCCGGACAGACTCCTCCCCGTGCCCGAGAGGCTGCGCGAGTTCGTCCTCTCGCGCTTCCACGCCAAGGCCCTCAACGAGGTCTTGGACCTCAACCCGACCAGTGAGCACCTGGCGGCGGTGCTGACCGCGTGGCTCGCCGAGCATCAGCTCACGGCCCCGAGCGGGCGCGCCTTGGAAGTGCGCCTGTCCGAGACGGCGAGCACCTGGGCGCAGTTCACGCTGGAGCCCGCGTGAGGACCCGGCCCGCCGCCGCGGCTTGCGCGGACGAAGGCGGAGCGCAGGCCGGCCGGATCAGGCACCTGGACTGGGTCGAGGTCCAGGGGCAGGCTGCCCGGATCGCCGACGCTGCCCGCGCCGCCGGGGCGCCGCAGACCTTGGTCGCCGTCGTTCGCGGCGGCATGGGCCCGGCCCTGCTCCTGGCCCACCAGCTCGGTGTGCGCGACGTGCGGGTGCTGGAGGTGACCCACACCCTCGACGACAGCGCCAACGCGGCCAAGACGTGCGAGCCCACCGTCCGCAACCCTGCCTCGTTGGGCGCAGTCGACGGCTTGGACGTCCTCGTGGTGGACGACGTCGCCGGCACGGGTCAAGCCCTGGCCAGCGCGGTGCGGATCGTGGAGCAGGCCGGCGCCGCCCGGGTGCGCAGCGCCGTGCTGGTGGTCAACGAGGCGAACTGGACCGGGAACAAGCCGCCGGAGGAGGCGGTGACCTGGATCGGAGAGACCGTCCGCGGGTGGGTCGTCTTCCCCTGGGAGGCGTCCGCGGCCAAGCGGGCGGAGGGAACATCATGAGCACGGTTGCGCTGGTGCTGCTGTCCTACCGGCCCGATCAGCCTTCGGGTATCGACCGGTCGGTCGGCGCCTTGGCCAAGGGGCTGCGCGAGCTCGGGCACACCCCGCTGGTGCTGGCGGCGGGCCCGGCCGGTCCGCTGGACTCCCTGGAGCCGGGCCTGGTCCGGCTGTCCAGCGTCACCCTGCCGCACCCGGCGACGAACGCCGACGTGCTGGCCGCCCTCGGCGACCCCGCGCCGGTGGTGGCGGAGGTCCGCTCCGTCCTGGCCGAGCATGGCGTGGACGCCGTCTGCTGGGCGGACACCCTGTGGGGTCTGGGCTACCTGAGCCCTGCCCCGACCGGGGTCACCACCGCGCTGATGGTCCACAAGATCCGCCCCGCCGTGGAGCAGCGCTGGAAGGACGCCCTCGCGGGGGCCGACGTCGTCTGCCCGGCCAGCGACTACCTTGCCGACCGCGGTGCGGCGGCCGGGCTGGACACCAGCCGCTGGCGGCCGGTCCTCAACTCCCTGCACACCCTGATCACACCTCCCACGGCCCAGGAGCGGGCCAAGCTGCGCGAGAGCGGGCCGGTGCGGCTCGTCTCGCGCGCGGACCCGGCCAAGGGCCTGGCCGAACTGCTTCGGACTCTGCCCCCGGGCTGGGACCGGCCCGTGGAGCTGGTCCTGGCCGAGGCCGGGTTCGAGCTCCAGGCCGGAGGGCAGGCCCGAACGCTGGCCGCCTGCCGGGAAGTCGAAGCCCGGCGCCCCGGTCTGGTGCGCATCCTGCCGGCGCTCGGCTGGTCCGACGTCCCGGCGTTCTTCGCCGGTGGCGCCGCAACCGTCATCGCCACCCAGGTGCCGGAGACGTTCTGCTTCACCGCCGCCGAGGCACTCTCGGTGGGAACCCCGGTGGTCGGCGTCGACCTGGGCAACGTGCCGCTGCTGGCGGGCGAGGCCGGACGCTACGCACCGCTGGAAGCCGGACCGGTGGCCCTGTGGTCGGCCGTGGCCGAACTGCTGGACAACGCCGGGCAGTACGAGCGGGCCAGCGCGGCTGCGCCCGGACGGGTTGCCCGCTTCACGCCCGAGAAGTCCGCCCGCCAGCTCGTGGACGCCCTCGGGCTCTGAGCAGCGCCGTACCACGCTTCGTCGCACGGGCGACCCGTGCGTCCCCGTCACCCTTCCCACGGACAAGTGAAGGAAGACCTTCGTGAACACCACCCTGACCATCCCCGCTGCCGCGGGAACCGGCCCGGCCGACAGCGGCCGCGCCCCGATCGACGGCGAAGCCGTCGAGCACCTGGTCCGCGACCTGCTCGTCGCGCTCGGCGAGGACCCCGCCCGGCCCGGCCTCGCCGATACCCCGGCTCGCGTCGCCCGGTTCCTCACCGGGTTCCTCTCGTACGAGGCGGGCACCACCGACACCACCTTCGACTACCACGCCGAGGGCGAGGGGTGCGTCGCCGTCGGAGGCATCCGCACCGCTTCCCTGTGCGAGCACCACCTGCTGCCGTTCACCGTCGAGGCGGTCGTCGCCTACGCCCCCGCCGACCGGGTGCTGGGCCTGTCGAAGCTGGTGCGGATCGCCCACCGGCACGCCCACAAACTCCAGTTGCAGGAGCGGCTCGGCGCCGAGATCGCCGAGGACGTCGCCCGCCTGACCGGCAGCAAGCAGGTCGCGGTGTGGCTGGTCGGCGACCACTCGTGCATGGTGGCGCGCGGGGTGCGCGCCCACGGTTCCCGCACCGCCACCAAGTACCTCCTGGGGCCGCTGGCAGGCGATGTGGCCGCGGTGGAGCGGCTGCGCCGCGTCGCCGACCTGGCCGGTGGTGTGCGATGAGCGCCGTGGTCACCCTCGAAGGCGTCAACGGGGTCGGCAAGAGCCACCTCGGCCGTCTGGCCGCGGCCGCCCTGGGCCCGGTGTGCCTGCCTCTGGTCGAACTGTCCGACTCCGCCCCTGCCGGCCTGCCCGGCCAGGTCATCGCCGCGCTGCACAGCGGGGGCGACCGGTTCTTGCGCACCGGCCACCCGGGCACCGAGACGCTTCTGCTGGCCGCGCTCCAGGTCCACCGTCACGAGGCCCTCGCCCCCGCCGGCCCGGGCCAGGTGGTGCTGGAGGACCGCGGCCCGGCATCGGTGGCCGTCTATCAGGCCGCTGTTCTCGCCGAGACGGCCGGCGCCACCGACGCCTGGGCGCTGGAGCGGGCGATGGCGATCGAGCAGATGATCCGTATGTGGCGGCCCGCTCCCGCGACCACCGTGCTGATCACCGACGACCCCGACGCGTGCCGGACCCGGTTCGAGCGGCGCACCGGCCAGGCGGCAAGCCTGGACGAGTGGGCCCTGATGTCCCGCGCTGGACGGCTCTACCACCTGCTGGCTGCCGTGTCGGACAACTATGTGGTGCTGGACCGGCAGGTGCTCGACGAGGAGAGCGCTGTCGGCCTCATCACCGGGCTGTGCCGCGACGCGGCAGCCACGGCGCCGGACGGGGTGGCAGCGTGAAGCCGGGGAAGACCATCAGCCTGCTGTGGGGCCTGCGCTCGTTCTGCGCGTCCCACGGCTGCCTCTACTGCTACTTCGGAACCACCGCCGAACACAGCGTGCAGATGCCCACCCAGCGCGGAGTGCTCTCCCATCTCTCACCGAACGACCTGACCACCGAAGAGGTCCTGTCCTTCGCGGCCACGCTGCCCGACTCGCCCGTCGGGCGGGTGTTCCTGGCCGGTGGGGAGCCGCTGCTGTGGAGGCCGATCATCAAGCTGATCGAGATCCTCAAGGCGGGCGGACTGGAGGTGGTGGTGTGCACCAGCGGCGTCGCCCTGAACCGGGCGGACCTGCGCGATCCGCTCATCGAGCTCGGAGTCGACGCGGTGTCGGTATCGCTCGACTCCGCCGACCCGGTCCACAACGACCAGTGGAGGCCGCCGCGCCGCGACGGCGACGGCTGGGAGGCCGTCGTCTGCGGGATCAGCGCGCTGATCGAGGCCCGCGGGCCCGCGCCCCGTCCCAAGGTCGGCATCTACAGCGTCATCACCCGCCAGAACCTGCCCGACATCCTCGCCGTGCCCGAACTCGCGGCGACGCTGGGCTGCGACTACGCCGTACCGCAGCCGATCGCCCTCGACCCCGGTCACCACCTCGCCCAGACGCTGTCCCTCACCCCTGAGCACGTGCCCGCGCTGCTCCGGCACTTCGACGAGCTGTACGCCGCCGACCTGCCGTTGGTGCTGCCCGAGCGCACCTACGCCGGCCAGGTCGCCTCCGCCGTCACCAAGCCCACCGATCTGGTCCCCGGCTGCTTCGGCGGCGACACCCTCTACTTCATCCAGCCGGACGGCACGGTCTGGGACTGCCCCTCCGGCCTCAAGATCGCCGCCACGGCGCCGGAGCGCTACCGCACCATCAAGGACGCCGCCGCCGGGGACCTGTTCCCGGCCCCGACCGGCTGCGGCAACGACTGCGCCCTGTTCTCCGAGGACTGCGTCAACATGTGGCCGCTCACCTCTTTCCCCGTTCTCGCCCCGACCCGACCGGAGGCACCCCGTGCCTGACCCCACCGCGTACGAGGCGATGGCGGCAGCCCTCGCCCGCATGCCCGACCCGGACAGCTACCAGGAGGTCCGAGCGCTGGAGGGTGAGCTGGCGGCCGCGTTCGGCGCCCGCCGGGCCGTTGCCGTCTCCTCCGGCACCGCGGCGATCACGACCGCACTGGCCGCCTGCGGCATCGGCGCCGACGACGAGGTCCTGGTGCCGGCCGTCACCGTCGTCATGACGGTCGCCGCCGTCGCCGCCGCCGGGGCACGCCCGGTGTTCGTCGACGCCGCCGCCGAAGGCCGGGGCATGGACCTGGCCGACCTCACCTCGAAAACCGGCCCGGCCACCAAGGCCGTCATCGCCGTCCACCTGGCCGGGCGCACCGACAACATCCACGACCTGGCCGCCTGCGCCCGCACCACCGGCCTGCGGCTGATCGAGGACGCCTGCCAGGCCCAGGGCACCACCAGCCGCGGCCGCGCGGCCGGTACCGTCGGCGACATCGGCTGCTTCTCCCTCAAGGACGGAAAGATCATCTCGTGCGGGGAGGGCGGCTACCTGCTCACCGACGACGACGCGCTGGCCGACCGGGCCGCCGCCTACCGCACCCACTGGCAGAGCCCCGCTCCCGGGGCCCCGGCAGGCAGCCGCCTCGGCGCCAACCACCGCCTCGCCGAGCCGCTCGCCGCCCTCGCCCGGCACAACCTCCAGCGCTTCCCCGACGCACTGGCGCAGCGACGCCAGCAGGCAGCCCGCCTCCACCGCGCGGTCGACGCCACCGCGGGCCTGGAGCCGATCGCCCCGGCCGACGGCGAGGTACCCAACGGCTACAGCGCCCTGTGGCGCGTGACGCTGCCCGAGCCGCGCGCCTTCGCCACCCGCCTCGCCGGCCTCGGCGTGCCCAACAGCGTCGGCACCCACCGCCTCACCGCAGCCCACCTGCACCCGGCCTGCTCCGGCTACGCCACCGGCGATCTTCCCCGGGCCCGCGCTACGGTGGACACTCTGCTGGCCGTCCCGTTCACCGAGCACGACACCGAACAGGCCATCGAGCAGTGGGCGCTGACGATCCGGCAGGAGGCCGCCGCGTGGAAGAGCTGATGCGCGACGCGCGCTTCACCAAGACGACGATCGTGGTGATCGACTTCGAGGGACTCACCCCCGCCGGGCGGCCCGCCGAGCCGATCGAGGTCGCCGCCCTCGCGCTGCGCGCCGACGGCGGCCGACTGGTGGAGGCCGGCCGGTTCGAGTCGCTGATCCGGCCGCCCGCCGACGTCCCCGTCACCCCGATGGACACCGCCCAGACCGGCCTCACCGGCGCCCTGCTCGCCACCGCGCCCCCGGCGGCCGAGGTGATGGCCCGCCTGGACGCCCGCCTGAGCGCACCGCCGTACCGGCTGGTGGCCCACCACGCGCACACCGAAGCGGGCCTGATCACCCGCCAGGCCCGGCATTGCCCCGTCCTTGCCCAGACCCCTCTGATCGACACGATCGGCCTGGCCAAGGCTGTCCTGCCGCATCTGGGCTCCTACCGGCTGGACAACCTGCTCGCCTACTACGGCATCCCCAGACCCGCGGACCGGCACCGGGCGATGCCGGACATCCAGGTCACCGCACAGATCCTTCAGCTTCTGCTGGCCGAAGGGTGCGCCACCGGCCGGTGGCGCACCATGCTGGAGCTGGAGATGGCCGCAGGTCTCCAGCCCAAGCGCCCGGCCCCGGCCGTCCCGGACGCGGAGCAGAGCGCCCTGTTCTGACCCTCCGATCTCACGCCGCCAGGCTCAGCGACCCGTCGGCGATCATCGCGAAGAGCTGCTTCACCTGAAGGCGCGAGTCCTCGGACAGGCCCTCGGCCTCGGCCGCCTCCTGCTCGGTGAACCACCGCACCTCGTGCACCGCACTGCCCGGCGCCGCGCCGTCGCCCACGCGGGCGACGTAGACGTGATCGATGTGCCGGTGCGGCTCGCGGGTGTGGTTGTCAGCGCAGGCGTCCATCTCCACCACCCACCACGGCGCGACCGGCGCGCCGTGCGGGAAGCCGGAAGGCAGCGGAAGCGACGGACCGGGCAGCAGTTCGGCCCGCAGCCCCGTCTCTTCCTCGATCTCACGCAACGCGGCCTCGGCCGCCCCCTCGTCCACCTCGACGTGCCCGCCGGCGGGAAGCCACAGCTCCAGCCGCGGGTGCCACACCAGAGCCGTCCTGCACGCCCCGTCCCCGTCGACGCGGAAAACGAACGCACTCGCCGTCGATTCCTTGATCACTTCGCTGCTCCTCGGCACTCGCCACCTACCGCGCCGCACCGGCCCACCGGGCGGCAGGGGCCGAGCCTTTCACACCACGCACCACCCATATGACCAAACGTCACCGATCCGGCCACCGCGCCGTCGACCCCGCCAAGGGAGAAACCTATGGAGCCCGTCTGGAACGGCCAGCTCACCTGCGACTACGAGCACACCAGGCCCGGCAGCACCCCGCTGGAGCTCGACCTGTACACCGTCTCCCTCACACGGTGGCCCGCTGTGTTCATGGACGACCTCCGCTCGTACGGGCGACTACGGCGGCCCGGGATCGTCGACATCCCGGAAGCCGATCACCTTGCCCTCACCGGGCGCTGGCACCAGCTCCTCGCCGATCCCGCCTACGCAAGGGCGATGACCGCCGCCGCCGAGCAGCGCCACCAGCTCGCCGACACCACCCTGCTCGCGCTGGAGCACCAGCTCAAGGCTGGTACGGCGGACGGGCAGCACCTCGCGGCGGCAACCACGGCGATCCTCGGCGTGATGAGCGCCCACGTCGTCAACTGGCTCCTGCCCGACGACGACTGGCAGCACCTGCTCGCCACCCTGCTCGGCGGTGACGCCGACGGGCGGGCCTGCCGGCTCGCCCTGAACACCCCCGACGACACCGGCCACCTGCTGGACGCGCACCTGGTGCTCCTGGACGGCGCCGCCGCGCTCGCCGACGGCAGCGACCTCGCCGCCGCGGCCGGCGCCCTCGCCGCGCGCGCCGGAACCCTGTACGGGCACGGATCCCCGGCCGCCGCGACGATGCCCCTCGAAGACCACGCCCGCGCCGCCCACCTGCTCACCGCCACCGCCGCCACCGACACCACCAGCCAGCGCCACGTCATCGACGCCTCGCGGCGCCGGGCAGTCCGGCTGCGCGACGCCTGGGTGCTCGCCGCCCGCCTCGCCGCCGCAGGCGACCCGGACGCCACCGCGCGCGTGGAGGCGATGACCATCGTCTGCCGCTGGGCGGCCGGCAGCGAGGAGACCCGCAAGGTCCAACGGCACCGCTACCTCGCCGCAGCCCGCCGCTGGTGCGAACGCCACGGCGCCGACCCCGCCACCGTGACCACCGCCGACCTGCTGGCCCTGGGAGCCGACCGATGACCACACCCCTGCCCACGCTCGGCGAGGACCTCGACATTGTGACCGCCGGAGCGAAGGCCACCGCCCTTGCCCGCCTGGCCGCCGCCGCTCTGCCCGTCCCCGAAGGCGTCGTCATCCCCGCAGGCCACTGCGACGAGCAGCTCACCGCCGCCGTCGAGGAGATCCTCGCTCGCTGCCCGGCACCGTACGGGCTGATCGCCCGCTCCTCCGCCGCCGCCGAGGACGGACCGGACGCCTCCTTCGCCGGCCTGTTCACCTCCCGCATCGCCCCGGCCGAGCCCGCCGCGCTGCTGGACGCCGTCCGCGCCGTCCGCGCCTCCGCCCACCACCCGACCGTCACCGCGTACGGCCAGGCCATGGGCGTCACCGGCGCGGTGCGCATGGCCGTCCTCGTCCAGCCAGCCCTGCGCCCGGCCTGCTCCGGCGTCCTAGCCGCCGACGTCACCGGCACCCAGTGCACCCGCTGGCGGATCGAGGCCGTCCGCGGCCTGGCCGAGCCGCTCGTCTGCGGCCGAGTGACCGGCGAGATCCACACCGGCGGCCCCGGCCCCGAAGTCACCGTCCGGCCCGCCCGCCAGGAGACCATCCAACTGCCCGCCACGGCAGCCGAGTCGGCGATGCCGCCGGGCGAGTGGGTGGACCTCGGCACGGGCACCGGGATCCGCGCCAAGATCGAAACGTCCGCAGCCGGCGTACTGCACCTGCACACCCCGGCCGCCCTGGCCCACCGGCCCGTACTCACCGCCGAAGCACGCGACCAGCTCCTCGCTGCCGCGGCCCGAGCCGCCGCGGCCCTCGGCCTCGAACGAATCGACGTCGAGTGGGCGATCGACACCGACGCCAGGCTCCACCTCGTGCAGGCACGCCCGCTCACCGTCCCGCTCACCGACCACGCCACCGCCAAGACGACGGCCGACGACGATCGGGTGCTGAGCGGGATCGCGGCCGCCCCCGGCACGGGTACCGGCCCCGCCGTCCACGCCCTCGGCGACGCCGGGATCGCCGACCAGGTGCTGGTCTGCGACGCACTCGGCCCCGAAGCCGTCCCGGCGCTGCTCACGGGACCCGCCGCCGTCGTCGCCACCACCGGCGGCGAGCTCTCCCACACCGCGATCATCACCCGCGAGCTCGGCATCCCCTGCGTCACCAACGTCACCGACGCACACCGGGCCATCACCACCGGCACCACCGTCGAAGTCGACGGCGGCGCCGGAACCGTCCGCCCCGCCCCGGCCGTCCCCGCTCAACGCACCGGCCCCCGCACCCGGCCGCTCACCGCGACCGCGGTGCTCGTCCGCGCCCTGGAACACCCGGCACCCGACGACAGCCGCGCCGCCACCCTCGTCTGGCACGACGAGCACACCCCCGCCCTCAACCCGGCCCAGGCCAGCAGCACCGGCCCGCACCCCATCGGCGTGCTCGTGCCCGGCAACGTCCGCGCACCCATCCCGATCCCGCCCGGATGCAGCCCGATCCTCCTGCCGGGGCTGGGCACCCTGGTGTGGCCGAAGGACGCCCCGCCCCCGCCCACCGAGATCGCCGTCCTCGGCCCCGACGGACAGATCCTCCACCGCAGAACGGTGACCCTGTGAACCCCGCCGAACTCCTTCGCGGCGCGGCGGCACTGATCGTGGACTGGGACGGCACCGTCGCCGACAACACCGCCGCCCGCCACACCGCTCTTCAGGCCGCGCTGGCCCCGCACCGCGTCCGCGTTCCTGCCGACCGCTACCGGGAACTCGCCGGGCTGCCCGTGCGCGAGCTGATCGCCCAGCTCGCCGCCGACGCCGCTCTTCCTTCCCCACCGGTCGATGAGGTGGTCGCGCGCAGCCGGGCTGCACTGCTCGCCGGACCGCCACCGGACCCGATCCCCTGCACCCTCGCTCTCCTCCACGCTGCCCACCAACACGGCATTCCGCGGGCCGTCGCCTCCAGCGCCTCCGCGGTGCTCGTCCGCCACGGCATCCACCAGCTCGGGCTGCAGACCCTGTTGCCGGTTGCCGTCACCCTCGACGACGTACCCCGGGGCAAGCCGGAGCCGGACGCCTACCTCGAAGCCGCCCGGCGCCTGGGCGTCGACCCCAGCCGGTGCCTGGCCGTCGACGACGCCGCCGACGGCATCACCGCCGCGCTCGCGGCCGGCATGCGCACCCTCACCATCCACGACGGCCGACTCGTCCCGGCCCACACCCCCAACACCTCCGGAGCCTCCCGTGCCGCGCAATCCTGACGACCAGCTGGCCGGGCCGCAGTCCGTGCTCGCCGTCTTCGCGCACCCCGACGATGCCGAGCTGTGGGCCGGCGGCACCCTCGCCCTCCACGCCCAGCACGCGCCCGTCCACATCGCCGTCCCCCTCCACGACCCGGTCCGCGACGCCGAGGCCAAGGCCGGAGCGGCAGTTCTCGGAGCCACGCTCCACCAGCACGCCGAGCTCACCCCCACCGCGATCCAGGCCCTGTTCATCGAGCTGAGACCGCACGTGGTCATCACCCACCCCGTCCTCGACGCCCACGCCGACCACCGGCACACCGCCGAGGCCGTCCTCCAAGCCTTGCCCGAGGCGAAGATCGAAACCGGCCGCCCCCGGCGCCTCTACAGCTGCGACACCTACAACTCCCTCACCCTCACCGGCCCGCTCGTCCCCACGGTGATGGTCGACGTCACCGCCACCTTCGACACCAAGATGCATGCCCTGCGCTGCCACAAGTCCCAGCCCATCGACGACCACTTCGGTCCCATGGCCGAAGACCTCGCACGCCTGTGGGGCAGGCGCAGCGGCGCCCTCCACGCCGAGGCGTTCACCGCGCTTCCCGTCCTCGGCCGCCTGCCCGGAGCGGCCCACCTGTGACCGTCGGACACACCCCCGGCCAGCCGGCGCACCGCCCATTCCGCCGGACAGGGAACGTTCGCAGACCGAGGCGCCACTGGCGCCGCCCAGCCCCTACGTGCGCCGGCAACCGCTGTGCACTCCCACTTACTCACAGAAGGAATCCACTTCCGTGTCCACATTGCCCGCCATGAGCCAGCTCCACATCCCCACCCGTCAGAGCGACCAGCACACGAAGTTGAAGATCAGTCAGATACTGGGGCCCACCGTCCAAGGGGAGGGCAGTGCCGCCGGGAGGCACTGCCTGTTCGTGCGGCTCTGGGGCTGCCATCTGGAGTGCACGTGGTGCGACACCGCCTACACCTGGGCAGTGACGGCCGCCAAGGCGGCGAAAACCCGCAGTGGGCAGCGGTACGAACGCAACGAGCCCGCGTACGGTGAGAAGGAGCTGGAGCCCTCCGAGATCCTGAGCCGTCTGCTGGCACTCTGGGACGTCGAGAACCGGCCGACGATCATCGTGATCTCCGGTGGCGAGCCGATGATGCAGCAGCGGGCACTCCTGCCCCTACTGGAGCAGCTGCGCAGCTGGGGCAACGAGATCCACATCGAAACGGCCGGAACCATCGCGCCTCTCGCAGAGTTCGACGCGCTCGTCACGCAGTTCAACGTGTCGCCCAAACTGGCACACAGCGGCAACCAGCTCACGAAGCGGAACAAACCGAAGGCTCTCACCGCGCTGCGGGACACGGGCAAGGCATGGTTCAAGTTCGTCGTCACCCAGAACTACACAACGGACCTGGCCGAGGTCGACCAGATCGTCGAGGCCGTGGCGTTGCCCCAGCAGAGGGTCATGGTGATGCCGGAAGGGTCGGACGCCAGGTCGAACACCGCGACCGCCCAGAAGGTGGTCGACGCGGCACTGGAGCGCGGCTACGGACTGTCCTTCCGAACGCACGTCCTCCTCTGGGGTGACGACCCCGACCGGTAGGCGTGGCGGCCAACGGGGCTCGAACTGCCGGTGAGCGCAACAGCCATCGGAGGAGGGCCCGAGGTCGCACCACGTTCCACGGCGCGCCCCCATGATGCTTCCCCAGTCGCCGATCGGGTTCCGTGCGGGCTTCGAAGAGCTCGGCGACGGCCTCTTCGCAGAGCCGGTCGAGCGCGCTCAGATCCTCGCGCGAGGCGCTGCTGAGCCTTTCGGGGCAGCTCGGTGACGCCGAGCTGGGCGACGAACTCCAGGCCACTCTTGCGCCACATCCGCAGGAGGGTCCGCACGATCTCCCGGACACACTCCATGGGCTCGGGGCCGATCGCGGGCAGCACCATGTGGTGCTGCCGTACAGGGCGGACCGCCATGACAGGCACTGACGGGGTCGATCAGACGGGGCTGCGGGGCTGTGGGCCTGGCGGCGGTTCATGGTCGAGGTGGCGAGCCGCAGGATCCGCAAGGTCTGTGGGGTACGGGGTGAGGCCGGCTGTGCGTCCTGGGGGCGCAGCGGGATGCGATCCGCCGCCGGGAGATGTACGTCGAGGGCGCCAGGCGGTGGGCGACCCGGAGGACGACCTGACCGGCGGCTTCGAGTCGGCCCGCACCGTGCACTACGCCGCGATCCTCCAGCCCGAGGACCCCAAGTACCGCGGCTACGCCCCGCGTCCCGCGCTCGCGGCGGCGGTCCCGCAGACGAGCGGCAAGGAACCGCAGGGTGGAGCTGGACACGTCGATGCCGGACGGGTAAACAAGCACACGAAGCCCCTGGTGGAGAAGGTTCTCTTGGTCGAAAACCCTCCTACCAGGGGCTTCACCTGCTTGTCATCCGAACTGGCCAACACGACCGGCAGGTTGGAAACAGCTCCTTGACCACCAAGTTGGTCCCTGCGCTCGGGACCAGCAGCGGGGTAATCCGTGAAAGCATGGCGGCCCTAACGACCCGCTCAGCAGACGTTCCGGGGATGGGCGTTCCTCGACGAGAAGGTCTCAGCTGATAAGCGCCCCGCCGAGCAACTCGCCCTGATCGCCCTGGACGAAACCCCGCACACTTCGTCCAACCATGCCGTACAGCTGCTGCTGTTCAACGCCCAGCACGTCTTCCCATCGCTCGCTCCGCCAGGCCCCTTCGGTCGCCCACCAGGAGAACGTGGGCTTTCCCGGTGTCGCCGAGGTGTCCTCCCACGGCGGCGGGTGTTCTCCTCACCGCTCGGGGGCGCGGGTACGACACCGTCATTGCCCCGAAGCCGCCCGCGCCGGACTACCACACGGTCATCACCTGCCGCACCGCCGGCACCAGGCCGGTACAGGCCCCCCGCCATCACCGCACCGGGCCGGCCGCCGACTTCACCGTTGGCGGACAAGACATCGGCGTCCCCTCCCGTGGCCCCAAGAGACAGCGCGACATCGTCGAGCGCGCCTGTCGTCGGGGCGTCGAGACTCTGTCGCAGCCCTACGCCACCTTCCCGGAAATGCCCGTCGACGCGACCGCTCGGACTGGACAACAGCGTCGTGTCGACGGGGTGCACACGGATGGCGCCAGTTTCGGCACCCTCCACCATGAACTCCAAGGCGGGCCATCACTAGGAATGCAACTCAAGCCCCTGGTGCTCAAACACCGTTACAGCGTGCCACATTTGGAATACCAAGCTGTCGATGTAGAGCAACATTTGTGCGCTGAGGCTTATTTACCGCCGCCGCTCACTCAACCAGTGCTGGAAAGCAGCGATCTGCACCCCAGCTGCCAGTGCCCCGTGTTGCTGACTCAGCGTCAAGCACACGCGCAACGTGAGAATTTACATAGACCCAAGCATCATTAGCGGCCCTTCCCCTTCGCCGGAAAGCTGACGACAACTTGATCACGCTTCACGATAGATGCGGGACCAGTCGGAATCGCCCCACTTCCCACCAATACACCCCAATAGGCCGAGGCCATCCAGCCGGTTTCCATATGGGAGCGAATCGGCTAGATATGCGGACGCGCACAAGATTCGGCGACCACCCCCAGGAGCGAATGCGCTTTACGTCACATCCCATTTATCTATGGGTTCTGATACGGCATGGTTGCCACATGAAAGCAGTTATCCCGGTCGAATCCGCGATCATGGCACTGGCCAGGCGCCTCACGAGTCAGCCCTCGGAGTGCGACGGAAGCACTGTGCAGCATTTGACTTCGGGACCGCCTGCCGTACAGCAAATGATCAAGGAGCTTGTTGGTCAGCTCGGCCAGCCCACGGCGTACTCCGGCGGCCCCGGGCTGTCCGTTCGGTGGCGCACCGAGTTGCACACCGCGACCCTTGAGACAGGGGACGGCTACCACGTGCAACTATCCGTGCGCCGGAACCTGGGCCTCAAGGAGCACAAGTGGTCGTGGCCAAGGCCTGGCTCCCTCAAGAATGAGGCACTCCCTTACCTGTGGCGCTATCAGCCGTGCGGGCGCACTCTCCCTGAGCCTGCCGCCCGGCTCGCGCAGAACTGGGTCGAACTCGAAGAGGCCCTCGCTACCCTCCTGCGCTCCTGGTGTCAGCACTTGGAGCTGCTGTTCGGGGACCGGGATGCGGGATTCACGATCGATCATGGCGACGGCCAACTGATCCTGATGGTGGATCCCGGGACCGGCATAGAGGATCCCGGCGATGGCGTCGCCGTGTTCGCCGACAAGCGGGACGGTACGGACCGGAATTCTCGACAGTTGCGCGCCATGACAGCCCGTGGCTGGCATTCCTATATACCAGTGCTCTCGTACTGGGAGGCATACTTCGACCGCGGTCGGGACGGATCTGAGGCTGCGGCCCGACTGGTCGTGGAAGAGCTTCGAGCCCGCGGTGTGAGCGGTCCGGACGCCCTTCGACTGATCCGTCCGTCCGTCGGATCAAAAGGTGGCTGGCTGGACGTCCCCGGGGCCGGTATTGCACCTGGGGCGCCTCAGTAGCTTTTCTCTAGGGGCAAATCAGGCGAAGCGGAATTCCAGCCCCCCTTGCGACCACTCCACCAAGGGATGCTTTATCGTCACCTCACGATCGTCTGCTGAATGTGAGTCACGATGATGAGGTTGCGGAGCGAACTGCGTCACCTGCTCCGACGGTGCGAGAAGCATCTTGCCGTACTGCCGGGGCATGTCAGCAGCATTCCAGGGCTAGTGGCAGCGATTGAGGCATCCCGGGGACGCACCATTCGCCTGACGCGTATAGACGAAGCCCCGGGTGACCGGCCCGACGTCTGCGGGATGCGGGCGATACACGGCGAAACCACCCACATCTTCTACCGCTCCAGACCGACTCCGTATCAGACCGAACGTCTTGTCCTGCACGAGCTGGCACATGAATGGCTCGGCCACGATCTGTCAAGCCTTTCTAGCCCGGCCGAACTGACTGCGTCAGCGCAAGACATCAGTGCGGACGTTTCCGCGCGGCAGATAGTGCACGGACGGGCACGTTACGAGCTGGCCACGGAGCGTGAAGCCGCGATGTGCGCGCACCTGCTGGCCCCCCGGGTGGGCGCGTCGGCTGCGGGAACGGATCTGATCAGCCGCCTGGAGTCCACGCTGGCGCAGCCCTTCGGCCTGCACCGTGAGGTTCGAGGCGGTGCGACCGGATCATGCTGACGTTTCTGCTCTGGGTCGTACCGGTGGTGATGTCGGCGACCGTGGTGTGGAGGTTGCCGTCCCTTTGGACGGGTAACACGCTGCACCGGAACCTGTGGCTGTGCTGTGCCGGATTCACTGCCGCCGTGTGGTGCCGAGTCCCGCCGGTGAAAGAAGCCCTCGACAACTCGGCCGTCACCGATCTGTCCGCCCTGTTGAAGTACACCTTCTCGCTGGCCGCGATCCTGGCTGGGCTGAAGTACATCGTCGAGGTCTACGGCCCGGCCGAGACGGGTGCGCCGCCCCGGCATGTCTCGGTGAGCGCGTGGGTCAGCCGCACAGCCCACCGGCTTGCAGTCGCGTGGCTGGCGCTCCTGATCGTGCTGTTCTTCTCGGTGGTAGACCGGTCCGAACCGAGCGTGGATTTCACCGCGGATCACGCCGGCCAGTGGGGCGCCGGGATCTTCCTGACCATTGCCTACACCTACCTTGCGGCGGGGTCGGGGGTGGCGTGCTTCCAGTGGTGGCGGGCCGGCCGGCGAGCGGAGTACCGGTCGCTGCGTATCGGGCTGACGCTCATGTCAGCTGCCATGCTGATCTACGCCGTCTACCCCGTGCTGCGCATCATGACGGTATGGGTGCCCGCCAGCGCCAGCGACGTCACCATGCGCACGATCGCCGACTCGGTGACGCTGACGGTGGCGTTGCTGTGGGCTGTGGGGGCCGCCGTGCCCTCGACGATCGCGCTGGCCGATCGATGGGCTGCGTGGCGGACGTATCAGAGGCTCTACCCGCTGTGGGCTGACCTGGTGCGGCAGTTCCCGCAGGTCGCTCTTCAGCCGGCCGGTACGCGTCTCGGCGAGGCCACCCGGGCCTGGGGCCCCCTCCGCGTTCGCCTCGACCGCCGGGCCCAGGAGATTGCGGATGCCGTGGAGGCCCTGCGCTGGTGCGCCACGCCGACCCTGCTGTCGTGCGCCCGGCGTCTGACCGATTCCGACGACGACCCCGACGTGACGGTCGAGGCGTACTGGATCGCCGCGGCCTTGGACAATGCGGCAGCCGGCCGTACCGCTGTCGGCCGTGCGCGGGCCCTGCCGGCCAAGTCTCTGGCCGACGCCCGCGCCGAGGCGCACTGGCTGGCCCTCGTGGCGGGCGCGTACGTTCGTGTATCCCCGGAAACCGTGCGCATCCTTCACGACCGGGCCGGGCGCCCCGAGGCGGAGGCGGACGCCCAGGCGAAACCAGTGACTACGGCGTCGTAGCGGGCTCTGTCAGCCACGGCCGGACAGCAGATCGTTGAGCGCGGCAAGTAGATCCGCGGACAGGCCGCCTCTCTGCGAGGCAAGGGAAATTCCGCGCTCGTCCGCGAGGTGACGCAGCTCGGACAGCACCCGGCGCTCGGTATCGGTGAGTGTGGGCTGGCCCTGAGGTGCGGTGATCGGTACGGCCACGCCGAAGCTCCGCTCCTGAGCATCGCGCACCTCACGAGGACTCGCTCCGTACAGCGCCGCGAGTGCGTCGACCGCCGGGGCCGTGAGCCGGCGTTCCCCGCCTTCCGCATCACCGAGGACGTGCCGGGTGAGGCCCGTGACCGCGTCGGCGGCGGCGCTCTGCGTCAGGCCCGCGTCGCACCGCAAGTCGACGAGGTCGCACGGGCCCTCGCGCGGAAAGAGGTTGTCGACGTCTACGCCGATGATGTCGGCGATGCGGACGAGCTTCTCTGCCGGCGGCGGCCGTTGGCCTTTCTCCCACCGCGCTACAGCGACGTGCGAAGTGAGCCCCAGCCCCTCGGCTACCTGCTTCTGCGTGAGGTCAGCTTGGCGACGGGCCATTCTCATCGCATCGCCGGAGAAGCGGCGTGGTGGCACAGGATCTCCCGAAGGTGCTGGTCAGCAAGGCGGTCGGCATGTGATCACCCCTTGCCTCTAGAAGGTACATCACGTAACGTCTGGCGGGATAGTTGCGGAGGCCACCCCTCCGTAACTAACACCATCCCTCCACGCCCGGCGTCCCACCACGCGCGGCTCGCCGCACGGAGAGGGGTCGGCTACTACAACGTTGTAGAACCAATCATGGACTAGTGCCACGCACGCTGCGTATGTTCGTCCTCCCCCGGGCAGCCCGCCCGCGGCGGCGAACGCGAGGAGATCACAAGCGAAGCGGACCACGAGGGTCCACGAATAGCGACGGCGCCCGAGAGCGGCAAACTCCCGGACGCCGGACGCAAAGTGGCAGCTCCGCCCCGGCAAGGGCGGCGATTGCCCACCATCACCACGCTGAGTCCTTCCGAGGGGCGCATCAGCGTGGCAACACTGCAAAGGGGAGTATCGCATGCCTCCTGCCCTGCGCAAAAGGCCCTTCAGCCCGGCCTGCGCGGCAGTCATCTCCACCTCGGCGCCTCAGCGCCCCGAGCCGGATCTCACCATCCCGGCCCCGGCGAACCGCCGGACCCGGCCGCTCCAGGGGAGCGGCCGATGAGCAGCGAAGCCCGTGAGTGGGTCTGGGAGCACAGCACCAGCCGGGGGGCCGCGCGTCTGGTCCTGCTGTCGATCGCCGACCGTGTTGCCGACGAGCAGTGCATCTCGTACGCCTCGCTGTCCAGCCTGGCCAAGCGCACCCGCGCCTCGCTCTCCACGGTCCGTGACGCGATCGAGCGTCTGCTCGTGGCCGGTGAGCTGGATCAACTCGACGACCTCGTCGGCCCGCAGCGCAGCACGGTCTACCGCATGCCTCTCGCCGCCGAGGCGATCAACCAGGCCCAGCGCGAGGAAGCCGACCGATCTGGGGCGCCGGACGAGTCCTCCGATCCCTCGAAGCTGCGCCTCTCTGCCCTGCGGCGGTACGGAATCCGATCCCGTGAGGTGCCGGAATCCGCCGCGAGGGTACGGAATCCGGCAGTACCGGCCACCGGCAGGTCCCGGCGGAACCCGGCACCCCGGCGTACCGGCCACCGGCAGAGCGGGGTACCGGCCACCGGCACACAGAACCGTAGTGAACCTGATTTGAACCGGAGGTACAGCAGTAGTGGTGCTGTCGCGGTCCCGGCTGCCGAGTGGCAGATCGGCCCCGCCACCCACTCCTGGATCCGCCAGCAGGGACACCTTGACCGCCTCGGCAAGGAAGGGCTGCGCGCCGCCGACGCCAAGTGGCGCGCCCATCGAGCCGCCCACAAACCGAGACCGGCGGAAGCTTGGGACATGGACTGGCGCTCCTGGATAGCCCGGGAACATGCCCCCAGCCGCCCGAACCTCTACGCCGTGCCCGGCAAACACGCCGCCGCGCCGGGGGGCATGACCCGGACGGAGGCCCACACCGCCGCCCTGCTGGCCGCCCTCGACGAGCCCACCGGATCGGAGGGCTGACCGTGGATCGCCGCGAAATCGCCGCCCTGCTGGCCTACATCGGCAGGCTCGACACCCGCACCATCCGCACCGACCAGGGCGAAGCCCGCGATCAGCTCGCCCAGTGGCACGAGCTGCTCGGCGACGTACCGATGGCCACCCCGCACGGCTGGGATGTCCGCGTCGCCGCCCGCCAGCACATCCGCACCTCGCCGTACCCGATCCTGCCCTCGGACCTGGCCCGGCCGTGGGAGAGCTACCGGCGCGACCGCCTAGCACGGCACTCCGACCCGACGCCGTCGGTCGACCCGGACGACCAGGCCGCCTGGACCGCGGAGCTGCTCGGCGCCCGGCGCGCCGTCGCCTCCGGTACCGCGCAGCCTGCACAGGCCCGAGCGATCACGAGCGGTCGCGAGGGCGTCAGCACGAGGCTGAAGGCGCGGCTGCGGGAGAGCGGCTCCTGCATACCGCCCGCCGTGCGAGCCGCCCTCGCTCCCTACCGGCCCGCCCGCGCAGCCCGAGAGTCCGCTGTCGAGCAGGGGCTGCCCGACGCCCTGAGCGTGCGGTGCGAGTGGTGCCTGGCCCAGCCCGGCGAGCCGTGTCGGCGCCGACGGATCGCTCTCGATGGCGGAGCACGCGGAACCGCTCCGTGTGCCACCCATCCCAGCCGTCTCGACCTCGCAGCCGCACTGCAGGCACAGCACGCCGAGCAGACCCAGCCCGCGCTCGCCTGACCGGCCGGTGTGTGCTCCCGGCACGGCCCCCTGAATCCACCGACTCGCATCGGCTGCGGCGTGCCCCCGCGCCGCAGCCGGTACCGCCGCCGCACCCGTAGGTCGGCGCGGACGCACATCGGAGACCCACCTTGCGCCACATCACCACACACGCCGCGCCGGCCACCGGCCTGCGCGGCATCGGCGACACCACCTGGCACCGCCGCGGGACGTGTTACGGCATGGACGTCGAAGACGCCGAGGCCGTGTTCTTCCCTGGCCCTCGGGACCACGCGGAGATCGCGGAAGCCAAGGAGCTGTGCGGATGGTGCCCCGTGCGCCGCGAGTGCCTGGACTTCGCCCTGGAGAACTCCCTGAAGGAGGGCGTCTGGGGCGGCATGACCGAAGCCGAGCGGCGTCCCCTTCACGACAAGGTGCACAAGCGCCTGGACTACCGGCGCATAACCGCCTTCTTCCACGGACGCGATGTGCACCTCTCAGAGACCGAGCGGCAGGTCGTCATCGACCACGCGTACGTCCGGGGCTGGCGGCCCGATCGGCTGGCCAACGCCTTGCAGATCAGCCACAAGCACGCCCGAGATCTGCTCAGGCAGGCAGCCAACAAGGTCCTCGACCGGGACCGCAACTACGGCGTGCCCCGCCCCGCGAAGCAGCGGAAGAAGACCTCGAAGGCCAAGAGCGCCGCCGCGCCCACGGCTCCCGGCACCTCTCAGCGCGTAAACCGCCCGGCAGTATCGGCCCCGACACGGGCCTCACTCGGAAAGGCAGCATGACCCACCCCGCACTCGCCGTCGGTGCCGCTTCGAACCTCCCGCTCCTCCTGGCCGCCGTCGTCCCCGCCGCGCTCACACTCATGCTGGCCACCTGGGCCGTCCGCCGCCGGGGAACCCGAACGCAGAAGCGTCTCGGCGGGCCGGCGGTCAAGGTCGCAGCCGTCGCTGCCCTGGGCTGCACCGCCTACAGCGCCGACACGAGCTGGACCTTCGCCGCCGACTATCTCCACATGGCAGGGACCGCCGAGCGCGCCAGCATGTTCGCCGCAGCCGAACTCGCCCTGTTCGCGACGGCGCTGATGGCGCGGCAGAACCTTGCGGTCCAGGGTGCACCCGGGCTGCCGGGCACCCTGGTCTGGGTGATCACCACGGTGCAGGTGATCCCCGCCTACGCCGAGAGCGGGCCCGTCGGCGGCACCGTCCGGGCCTTCGTCGGGCCGGTCATGGCGGCGATGCTGTGGCACCTGGCCATGGGGATTGAACTGCGGCTGCGCACCCCCGGCGCCGCGTCGAACGGATTGGTCGCCGTGCTGGGCCGGGAGGCCCGCGAAAGGGTTCTGTCCCGCCTGGGAATTGCCGCGCGGGACCGTGATGCCGCACAGATCACCCGGGACCGGGCCACCGCCCGCGCGGTCGCTCTCGCTGCCCGCCTCGCGGAGCGCACTCCCGAACAGCAGCGCAACCGTCGGGGTCGACGGCTGACTCGACGCCTGTCGAAGGCGGTGGGCAGGGCCGCCGTCGGCACCGACCCGATCCAGCGGGCACAGCTGCTCGACCAACTCGCCGCTCGGCGCCATGCCCTCGCTCTCGCCACGGTCCCGCTTCCTTCTCCATGGTCCCCGGCCAGCAGCAGCATGTCGGCGGCCTCGGTCCCTCAGCAGGCAGCACCGGGCGTGACAGCGATCCCCGTATCCGACCCGGAGGTACCGGATTCAGTGCTCGCCCCGTCCGGGACCGACACCACCCAGGACCCCGGACCAACCACCGCACGGTCCGGGACCAACACCACCCAGGACCCCGGACCAACCACCGCACGGTCCGGGACCGACACCACCCAGGACCCCGGACCAACCACCGCACGGTCCGGGACCGACACCACCCAGGACCCCGGACCAACCACCGCACGGTCCGGGACCGACACCACCCAGGACCGCGGGCGTAAGGTCCCGCACCGCCGGAAGTCGGTACGGAAGCCCCGGGCGAACGCCAAGGACAAGCGTGCCCGGTCCCGCTCTCGCCGGGCGGAGCGTCCGTCGCGCGAGCTGGGCGAGCCCGAGCGACGGCTCGTGCACGACGTACTCCCCCATGTCCCCGCCCTCCTTGCACGGGACGGCAACGAATCCATCACCCGGGTGCAGCTGCGCGAGATCATCCGCCGCCAGGACCTGCCGGGGGTCGGCAATGACCGACTGGGCCTCGTCCTCCAGGAACTGCGGAGCAAGGACACCACCACGCCGAGGAGCACATCCCGATGAAGACCTGCCGCCGGTTCAACACGGTCAGGGCGCAGTACGAGCGAGAGATCGAGTTCATGCTCGCCCACTCCGAGCGGTACGCCGGAAGGCCGGCGGCGAAGGCCAGCGCGAAGCAGGCGGCGTCGGCGAAACAGCGGATGGCCCGTGCGCTCAGCAGTCACGTCGGCCGCTGTCCCGAGTGCGGATGAGCCGACAGAGCCCAGCTCATCCCGCCTATCCGAACCTGCTGGCCTGCTTCGTGCCGGGCCATCTCCCCGCTCCAGGAGCCGCCCTGTGATCCCACGCCCTCCCATGCCGACATTCGCCGAAGCCACCGCCTGGGCGGATGTTCTGGTCCGCCGACGGCTGCTGCACGCGGCAGTCCTCATGCCGTCCGGCCAGTGGTTCGTCCAGGACCGGTCCGGCGGGCCCGTCCGCGTCCTTTCGGGGCCGGCCGACATCGTCGCGCTGGTCGCGGCTATCCAGTACCGCACCCGCTCGGCGAGGCACGAATCGCGATGACGAACACACCTTGGAACGGCACCGCCCACGAACCTGGAGCCGACCTCAACTGGGTGTCTCAGCGAGCAAGTTGGGGCGGAAGTAGTACTTCCGCCAAGCCCGCCCTTGAGGGGGCGGGAGAGGACCTGCACCGGGGGGTGCAGGTCCTGGAGGCTTCGACCGGGGGCGGATCGAAGCCGGAGGAGAAGCGCGAGCCTCGTCGTCGCCCCAGTGAGCGCCCTGCCCGTCAGCGTCCACGTCAGCCGCCCGAGAAGAAGCGCCGACATTTGCGCACGACCCGCTTCAACGATGCCGAGTTCGACCTGATCGTCTCCGCCGCCGCTCGTTGCAACCTGACCGTCGGCGGGTTCCTCGCCCGTGCCGCGCTCGCCGCGGCCCGCGATCTCGACCGAACAAGCGCCGAGATCGCCACCGAACACGATGTCCTGACCGCACTGTTCGACAGCCGGCGCAAGCTCGGCTGGGCCGGCAGCAACCTCAATCAGGTGACCAAGGCCCTCAACGCCGGTGCCGATGCCGCCGTCCCTCAGCTGGAGGCAAGCCTCGCTGCCGTACGACAGGCCGCTACCGCAGTGCATGCCGCCGCGACTGCTGTCCTCCAGCACCAGCAGGAATCATGATCCCGAGCGTCAACCCGCCCGGCTCCCGGACCATCGGCCTGCTCGCCTACCTCTACGGCCCCGGCAAGCGCGAGGAACACGTCGACCCCCACCTCGTGGCCTCGTTCGACGGTATGGCCCCCGATCCCGGCCGCGATCCGGACGCCACGCTGACGGCCCTCCAGCAGCTCCTGGACCAGCCTGTCCAGGCACTGCCCAAGCACGCCCGGCCTGCCAAGCACGTGTGGCACACCTCCGTACGCACCGCGCCGGGCGACCGGCCCCTGTCGGACGACGAGTGGGCCGAAGTCGCCCGCCGGATCGTCGCCGCCACCGGCATAGACCCCGGCGGCGGACAGCCCGGCTGCCGCTGGGCCGCCGTACGGCACGCGGACGACCACATCCACATCGTCGCCACCCTCGTAACCGAGGACGGCCGACGCCCCGACGACTACCGATCCGGGGCCCGCGCCCAGGCCGAAGCCCGGCTCATCGAGAAAGAACTCGGCCTCCACAAAGTCGCACCCGGCGACGGCACGGCTGCCCAGCGGCCCACCAGCGCCGAGCGGCACAAGGCCGACCGCCAGGGCCGCGAGCGCACCGCCCGCGAAGAACTGCGCGAGACCGTACGCCGTGCCGTGGCCGGCACAGCGGGCGAGGAGGAGTTCTTCAGCCGGCTCGCCGCCGCGGGCCTTCTGATCCGCAAGCGCGCCGCCCCCTCCGGGGACCTGCTCGGATACAAGGTCGCGCTGCCTGATGATTTGAACAAGGACGGCGAACCAGTCTTCTACCCGGGTGCCCGTCTTGCTCCCGACCTCTCGTTGCCCCGCATCCGCGAGCGCTGGTCCACCAACGGCCCGGCGGTCCGGCAGCAGGAGGAGGTTCGTACAGGGGCGGGCCGTTCGGCCGCCGCACGCCGCGCAACGGCCTCGGCCCTGTGGCAGACCGTGCTCGTCTTCGGGCACGACGAGGACGCGGTCGCCGCCGCCCACATCGCTGCGGCCGGCGAGGTCCTGGACGCGCTCGCTGCGACGTCCGCCGCTCACACCCGCCGCGAACTGCGCGACGCCGCAACGGCTTTCGAACGGGCCTCGCGCTCGCACATCCGGGCTGTACGCGGGCACGATCACGCCCTGCGCCAGGCCGCCCGCGACCTCGTCCAGGGCGGCCCGGTTCTCGGCCGAGGCGAGGACGGAGCCAGCACAGCGATGGTGATCGACATGCTGTTCTTCCTGATCACCGCCGCCGCGCACTGGCACGCTCGCAAGGGGCACGCCCAACAAGCCGACGCCGCCGTCCAGGCCGCCAAACATCTGCGTACCGCCTATCAGGCCGCAGCCGCCCAGCCGCTCGGCGTTCTTTACCAGCACGGCCGGCGTCTCAGCCGGCCGATACTCCAGCGCCAGAGCGCACTGCTGCGCGAGGCTCTGCCGGACCTGGCCGAGCAGATCCTCACCGAGCCCGGCTGGTACGCCCTGGCCGCCACGGTTACGGAGGCGGAAGCCGCAGGTCATGACCCGGCCGCGCTGCTGTCCGACGTCGCCGCACAACGCGAGCTGGGCACCGCCGACTCCATCAGCGACGTGCTCGTCTGGAGGCTGCGGCGCGCCGCGGACCTACCCGCCGACGTCACCCACTCGTCCGAGACCAGCTCCGGGGCCCGATCCACGACGCTCAGGGGAACCGCCAGAGCGTCCGGCCCCGGCCGGCGGCGCAATAGCGAGGAATCCTCGCGTCAGCGCCTGTAGGCCTGAATCGGCATGGGCTTGTCGGCATCCGAGAAGTCAGTTGTCCAGCGGACCCGGACTGTGGACGTTGAGAATTGAAACGGCCGCCGGCCTGGGGCACGATCATGATCCGCGCAGGACAAGGTGACAAGGTAGAGGAGGACGTCAGGGTGTTTCACCGGATACGCCGAAGGGCCATGGAACCGACCGAGGCTCAGAGGCAGTTCGCCGAGCTGCACGCACAGATGATGGGACAGGTCCCGCCCGGATTCGGTGAGCCGACATACGGCCCGGAGCCGACGCCACCGGTTGCCGTCGTGGACAACTTTCTTCCGCCGGACCTGCGCGTGCCCAGTCACGACCAGCTCGACGGCAGGATGATGCCGTGGGCACAGCCCCTCGTCCTCGACGGCGAGATGGTCGCCTGTGCCGAATGCGGCTCGTACCGGGACTGGCTCGTCCTTTCCACCCGTGACGAGATCTGGCTGCGTTGCCGGGCCGGGCACCAGCAGCAGGAGACGCGCCTCGACACCGCCTGGTACAACCGCACCAGCGGGCCGGCGGACGCGACGCATGCCACGTTCGAGGACTGCCTGCGCCACCTCGGGCACTGACCGACACCCCTGCAACCCCCTCGGGCCTGCGGGCCCCTGCTGACCACCCCGTCCCTTCGGGCAGTCGCTGAATTGTTCGCCCTTGGGCATGACACGATGGCATCCAAAGCTCAAGTGCCGTGCTTCTTGGGGGTATTGGGTGGATCCGTTAACCGGCGATGATCCGAGGCAGGTCGGGCCATATCGACTCCTGATGCGCCTGGGCGAAGGCGGCATGGGACGGGTGTATCTAGGACGCTCGCCCGGTGGCCGAACGGTGGCCGTCAAGTTGGTGCATGCCGGGCTGGTCGGAGCGTCGGGCTTCCGAGAGCGGTTCGCCCGGGAGGTACATGCCTCACAGGCAGTTTCGGGGACGGGCACCGCGCCCGTACTGGCCGCCGATCCTGAGGCTGCTGTTCCATGGCTGGCCACCGCATACATACCCGGTCCTTCTCTGGCCGAGGCCGTGCACCAGCACGGACCGCTGCCCGAGTCGGCATTGTGGCGCCTCCTGGCCGGGCTGACCGAGGCGCTGGAGGTGGTGCACGCAAGCGGGCTCGTGCACCGAGATCTGAAGCCCTCGAACGTCTTGCTGTCCCTGGACCGACCACTGCTGATCGACTTCGGGATCGCTCGGGCCGCCGATGGGGCTGACCTGACCGCGACCGGACTCGTGGTGGGCTCGCCCGGATACATGTCGCCGGAGCAGGCCGAAGGACGAGAGGTGACCGCGGCAAGCGACGTCTTCTCGCTCGGCGTGGTACTCACGTACGCAGCGACTGGACGAAGCCCCTTCGGCGGCGGTACCGGCCCGGAGTTGCTGTATCGAATCGTGCATCACGAACCCGACCTGAGCGGTCTACCGGATTCATTCGCTGAATCCGTACGGGGGTGCCTGGCCAAGTCACCGGAGCACAGACCATCCCCAACAACGCTGAGATCCCGCGCAGAAGCCGCCCGCCGAGACAGTGGAACCGACTGGTTGCCTGCTCCGGTTGCCTCCACGATCGCCCGCAAGGCTGAGTATCTGTTCAACCTGGACGGGGAAGCGGACACCGAAGCCGGAGATAGACGGCTCGCGGTCCCACCCACTGCCGTCGTCACCACGGTGGATTCTCGCCCGGCGCCTCATCCGCATGCCGCGCCGACCCAGGCAGCAACTGCCCGTGGTCTCCCCCAACCCCCACTGCGGGCTGTACCCGCCCGCCCCGGCCCGGATCCCTTCCCCGCGCACACGGCGCCGCAGCTCGCCAAGGCCCACACGGGCAATCGCACCAAGTCCAACCCTCTTCTGTGGGTCGCTGCTGCCAGCATCGCTGCGGTCGCGGCGGTGGCCATTGCGGTCAACGGAGGAGACACTTCGGGATCCGCCGGAACTGGGTCAGACACGTCTTCGGCGCGTCCGACCGGGCAGCCGACGAACCACTCGACCGATCCGGAACCGGACAAGCCGGCTGAGCAGGCGACAGCGGACCCGTCGCCCGTTACCGGTGAGTGGCGCGGCAGCTACTTCTGCGGCCAAGGGCACACCGGCCTGACCCTCACGATTTCCCAGGACGACAGTGGCCTCACAGCCACCTTCGACTTCTATCCGCTCGCGTCCAACCCCGATGTGCCCAGAGGGTCCTTCGCCATGCAAGGGACGTACGCCGACGCGCGCATGAATCTCTATGGCGACCACTGGATCGACGAGCCGGAGGACTACCTCATGGTCGGCCTCTCGGCGGAAGTCGCCGCACCCCATAAAATCACGGGATCCGTCACTGACCCTGACGGCAAGGCGTCGGACAGCTGCACGACGTTCACGGTGGAGAAGAGTTGACCACCGCAGGCCCCGGAGATGACGCCGTGGGCCGGCCGTTTCGAAGGTGTACTCGATCAAGCTGGCCTGGCCGACTGTGGAGGTGTCGCGCGGGCCCCACCGGCGGTCAGGCTGAACAGGTCGCAGATACGGCGGGGGCGCCGCCGTCGTCTCGGCCTCGCGAAGGCACCCTCCCCGGTCACAGAAACGAACTGGCCATAGTCCGTCGCCCTGTCCCCGGCCGCCCCGCGGTCGGGACTTCCCCGGCCCTCGGCTCACTGATCCGTACGAAAATACCCGGCCTTCCGTGAGCGGAAGGCCGGGCATTCTGTTGGTGCTGAGCGAGGCGGGCGGGGTCCGTGGGCGCCATTCCCACGTCGGGGCTCGAAGCCCGGGGATGCCTTCGGGCGTACCGCGGTCCGCCCGCCTCTCCCGCTCCGGCCGAGAGCGGGGGCCTTCACCGCTGAACGGTGAACGCCTCCACTCTCGGACCGAGCGAGCGTGTCCGGGTCTGTCACCGCGTCCGGCCCAGGACGTGCCGATAGATCGTATGTCTGCTGACCCCGAAGAGCCTGGCTGTGCCGGTGACGGTGGTGCCGGGCGTGGCGAGCATGTCGCGGGCGCGGACGATCTGGTCTCCGTCCAGCGGAGCAGCCCTCCAGCCGTACGGGCCGCCGCTGTCGGCTACGTCGTAGCCGAAGGCGACGGCATCGTCGTACGGCAGGTCGGAGGCCATGCAGCGGTAGAGGCAAAGGATGATCTTTCGGCCCAGCTTCCTCAGTGCTGTGGCGTGCGCGTCTCCAGCATCACGGCGCATCCGGTAGTAGGCTCTGGCGCCCGGAGAGTGGCTGATCATGGAGAAGGCCAGCGCATGCAGGGTGCTGCGCAGGCGTGTGGACGACGCCTTGCGGAAGGAGACCCGCACCGTCTGCCCGGAGGCCCAGGTGACCGGGGCGACGCCGGCGTAGGCGGCGAGGGAACGACCGCTGCCGAACCGCTCGACAGGCCGGTCCCCTATCTCCGCCAGGAGGTAGCCGCCGAGAATGGCGCCCATGCCGGGGACACCGGCCACCAGCGGGTGGAACGGGTGGATGCTGTAGTGCTGCTCGAGTTCCCGCTGCAGGCCGTCGGCCTGCCGGACCGCGTGGTCGAGCACCGCGAGGAGGTGCCCGATACGCAGGGCCTCCGCTTCCTCGACACGGGGGTCGAGGACCATCACCGGGCGGAAGAAGCACATGCGCAGACGCTCGGCCTCGTCCTGGACGGTGCGCTTCCTGCCCGCCGCGGTCAGCAGCGCAGCCAGGCTCGTCCGATCCAGCCGGGCGGCGGCACGCGGCGTGGGGGCGGCGCCCAGGACGGCACGCGCTTGCGCACTGCACAGCCCGCCGACACCAGCGGGCCACGCGGAGACGGCTGCCGGCCAGATCCGCATCAACGCCGCCCGCAACGCGGCCAGGGCGTCCACGCGGCGGGCCACGGCCGCCCGGTGGGCGTGTGCCACGACGCGCAGCGCCTGCGCCGCCGGGGAGTCCACGACGACGGGGCGGCATTCGCCGGCCAGGGTCATCGAGGCGAGCAGCCGGGCGTCGGCGCGGTCCGTCTTCGGGATCCCCAGGGCCACGCGGTGCCGGGCAGCACGGGTGGGATCCACGTGCACGACGGACATCCCGGACGCCGCGAGTGTGCGGGCGAAGAGGATGTTCACGTCCTCGATCCCGGTGACCGTCGATCGCCATCTGCGGCCAAGGCTCGACAGGAACTCCCGGTAGCGGGCGACGGGATCCGGGTTCTCGGCGTAGACGATCCGGGCCTCGCCGAGGACCGCGCCGGACCGATCGAGCACGGCAACGTCGAGCCACTGGTCCGACCAGTCGCATCCGGCATACAACAAGCAACCACCTCCGCGAAGTTGAAGAAGTCCGATCTGTACCGGATCTAGCTGGCCGGGGCGCGCAGAAGACGCTCCCGGGTGACCTCCGGCAGTACCCGGCGCAGGACCGGTGCGGTCGAGCTGAGCGAGGCGGCGAACGCGGCCACCAGGTCGTCCGGGACGCTGGAACTGAAGGAGGCCGCCCACAGGCAGGGGGTGCCGATCGCGGGCTCGGCCCACGCCTGCCATCCGTCCAGCCCCACCTCGTCGGGCTCGGTGGTCAGGATGCGCGGATCGGCATCCTGGATGAGGGGCGGGACCTCGCCGAGGCTGATGTGCGAGGTGAACGTCGGGTCCGTCGCCCCCACGTGGGGCTGGTCGATGTCGCGCAGCCAACCGTGGGCGGCGACAGCGTCAAGGACCGGGTCGGGGCCGCGGTACACCACGGCGGGCTGGTCGCGGTCGTCGAGCGCGACAAGGAAGTCGACCACGGTCTCCCCCGGGACGCCGGTGGTGAAGTAGGCCGTCCACGACGCGAGCGAACTGCTCGTGTCTGGGCGGGCCGAGATCTGCCAGGCGATCGGCAGATCTCCGAGATAGAACGGCTCGTCCGGCAGTCCCCACTGCGCCCAGCGCAGGGCGTCGGGGCTGATGTGCAGGACGGTGCTACGCAGGACCTGGCGATCCTCCAGCGCTTCGTCCGGTTCTTGGCGTCCGCGGATGATCGTCAGGCTCGTCCAGCCCAGGCCGGCGAGCGCGTCGGCAACCACGTCGTAGAGACGCCCGTCGTCGCCGGCCAGATGCCGGGGGCCGACCCAGTACGCGGGCTGGCCACCATGCGGGGTGGCCGGGTCGGGCGGGAATTCGGGGTACAGGGGCGCCTCCAAGGGGCGGTGCGGGTCTTAGTTGCCACCGGCACGACGGCGGGGGCGGCACGGGGGAGCCTGAACGGGGCCCTGCCACGTCAGGGCAATGGCGACCTCCGGAGGCAGGTGGCCGAGTTGCGCGTCCTCGTCCCGTCCTTCGGCTAGGTAGACGACGGTCTGGCCGGTCTCGTCCCGGCTCTGGAGGACCTGAGCCAGGCGGTGGGCCATCGGGAAGTAGGGGTTCATGGCCTGGCGGACCGGAGCGTCCGGGTCGCAGGCTGACAACAAGGCAATGAGACCGCCGACGGTCATTTCCGAGGACGTCACAAGCAACCTCCTGGTACAGGAAACGGACATGCACGGCCGCAGGGCCGATGAGCCGAACGGGGGCGTCCCACTCGTGGAGTGGAGGCCGTGCCTCTGCGGCGCCCGCCGTCAGAGGCGGTTCGAGGACTCCAGGACACGCGCCACCACTGCGGCGACAACGTCGGCCGGCGTCTGAGTGTCGAAGGACACGTGGAAGCCGGGTGTCTCGGCGGTTCCGGTGACCGCGATCTTCCAACCCTCGCCGTCCGTGCCGGGGCGGCCGAGGGGAAACCAGCCGAGGTAGAACCGTCCGTCCTTGCTGCTGACGTGCACGTCCGCGCGGTCATCGACGACCAGGTGGAAGTCCTCGGCGGAGAACTGATCCAGGACCAGGGTCGGCTGGCCGGAACCGAGCTGCCACTCCCGCAGCCGGAGGGCTTCGGATGTGGTGGAGAAACCAGGGCCCACGGGGGCTACGGTCACGGGCATTCACCTCTCTGACCTGGGCTTTCTTGCAAGGTCGTTTACCTTGACATGCCCTCACACCCGTTGGCCAGTCTTTACGCTCTCTTTCCTGTCTGCCCCCGGCGAACTTGAACCCGGCCACCGCGAACAAGAAGTTGTTGGTGGCGACAATTCCGGTAATCGAGAACAATGCCTCCCGGGGCCGACTCCGCACCGACCTCGCCCCCGAATGATCCAGCGCGCCGATTCACTTCCCAAAATCGAACAGACATAGCATCGAAGGGTGCACGATTATCCTGAAGACCTGCGCGCAGCGCAGGTCGCCCTTCACCGCACCCATGCTGACTTCGACGAGTACGCGACAACGCTGCCGTGGTCCGCGGACCCCATGCCTGGATGGGAGACGGAGAAGCAGCCCTACTCGTCGTTCCGGTCAGGGAAACCGGACAGCCCCGGGTACACGGACGAGCAACGTGCCACGGTCGACCAGTTCCGGGCCGAGTTGCTGCGGCTGTCCGAGGCCGTAGCGACACACCCTTACTGGGCGACTCTCGACCGTGGCGATGTCGTGTCGGCTCGTATGGCGCTGAAGCACGCCCACGAACAGCCCGAGGCGTAGTCGTGTCCGACCTGGAGAAGAACCAGATCTTGGCCGAGTGGCTGCGGTGGCAGCTGCGGCAGACGGAGATCCGGATCCGGGAGCTGAACACCCAGGAAGAGCAGGAACGGCATCGGCGGGAGCGTGCCCGCGCGGAGAGGTCCTGGAAGATCCAACCGCCGAGAGCCGGGCGTCCGGCGATGCTGCACCGGGGCGGGTGCACACTGTCGGCCGGGGAACACGGACTGATCGACCGCGAGGAGGCGCTGATCGCCATGACCGAGCCGGACATCGAGGCATGCAATGTGTGCCGGCCGGAAACTGGGCTCACCTGAAGGTTTGACACCACCGCCCCGCCCTCTCCAGGCGGACCGCGGAAGGGCGTCGATCCCCGTGATACCGGGGATGCGGAGCACCTGCGCGCACCAGACCCATCGGGTCGTCGCGCACGAGCGGGAGCCACAGCGGCGCGACCCGCTCGCCCGTCGCCCGGTTCACCCCGAATCGCGAAAATGCCCCCTGGATTCCAGTCGGAATCCAGGGGGCATTGAGCCGTAGGGGGGTGGAGGGCCGGTCAGACCTCCTCGGTGAGCTCGTCGTCGCGGGTGGCCGCTCGGATGCGGCGGGCGACGAGGAACGCCCCTCCGCCAACCACGAGCAGCGCCGTTGTGCCGCCGATCAGCCATGGGGTGGCGGTCGTTCCGGTATGGGCGAGGGAACCCGTCGGAGTGTTCGGCCGGGAGTCACGGACCGGGGCTGCGGTCGCGGCCGAGGACCCGGTATCCGGCGTGGGGCTGCCCGGTGCCGGGGATGTTGCCGCTCCCGTACCGTTGCTCGGCTCCCTGGTACTGGAGGCGGTGGGCTCGTCCGTCGGCTTGTCCGAGGTCTCGGGGGCGGTCTTGGCGTTGGCTACGGTCACGGTGACCGGGGAGCCGGGGCCTGCGGTGAACGTCTTGGTCTGCGTGTAGAGGTCGTAGCCGGCGGGGGACCTCGTCTCCCTGACCCAGAACTTCGCGCTTCGGGTCGACATGGGCAGAGCGCCGGAGGCGGTTCCCGCAGCGCCCGTCGTCAAGGTGAGTAGCGTGCGGCTGCCGGTACCGATGGTCACGGTCGCGCCGGGCAGGAGTCGTCCGGTCTTGTTGTCCTTGGCCTGCAGAAGGAGCTTTGCGGGCTTGAACAGGACGTCAATGGTCACCTGGGTGATGCTGCTCGGCGTGACGATGACGTCTTGGTCGGCGGCGGTGTCGTGGAGGGGGCTGCCGGTGACCGTCTGCTTGAGCCGGTAGACGCCGGGACGGAGATCGCGGAAGGTCAGCTTTCCCGAGGCATCAGTCCGTCCACGGGCCGCTTCCTGGCCAGCGGAGTCGAGCAGCAGGAACGATGCGCCGGAGAGGACGCCCCCGGCCGTGTCCTTTGTGGTGATCTCGACGCTGCCCGCGTCCGGCGTTGGTGTCTCGGCGACGGCTGTGAACGACGGGGTCGGGTCGGAGGGTTCGGCGTTCGCGGTCGGCACCCAAACGAGGGTGCTGGCTGCCGCGATGACAAGGGCAGCGGCGGATCTGCCGAATCGTATGTGCACGGGAACAGGAACTCCTTGATCAGTTGGAATTGGGGGCGTCGAGTACGGCCCGCTGCGGGATAGCGGCCTAGGCACTGTTTCTCGGATCTCCTGACGTGCGTGGGGTGTTGGGGGCAGGCTGCTTTTATGGGCCGTGGTGATCTGACGAATGCGGAGTGGGACC